>CAZZCT010000052.1:0-28616 GCA_964652365.1 uncultured Lentisphaerales bacterium
TGGGCATGCGCACGTCGGGGCGGCAGATTCGACGGCAACTCTCGCAGTTTGAGGTAGGGTTTTACCCCATAGGGCGGGGTTCGCGCATCGGGTACCCTGCGGTTGCACAAGGCGATATCGACGAGGTGTAGTCCCGCAGCTCAGTCAACGCCATCCGCGGAGAGGAGCGTCGTATGCTATGGACAGTGGCGATGGTACTGCTGGCACTCTGGCTCTTGGGGCTGGTCAGCAGCTACACGATGGGCGGGTTCATCCACGCCCTACTGGTCATCGCGGTGGTCGTGGTACTCGTAAGGATCATCCAGGGGCGTCGCCTGCGGTGAAGCCCGCGGCCGAGACAGCCGGCTGGTCGCGACGCTATACGACGGCGTTGCGCAAGCACATTGGTCACGACGGCGGCGTGAACCCGGGGACGGCCCTCCGGCTGGGGCGCCAGGCGCTCGCGCTCGGGTTGGAGCCGCTGGATCTGGCCAAGATGCACGCGCAGGCGCTGGAGCGTGTGGTGGCGCCTTCCGGGCCATCAAGACCCGGACGGCACGCCATCGCGCGTGCGCAGGGCTTCTTCATCGAGACCATCGTGCCGATCGAAGGGACCCATCAGGCGGCGCGCAAGGACGACCTCCGCGTGGGGCACCTGACGCGCACGCTGCATCGGCGGACAGCAGAGTTGTCCGCCTCGACACGGCGTCTGAAGCAGAGCGTGGTCCAGCGCCAGGCGGCCGAACAGGCGCTCAAGCAGAGCGGGTCGCGTCACGTTCGATTGGCCTTCGAACTCCGCAGCCTGCAACGGCGGCTAAGGCGCCTGACGTGTGGAATGCTCTCGGCGCAGGAGCATGCGCGGCAGCGGACCAGCCGCGGGCTCGACAATGAAATCGCCCAGACCCTGATCGCCATCGACCTCGGGCTGTTGGCCCTGAAGAACGCGGCTGATGCCAGTACCGAAGGGCTCAAGAAAGGGATTGCCAACACGCAGCAGCTTGTACGAAGATCGACAACAATGATGAGTGAACTTGTCGGGGAAGATGCCCATGACGCCAAGAAATGAGCCTCGCGCGTTTGAGCGCAGCTACGCGGGGGCGTTGAACCGGTTTCTCGAGCAAGGGGCGACGGCGAGTCTGCGGCCCGCGCTGAAGTTGGGGCGCGAGGCGGTGCGGCTGGGGATGGAGACACTGGATATCGCGCTGGTGCATGAGCAGGCGCTGGTGGCCCAGGCCTTGCCGGTGAGCAGTGCACTTTCGCGCAGCCGCATCATCGCCCGGGCCGGAATGTTTTTCGCCGAAGCCATCCTGCCGATGGAACAGACGCACCGTTCGGCGATAGAAGCCAACGTCCGATTGAGCAAGTTGAACCAGATCCTGGGCCAGCGCACCTTGGCTCTGGTGGCATCCAATCGCAGCCTGAAGCGCGAGATCGCCGAGCGTAGGGTCATGGAGCAGACCCTGCGACAGAGCGAGCGGCAGTCCGTCCGGGTCGCGGGCCAGTCGCGGCGTCTGCAGGAGGAGTTGCGGCAGTTATCCCGCCGCATTCTGTCGGCGCAGGAGGAGGAACGCAAGCGCATCAGTCGGGAGTTGCACGATGTGATTGCCCAGATCCTGACGAGCATCAATGTGCGGTTGGCGATTCTGAAGACCGAGGCCACGGCCAACACGGCGGGACTGAGCAGGAACATCGCGCGCACGCAGGAGCTGGTGGAGAAGTCGGTGGGCATCGTGCACCGGTTCGCCTTTGACCTGCGTCCGGCGGTGCTGGACTACCTGGGGCTGATTCCGGCGCTCGAGACGTTCATCAAGGGATTCACGAAGACGACGGGCGTGCGGGTGAGTCTGACGACGTTTGCGGGTGTGGAGGATCTAGGCAGCGGCAAGCGAACGGCCCTCTACCGCGTGGTTCAGGAAGCACTGACCAACGTAGGCCGGCATGCCCGTGCGAGTCGGGTGGACGTGCGCATTGAGCGGCGACCGAACGCCATCGACATGAGTATCTGCGACGATGGCTGGGGGTTCAATGTGAAACGTGGACTTTCCATCAGCCGATGCAAGCGACTGGGACTCATCGGTCTGCGGGAACGCGTGGAGATGATTGGCGGCACGTTCACACTCGAGTCGGTGCCAGGGCAGGGCACCACCATCAAGGCGCGAATTCCTTTCGGCAAGGGCGACCAGGAGAAGACGCGCTCATGAATGCGGCAACGCGCATCACTGTGCTGTTGGTCGAGGACCACATGATTGTCCGGGAGGGACTGCGGAAACTGTTGGAGGCCGAGCGCGACATCGTAGTGATCGGGGAGGCGGCGACGGGCCGCCAGGCCGTGGCGATGGCGCAGAAACTCCAGCCGGCCGTGGTGGTCATGGATATCGCCATGCCGCAGCTCAACGGGCTGGAGGCCACCCGCCAGATTCGTCAGTCGGTCCCGGATGCCAGGATACTGATTCTCTCCGCGCACAGCGACGACGCTTATGTCGAGCGTGTGACCGAACTGGGGGCCGCCGGTTACCTGATCAAGCAGTCCTCGGCCCACTTCCTGTCCGAGGCGATCCGGGAGGTCCACAAGGGGAATACCTTTTTCAGCCCCGCGATTGCCAAACGGCTGAGCCGGCGCTCTGACAACTCGTCAGGCAGTCGGGGCCGGCAGAAGACGAAGGTGGCCGGCCTGAGTGCGCGCGAGTTGGAGGTGCTCCAACTGATTGCCGAGGGCCATGCCAACAAGCAGTGTGCCGCCGAACTGGGCATCAGCGTCAAGACCGTCGAGAAGCATCGGGACCACCTGATGCAAAAGTTGGACATTCACGACACGGCCGGCCTCACGCGCTACGCGATCTCAGCGGGCGTGATCGAGAACAGCGTTCAGGTAACCATTGTGTAGCCTTCCCGTCCGACTGCCGCCGTCTTGACATCGGCCTTCTTCAGCTTGGCGGTCTCCTCCAGAAGGTCCAGGCTTCCGCTGTACTTCCCGTGTGGGTGTGTTTCATATCAGCCCTCTCCGCGGCAGTTTGCTGTGCATTTTCCGCATCCATTTCATGCGGTGTGACCTTCGGGGTAGGTGAGCGGAAGGCGTTGTTGTTCTTTGCTTCGTGACGGTACTCTAAACAGACGCGCCAGGCTCCACCATGGGGTCTAACCCTACAGCTACTGGCCCATCGCCGCGGCATCCCAACCACGCCGCAGGGTGCGCCACTCCGCGGCGCGGTAGGGTTTCACCCCATGGCTGACGCCCGGTCCTGAGCGTACCATCACACCTGTCAGCAATGGATAGGAAAGAGAGGAACTCCCATGCCGCTAGTCAACATCATCGTGATTCTGGTGATAGTAGGTGTCGTGCTTTGGGCCATCAACACCTATATCCCGATGGCCAAGCCGGTGAAGACGATCCTGAATGTCGTCGTGGTGGTCATTCTCTGCCTGTGGCTGCTGCAGGTGTTTGGCGTGATGGGCAGCGTGCGGGGCGTTCGGGTGCGCTAGTGTCAGCTGGCAAGCCGGGGGCGGGGCTGGTTCCAACTGGCTCGCAACGGGGAACGACGGAGTATGTCCGCGACGGAACAGATAGAGATGCGGGGCAGAGGCGTCGCATCAATGTGTTGTTATCCTCCAAGAAAGTAGAAAGACGACGATCATGAAGAATCAGACACGACTATTGATTGCCATTGTATTCACCGCTTCGGCTCTGGTAGCCAGTCAGCCACTGCAACTCAGTCTCACACCCGACATCGCCCTCTTTGACCGGCACCAGCGAATTGAGGGTCTGGCCTTGAGCATCTGGGGCGAGAACCCACAGACGGCACTGGCCTTGGGCATCGTAAACGGGTCAACCGGTGACAGCGCCGGGATAAGTTGGGCCTTCATCATGAACTATGCCGACAACTACAAGGGCATCCAGTGGGCGCCGATCAACTACACCAAGGGCGAGTTCCTTGGTTGGCAGGGCGGGTTCGTGAACTACACCGGTGAGTTCCTGACAGGCCTGCAGACCGGTGCGGTGAACTATGCCGGGCGTCTGACAGGACTGCAGTTCGGATTTGTCAACTATGCCGCCGATGCCAAGACCGGTGTGCAGATCGGACTGGTGAACCTCCTCCCCGCGAATGCGTGGTTCACCGGCCTGCCTGATGAACTCGCCCCCGGCATGGTTTTCGTCAACTGGCGGTTTTAGGAGCCTGTCGCCCCAAGCCACACACAACTTCCGCGACCGAGGCCGAGCGGGCGTCGGGGCGTCGCCTGGCCGCTGCGGCGCGGATCGGCACCAGGGTCCGTTAACACCATGCCGCACGCGTCAGACAACGGGTTCGAGCGACGTCTTGCTGTCTGCGTTGGACGGCTGGGCGAAAGGCCGGTGGCCGTGCTGGCGGACGTGGGCCGGATGGGGATGTTTCTCGTCTGCAGGGTCCGGCGGGACCTTTGCCGTCGGAGTGAGTGAGACTCCCGCGTGCGTGCGTTCTGACAGGCTGCTAGACTGTGCCCCTGAGCCGCCACAGGCTGGACGCCTGCGGGGCCGGGAGGCATGCGCGGATGAAGAAGCCTGGTTCGTTGATGCTGGCCAGAGACGGTCGCCCCTGTGCTGCAATCTGCCTGCCGCGCAGTCCGGGTGCCACCGAGGAGTACGCCGCGGAAGAACTGCGTCGGCATCTCGCCTTGATGTGCGGCGAGGGAACCTACCCGTGGAGCAACCGGCGGTTGAGCGAGCATGCCCGGGCTGGGGGTTCCATGGCTGCGGTCTGCCTGAACGACCGGGACGGGGCGCAGGCGGACGGCGTGGATCTGGCGCGGCTGAAGCTGGGCCCGGAGGCATTCCATCTTGAGACGCGTGGCGACACCCTGCACATACTGGGCGGGAGCCCGCGGGGGCTGTTGTACGGGGTATACGAACTGCTGGAGCGGTTGGGTTGCCGCTGGTATACGCCCACGGTGGCGCGGATTCCCCGGGCGACCGATCTTGTCGTGCCGCCTCTGCGCGTGACGCGTGCGCCCGCGTTTGAGTTTCGGGATCTCTGGATGTGGGAGGCCTACGATCCGGCCTGGTGGGTACGCAACCGGCTCAATGGCTTTCAGTGTCCTGTGCCCGGCTACATGGGCGGGAACATGTCATACGGGTTGTTCGTGCACACCTTCGAGACCCTCTTGCCTCCGGGCGAGTTCTTCGCGGAGCATCCCGAGTACTTCAGCCTGGTGGCCGGGACGCGGCGCAAAGAGGGGGCGCAGATCTGCCTGACCCATCCCGAGGTTCTGCGGATCGTGACCGAACGCGTGCGCGTGCGAATGCGGGCGGATCCGCAGGCGACCATCTTCTCCGTGTCGCAGAACGACTGCCAGGGCGCCTGCGAGTGCGATCGCTGTCGCGCCGTCGTCCGAGAAGAAGGGTCTGAAAGCGGACCGCTGCTGCGTTTCGTGAACGGCGTGGCGGCGGGTGTCGAGGCGGAATTTCCCGGCCGGTTGATCGACACCCTGGCCTACCAATACACGCTCGACCCGCCGCGGCTGGCGAAGCCCCATGCCAACGTGCGGGTGCGGCTCTGCCCGATCAACTGCTGCCAGGGGCACGCGTTCGGCACCTGCGACCATCCCGAAAGCCGGCGCTTCCTGAAGGCCCTGCGCGGCTGGCAGCGCATTGCCGGGCAGATGTACATCTGGCATTACGCCACCGACTTCGCCCACTATCCCCTGCCGATGCCGGACTACGACGAGCTGCACGCCAATCTCCGCCGCTACCATCGCATGGGTGTGTACGGTGTGTTTGTGCAGGGCATGGGCGAGGAGGGCGGCGGCGCCGAGACCATGGCTTTGCGCGCGTACGTGCTCTCCAAGCTGCTCTGGAACCCGCGTCAGCCGGTCTGGCCGCTGGTGGACGAGTTCCTGGCTGCTTGCTACGGCCAGGCGGCGTCGCACGTGCGGACGTATCTCGACATCTTCCACCGGCGCGTGCGCGAGGATCAGTCGCTGCACCCGAGCCTGTACGATCTCCCCACCTCGCCGCTCTACGACGAGGCGACCGTGGGGCCCGCCGACCGCGCGCTGGCGCGCGGCGAACGGCGTGTCGCCGGCGCAGAACGGCTGCGGGTGCAGTTGCTGCGGGCTGGGCTCGCCTACGCGCGACTCGGCCGCCAGACCCCGGGAACGTTTCATCTGCGCGGCCGCCGCTATGGTCGCGCGGTGGCCGGTTGGGAGCGGCCGGCGTTGGCACGCGTGACGGCGGTCTGGCGGGCGGCGGGGATTGCGCGGATCCGGGAGAGTCTGCCATTCGAGACATCGCTGCATCAGTTGCGCATGTCTCGCGAGCCACAGCCGGTGGTGTGGTTGCGCGGACATGGGCAGGAGGTGGCGGTGGTTCCGGGGCTGGGCGGCCGGTTGCTCGCATGGAAGTCGGCCGGCCGACAGTGGCTGGCTGATCCCGACCCCAACAATGCCTTCATGCCCTATCCGCTGTCCGGCGGCGCGGTCGAGTTTGCGATTTTCGGCCTGTACGGCTACCGCGGGTTCTCGGAGGCCTATGCGGCCACGCCAATGCGGGGCGGATTGAGGCTCGTGGTTCAGCTCTCGGAAGGACTGCGGATCACGCGACAGGTCCGGCTGCGGCCGGGCGGGATCGGCATTCACAGCCGGATCGAGAACGTGAGTGCCGGCACGTTGGCGGTCACCTGGGGCGCGTCGTGGCAACTGCGGTTGGCGCCGGACGCGCAGGTCCGCTTTGACGCGCCCGCGGGAAGCCCGCAGTTGCTCGAGGCGAACGCCTTGCCACCGGGCCTGGACAAGGCCCAGGTTTTAGAAGGGGACCGACTGCCCTGCGGCGTGTGGCAGGTCGCGATGGGCGGACGCGTCTTCGAGCAGCGCGTGGAGGGGCCGATCCACCGGGCGATTGTCGGGCGCGAACCGCGCGTCGAAACACTGGCTCTGGATCTGCGTAGCGACGTGTTGACGCTTGCGCCCGGAGCGCAGTCCGAGTGGCGCCAGGCCGTGCGGGTGCGCCGCGGCCAGAACGCTTGAACTTGGATGGCGCGGTTGGCCCTCCATGGTCCGCAGTTGTTGCCCCTCGTTCCCGTTCTCGTTCCCGTACCCGATGTCTCCTGCACGTGAACCGCTCCGCTGCGAACGTGTATGTCCACCGGCCATCAACGAGGTGGAACTCAAGGCAGCCCTCGCGGCGGGTCAAAATTATAGGCAAGTGGCAAGGGGGGCTGCAACTCCAGTGGCGCACGTCGGCCCGACGTGCGTCCCGGGCCAGCGACTCCGCGCTGGCCGTCTGGACATCACCGTCGCCTGGGAGCCCACTCGCCGCATGCAGGCTGCCTTGTGCAGGCACCTCTTTCGCGTCGCGCGGATGCCCCAAGGGTCTGGGGCATCCCTACTGCGAACCCCGCCGTCCAACCGCCCCCGAGATCCCGCTTGACCCCTGCCAAGCCACGGCCTACCATCCACTTATGTTGGCGGGTGTGTGGGAGCCGCGGCGCCACCGCTTGACGCATAGCGCGGCTCCTGATGTCCGTTGCTATCCGTCAATCTCACGACGTAAGTCACTGGAAATCAACGAGACTCTTGACGGTTTGCATTCGAGCGCCCCGTGCGACACTTTGCTGTGTTTGACGGCTAATACCACGGATCGAGGAAAGGAGAAAGAAGAGATGAATGGATCGAAGATTGCAGCACTGGTTGTCGGAGGGATCACGCTGGCATGCATGGCGTTTGTTGTGGTCCTGCTTCTCGTCAAGGCGCTCTGGGCCTGGACAATTCCGGATCTGTTTCCGGGCGCCGTGCAGCAAGGGTTGGTTGCCGGTTCGATCTCATGGCTGACCGCGGTGAAGATTGCCCTCTTCGTCGCGGTCCTGTCCGGCTTCGCCCGAGGCGCGCAGGCGCACATCGAGAAGCAGGAATAGAATGACTCCCTTGGCTGTTGCAATGTGCGGCGGCCTCACATGATTGTCGCGACTCCCATACGTGGCGAGAGTAGACGCAGTGCAACGATGACGTCTCTGTTGGTCTCAGCGGTTCTGGCGAGCTTGGCACTGTGCCTGTGCACAGCGGCAGGCTGCCGCGATCGTGGATCGACGGCGGCGGAGGTCGAGCACGGGTGTGACAGCCAGGACGGGTCCGTGCTGGTCGCGGCGCTCAAGGCAGTCGCCAACGCCCTGCCGTCGGGACTTCCCAGTACATCAACGGGTACGATCGTTCGAGCTGGGGAGATGGGGGCAACGGCGGCCTTCTGGCAAAGACATCCTGAAGTGAGGTACGGCATCGCGCTATGGTCACCCGGGTACTCGCCAGACCGCAGGCACGCGCTCGTAGCCGCCTGCGTATTCCCCAGTGCCCATGGGGGACTATGCCTGGTGCTCTTGCGCCAGATCAAGGGCTCGTGGACCGTCATGTCTTGCCAATTCAAAGCGCTGGACTTCCAGGCGGTGAAGGCGCGTCCGCATCTGCCGCGACTGCACGTATTCGGAGGCGCGTTCTGGCGCGGCGCCGGGCGCCCGCGCGTGCGCATGTGCTTACGCCTGTGCACAGAGCGCCACACGCGTTTGGCCGCGGATGGTTCAAACAGCGGAAATAGGCTCTGTGGACCGCCTTGCATCCGACGCTGGCACGCCACCTGCTAAGTAAGCGAAGATCGATTGTTCAGTGACGTGCGACGATGATGCAAGGGGGAGAGAATCACGATGCAGTTCGAGCGACGCACGCAGGGCAGCTCAGTACGGCGCATTCTTGTAGCGGGCGCGGGCACGCTGCTGCTCGCCGCGGCCGCCGGCGCCATCGACTCGCCGACCTCGTATGGCGAAGCTGCGCGCGTCGATACGCCGGTCCTGCGCATTCCGCTGATGACCAAGCCGCCCGTGATCGACGGTGTGATGGGGCCGGGCGAGTGGGATGACAGTTCGTCGCTCTCCGGGTTCTGGTACGACTTTGCGAACGCCGATTTCCGCTTCATGGCGCCGATTCAGACCCAGCTTCAGTTGTACGCCGGCTTTGACAAGGAAAACCTCTACTTCTGCTTCAGTTCGCCGGTGTATCCGGAGAACTCGTGGCTCAAGGCGCGCGGCCGCTACCCGGACACGCTCAGCCACCCGCTCTACGGGATGCTGTGGGACGACCACCATGAACTGGAACTGCGTCCGTTCGCCGACATCACCAAGGGGTTTCAGCGCGGCTTGCTGCGGTTCGATGTGAATCCGATTGGCTCGGTGACCGACTGGTACTGGAGCCAGCAGACCGGCCACGACTGGAAGTGGAAGTCCTCGGCCGTCATCCGCACGCAGGCTGACGGCAAGCGCTGGATTGTGGAGTACGCCGTACCGCTGGCGTCGCTGGTCTACGGCAGCTATGTCGGAAACGACGAACAGGGCCGGCCCATCGTGCCGCTGCCGCCGGCCGACGGCACCATCTACCGGGCCTGGTTCACGCGCGGCATCGGCGGCAACGGCCACTTTTTCAACGCCTTTGACCGGCACATCTGGAACACCTGCAAGACGGCGCTGATCTTCGACTCGCGCGCCCCCAGCTTCCAGATCAACGAACTGGGCCCGATCATGGAGGACACGATCGATGTCCGCATGACTGTCAAGAACCACAATACGCGTTCCGAGACGGTGCGGTTGGGATTCTTCGTCGAGAGCGCGGAAGGGCAGATCTACTCGAGCTACGACTCCCCCGAGCTCAAGAACGGCCTGCTTGAACTGCGCCCCGGGGAGTCGCGCCAGCTTCGGTTGCAGCAACCGTTCCCCGGTATCGGTCGCGACGGCAACGTGCTGTGGTTCGACGTCCGCAGCGCGGGCGATCCGGCCAAGACGATCTTCCTCACGCGCCTGATCCAGTTTCACTCCATGGAAGGGGGCATGGTCAACGAGGAGCCGTTCATGGAGCGCCGCGTCAGCATCATCAAGACGCTCCGGCCGCCGCGCAAGCCGTTCGATTTCCGGGTCCAGTTTTCCTCATACACCCGGCGGATGGCGGCGATCGTCGACCGCGGCATCAGTGGCGCCAGCGAGGAGGCCCAGCGGGCCGTCGAAGCCAAGGTCATGGTCCTGAAGGACAACGCCGACGAGGACCTGGTCAAGCAGGTCAGCGTGCCATTCAAGGGCAACTTTGCCTGTGGTGTTGTCGATCTGCCGGAACTGGTCCCGGGCGAATCCTACAAGGTGTCTGTGCTGTTATTCGACGAGAACAAGCGCATCGTGGGCGATGAGACCGCTGATCCGTTCCAGTACACGGTCCCGGCCTGGCAGGGGAACGCGATCGGCAAGGAGGATGTCGTCTGGGAGCCGTTCACGGCGATCGCCCCCTCGGCGACCGGCTTCGAGACCCTCAAGCACCGCTTCACGGTCGACCCCTCCGGGTTGCCGGCGCAGATCGACATCAAGGCCGACGCGCGCGAACTGCCACTCGAGCAGCGGGCCGAAGGCGCTGCCGTGAGCCCGACGGAGCTGCGGGCAATGGGACGCGGTCCGCAGTTGCGGGCGCCCTTGCGGATCGAGGCCATCATCGACGGCAAGCGCGTGGCGGCCGTGGCCGCCGAACCTGCCACGAGCATCCGCACCTGGAAGAGCGAGATCGAGTATCGCTCGGAGTTGCGGCTGGGGCCGTTGCCGGCCACGCTGACCACACGCTACGATTGCGACGGTACGCTGCACGCCACGCTGGTCTACGGCGGCGACCAGGCCGTCAAGCTCGATGGCTTGGAACTGGTGGCTGACGTGGCCGGTCAGGTGGATCTGGCACTGTCCGAGACAGGCGGTGGCGGCATGACCGGCGCCGACCGTTGGGAGTGCTCACTGACCAACGGGGTGGGGGTGGTCTGGGACAGCACCTTGACGCGCCTCGATCTCTTCTACAACAAGTTCATCCCCTGGTTCTGGTTTGGCAGCGCGGACCGGGCCTGGTCCTGGTATTGCGACAGTGACGAGGGCTGGGTGCTTGACCGCGAGGGCTCCAGCATGCAGGTCGAGCGCGATGCTCGCGGCGACGCGACCTGGCGCGTGCGCTTCGTCAACCACCCGGCCGAGATCCGGGGACGCCGGACGATCGCCTTCTCCATCCTGACGCATCCCGCCAAGCCCAAGCCGGCCAACTACCGCCAGGAAGCCTGGCACTACCTGCTTGGCGCCGGGTGGGCCACCGGTTACCAGACAGAGGACTACGACCTTTCGGAGTCCTATCTGCTGCAGCGCTGGCGCCAGGCCGCCAGCGCGCCCAAGGACCTTCCGGATGACCAACGGACGATCTTCCGCAAGGATGCGGGGCCTTTCCACCGCTATGGCTGGTGGCGGAACGTTCAGATGAAGACCCCCGAACTGGACCAGCTCTGGGAGGACAAGGCGACCTTCTACTTCGAGCGCTTCATCCGCATCGGGCGCCGCGTGGGCTGGTGGATGGACGAGTACTTCCCGGTGGGGTTCGGCCGCTCCGACAACATTGCCATGGGAAATGCGCACTTCCGCAACCCGGAGGATGTGAAGGGCGACGAGTTGCCGTGGCATTCGCAGTTCCTGACCACGAACATGCGCGATCACTACAAGCGGCTGGCGCGTGTGTTCGCCAAGAACAACGTGCCCCAGCGCCAGCACACCTGGTCGGGCAACGGGTCGAACATGCTCGAGCCGTTCCTGTGGAACAGCGTGCTGGTGGAGGAGTGCGGCGCCGGGTGCCGGGCCTATGAACTCGACCTGATCACGCAGTTTCCGAACTCGCTCTACCGGGCGATGGGCAAGAACTACGCGGGCATCACCGCCACGCTGGTCGCCGATGCCAGCGACACGACGCCGGGTGACGACAAGCGGGTGGACCGTCAGCGCTCGGGACTGGCGCTCCTGCACGATTTCGGCGCCGCGCCCAACGGGCCGCATGGCACCCACGGGCACAAGGAGCAGGCGATCCGGCTGTTGTCGGCGTTGCAGGAATTTGGGTTCTTTGAGGATGCCGGGATCGAGAAGCTGCCGTTCTGGCGCAATGCCGCCCACGTGCGCATCGGCGACCAACCGTCCGCCCAGAGCCAGGTTTATGTCACGGTCTACCGTCGTCCGCTGGCGGATGGCAAGGGATACAAGGCCATCTTTGTGATTCTGAACGAGAGCGACGGACCGGTGGAGCTGCCGTTGACCGTGATCGACCCGCTGCGCGTCTTCGGCGGCGCAAACAACCAGCAGGTGGGTGAGATCCTTGCGCGCGTCTCGGTCCCCGACTTCCTGAAGGAGACTTGGGATGCCCGGAAGGGCGACGATGCCGGAAAGCCGGCATTGTCCGACCTCGAGACGGGCGAGGTCGTGGCGCGGCAGGCGGGCGAGGGGGAGACCTACGGTCCCGTGTATGTCCCCTATCACGACTATCGGATTCTCTACGGGCATTGCCGGACGCCGTAGGCGGCGCGTTCCGGGGACTCGGTGGAGATGGCGGCTCGCCTAGTTGATCGGCGGTTGCAGTTCGCTGGGAAGGTACACATCCAATGATAAGCACGACATCCAGGTGCACACGGTTGGTAGGCTGCTTGTCGTGGCCGTCGCCGGGCGGAGCGGGTTGGCACGCGCACCGCGCGCGGTTGCTGGCCGCTGCGGCGCTCGCCTGCCTGGCCGGCCTGTCGCCAGCGCTGGCCGGGGTTACGGTGACCGGTGACACGCTCGATACGCCGCGCCACCGCATCACGCTGGACGGCACCGGCCTGCCGGCGCAGATGGTCATCAAGGCCGATCCGGCCGAGGTGCCGCTGCACCTGCGTGGCAGCGAACTGGCGGATGCCGATCTGCAGGCCATTGGCCGAGGTCCGCAGCTCCGCGGTCCCATGCGCCTGCAGGCGGTTAGCGGCGCCGAGACGCTCGTGGCGACGGCGGCCAAGCCGGCCCAAGCGGTGGCCGAGGGTGATGGCGCGACCTGCACGGTCGAGCTGACGGCAGGTACGCTGCGCGCCAAGCTGGCCATGCGCTATGCCGAGGATGGCAGCCTGGCCGGCGAACTGACGTATGGGGGGCAGGACCTCGCGATCGACAAGCTGGAGCTGATTCTCGAGTTGGCCGGACCGTGCGACGTGGCCGTGGCGGGCGCGCCGGTGGCGGAGCCCGCCCAGGCCTATGCGCCGAAGCTGACGGACCTCGGGACCGCCGAAGGCGTGGCCTGGAGTAACCTGGCGGACCCGGCTGAGGGCCGGGGCGTCAACCAACCCGGTGTGCTGACGCACTTCTTCCTGGGTTCGGGCGACCGCGGGTTCACGTGGCTGACGCCTGACGACCAAGGCTTTGTGATCGACGCCAAGGCCCCCGGCATGGTGGTCGAGCGCGACAAGGCCGGCCAGTTGAACTGGCGGATTGCGCTGGTCAATACGCTGACCAACCTGAAGACGGCCCGGTCGATGAGCTTCGCGATTTTGGTGCATCCGGCCCGTCCTCCGGCTCCCGGTCGTCGGGCAGCCTGCTGGAAGCCCTGGACCGGCGACCCCGTCCGGCCGCCGCTCACGGCGGCGGCCCGCAAGGCCGGGGCGGGGTTTGTGCGGGCCGACGCCGCCACGGTGCACGAGGCCGGGGCCGCGCGGGCACTGCTGGTTGGGCCCGCCGGCGGCGATGCACGCACGGCGGTGGACACGCTGGCCGACACCTACCCGATGGGGTTGTTCCGTTACCTGGCGGCGCCACATACGGCGCTGGCGGTGCAGCTGCGGAGTAATGCGGCCGCGCTCGCGTCGCCGGGCGCCTCGCCGGCCAACGACCGGATGGCCCTTGGCCGCGCGCTGCTGCACGACGTGGGTATCGACCTCGCGGGACTCGGGCAGCGTGTGGCCGCCGCCAACCTGGCGCGCGCACTCGAGGCATTCGGTTACTTCACGGACGACGGCAAGACCGAGTTCATCCCCTACTGGCGGTCCGGTCGTGTCGTCCGCTACGGCGAAGCCTTCGCCCGCGAGGAGGGCTTCGAGGTGACGGCCGAGAACCCCATGGCGCGGGCCTACGTCTCTCTCTACCTGCGGCCCGGCGACCGCGACGCTTCCAAGCGCAAGGCGCTGTTCGTGATCGTAAACGAACGCGACACGCCGATGCGCGAGCAGTTCTACCTGCTGCAGCCCGAGCGGCTCTTCGGCGGCCCGAACAAGGTCACTGCGCAAACGGCCATCAACCGTCTGGACTTTTCACGGATCCCGGCCGACAGCGACTGGCGTAAGTCCGCCATGCTCGGTTCGGCGACAGCCTTCATGGGCGGGCGCCCGGAGCATTTGCTGGATCTTGAGGACAATGGCTTCGTGCGGGCGCGCAGCATCGCCGGCGGCATGGAGATCTACGGGTTGCTGTATGTCCCGGCGCGCGGGGTGCGCATCCTGTTTGGCACGGGCGAGTGACAGTGGAGTCGCACGGGAGGAGATTCCGCAACATGCGACGAACGGCAGTAGCGTTACTATGCGGCGCGCTCGTGGTTGGCCGGGTGATGGCAGAGGATCCGCCGACGGCGTCCAACGGCGACGTCATGGCCGTCACGCACGCCACGGCGGTGGAATCGCTGAAGCTCACGGGCGGCGACCAGAAACGCATCCGGGAGTTCTTGCTGAGCATGCCCACCGGGCACGTTGCTGAAGTCGAGTGCCAGACCGTGGCCCCGGGCGGCGAGGCGATCCGCCACATCATCCGGATTACGATGCGCAACGCGGCGGGCAAGGCCGACGGCCGCGAGCTGAACTTCGTGGACTGGTACCGGCGCGCGGCGCGTGAGTGCACGTATCAAGATGGAGTGCAACACGGCGTCGAGCGGAAGTTCTCGGTGGAGGACGGTGTCCTGATCAGCGAGACCCCCTGGGATAAGGGCCGGATCCAGGGCGTGAAGCGCACTTACCACTCGTCCGGCGCTGTGGCCAACGAGTCGGTCTACGAGCGCGGCGAGATCCGGGGCGAGAGCTGCACCTACAATCCGAAGGGCGGGGTGATCCGACGCGTACGGTTTTCGCGGGGCGAACGCGACGGCGAGAGCGTGGACTACTGGCCGGAGAAACCGGAGCAGGTCGAGCGGGTGATACCCTACCGCAAGGGGCTCGTACATGGCGTGGCCAAGGCGTTCTACCTCGGCGGTCAGTTGAAGTGGCAGAAGAGTTTCAAGGACAACCGCCAGCAGGGGGTTGAGACGCACTATGCCGTCGACGGCACGGTTGAGAAGACCCTCTACTGGCGGGATGGGAACCCCGTTTCAAATGCGGCCTACGAGCAGGGGAGTCCTGCCGTACTACGGGACGGCCACGAATAGGGCGGGACTTGCAGGCCCGCCCATTCGTCGCCGAACAAACCGTAGCATGTCTCGCGCGGACGCGCGGACGAGCCGGCCGCGCGGCTGCGCCGCGAACACACGCTGGGGGTAACTCTTCTGAATCAGGAACTCAGAAAAGCTGGAAGGCGTCATGCGCACCCTTTCCTGACTTCCTGAGTTCCAAATTCCTTCCGTCGGCCAGGGCAAGTTATAGGCAAGATGCGCCGATGGGGCCGCGCTCCTGGCTGGTCCTCACCAAGCCGTGACGCGATAGAAGCGCGTGGCGGCTGAACCGGCCAGCGGATCGTCGGCGCTGAGGCGGGTGCCGTCGCCGAGGATGTTCGCGGCGCCGGACAGGACCTGCCAGTGGCCGCTGCGCAGATCATCGGTCCATTCGACACGGTAACGCCATCCCGCACGCGTCGCCCACTGGAGGCGCAGCCCGCCGCCGGTCAACGGACTGGGCGCGAGCACCAGCGCGGAGCTCTGCAGCGGGTCCATCAGGATCCGCACGATCCGGTTGGCGCCGGTGTCGGCGATGAAGACTTCGCCGCGGTCGTCGCAGGCGGTGTCCTCGGGTGCCGTGAGCCAGCCGGTCGGCACCACCTGCGACCAGAGCGCGGTCTGTGGATCGAACTGCAGCGCGCGGTTGCCGTCGCGGTCGGCGACCATCAGCGAGGTGTCGCGCAGCAGATCGGCCCCGCGCGAATAGGTCAGGGCTTTGGCCGCCACGGCTGCGTCCGAGAGGCTGCGCACGAACGCGCCGGACGGGGCGAAGACGCGTACACGCGGCTTCGAGGTGAAGTTGTCGTAGTCTGAAACGTAGACGTTGCCTGCGTTGTCAACGGCCACGCCGCTCGGGTTGCGGACCTGATTGGTCGCGGCACCGTTGGCGAGGAAGATCGACCACGTGCCGGCGGCCGAGCGCTTTTGAACACGGTGGTTATAGTGGTCGGCCACGTAGAGGGTGCCTGCCGGTGCGACCGCCAAGGCGTAGGGGCCGTTGAACTGGCCGAGTTCCGATCCCCAGCTTGGCCCACCCCAGTAGTACCAGGTCCCGGTGGCGGCCGAGCGATACTGCACACGGTGGTTGCCGGTGTCGGCCACGTAGAGGTTGCCAGCCGAGTCGACATCGATGCCGAAGGGCTGATTGAAGGCTCCGGCGGTCGTGCCGGGCCCGCCGATGGTGCTCCAGGTGCCGCTCTTGCGGTTCCAGAGTTGCAGGCGGTGGTTGTCGCAGTCGGCCACGTAGAGGTCGCCCGCCGCAGTCAGGGCCAGCCCGCGCGGCTTGTTGAACCGCCCGGTTGTCGAACCCGGCCCGCCCAGGGTGTCGTAGCGGTAGTACTGCCCCAGGACGAGGGTGCTGGTCCCTGATACGACCGTGACCTGTTGTGCCGCCGGACTGATCCAGCCCGGAATCTTGGCGAATGGTATGGTGTAGGTCCCGGCGGCAAGGGGCGCGAAGACGAGGTGTCCATACCAGTTCGTGGTGGCCGCGCTCACGATTCGACCCCAGGCCGCACCATTGGTTGTGACCTCGGCCGGGGTGAAGTACCCGACGATTCCGGACTGACGGTAGAGTGGGTAGAGCGCCTTGCCGGCCCCGGCGGCCGAGAAGCCTGCCCCGCCGCGGAGGCTCGCGGCATTGCGCCACGCCAGGAGCCAGTCGAGTCCGTAGAGCGTGCGGAACTCCTGGACTTGACCGTGCTGCCATTCGGCGACCAGGCTGGTGCCGTCGGTCGGGGCGGCAAAGGAGGTGCCGTCGTCGAAGCGGTAGTAGGCGGCAAGCCCCGAGTCGGATCCCGGCAAGGTGAACGTGAACTCGGCTCGGATGGTCACATCGTCACGCGCGGCACTCCAGATGCGCAGGTCGTCGATCAGGCCGCGGAAGCCTGCGCCGATGCGCTGCGTGACCGGCCCGACGCCGTTGTCGCGCGGGTCGGCGGTACAGACGCGCGTCACGGCCGCCACGCCGTTCGTGAAGAGGGTCAGCCGATGGTCACTGCGGCGGTAGCGGGCGGCCAGGTGCGTCCAGGTCAGGCTGTTGGCCGCGATGGGCAGGGCGCTTGTCACCCAGTTGCCGCTGAAGCCTGCGAAGGGGCTGCCGTCGTCCGCGAGGCCCATCCGGTAGTTGACCACGCCGGGTTCGCAGCTCCGCTCGATGACGGTGCCGGCCGCGGCCGCGGTTGGCTTCACCCAGGCTTCGACGGTCCATTCGCGCAGCGCGAAGCGGCTCTGTTCGGGGAACTCGGCATAGGCGTCGATCTGGCCGGGCAACTCAAGTGCCCGGGTGACCTCCGGAGAGAGGGCACTGGTGGGGCTGGTAGAGCCCAGCAACTCGTCTATGTCGCTGACCCCGTCGTCGTCCGTGTCGGGCAGGCGCGGGTCGGCCGCGAGGAACTGCTCGTCGCCGTTGAGCAGACCGTCGCCATCGCGGTCTTCGGCGTCGTCGAGCGTGCCATCGCCGTCCGTGTCGCTGTCCTTGGGATTGCAGTCGCAGAGGTACTCGTAGAGATTGTTCAGCAAGTCGGCATCGGTATCCGCGGTGGGGGCAGCCGTGCCGCTGAAGAAGAGGGCCTCCCACCAGTCTGGCAACCCATCGGCGTCGGCGTCGGGCAGGGTGGGGTCCCAGACATACTCGGTTTCGCTGAAGGTGACCGGTTGCAGCGCGTAGTCCCAGTCCAGCGGCTTGGCCGTGTCCTCGGCGTATGCACCGCCGTCGTCAAACCGGAACCACGCCAGCGCCTGTGTCGGCGGGGTCTCGGGGTCGGGCAACGCGCCCGTGGCCGGACCGATGCGCAGGTCGTCCAGCCAGCCCGTGAGGCTGCTGCCGAGCTGCGTGGCGCCGGTGCCGGTCGCACAGTCTTCGAGGACGGCCTGGGCCGCGAAGACCCCCGCGTTGACATAGAGCCGCAGGGTGTCTTCATCTGGCGACCATTCGCCGGTCAGATGTGTCCAGGCGTTGGGCGGCACGGCCACACCGCTGGTGACACGGTATTGGCGGCCCTGCGCCGTGGTGAACGAGACTTCCGGGATGTTCGCGTTCAGCCGCAACGCGAAGTTGGTGCGGCCGCTGGCGGTCTGTCGCACGAGCAGATCGCCGGTCTGGATGGCGTCGGACTTGAACCAGCACTCGATCCGCCAGTTGGCCCGGCTCAGCCGCGAGCCGCCCGGGCCCGTCGCGGATTCGGGCACGTCGATGGCGCTGCCATCGAGCGCCAGCGCGCGCTGGATCAGCGGGCTGCGCGCGTAGCGCGGACTGGTGATGCCGCGGTCGCCGCAGACGGCGCGCGCGTCGAGCTCGTCGCCGTCGGACCAGCCGTCGTCGTCCGTGTCCCAATGGGCGGGTTCTGTGCCATGCAGCAAGCGCTCGGCCGTGTTGCCTAAGCCATCGCCATCGTAGTCTTCGGCACCGTCGGGAGTGCCATCGCCGTCGGAGTCGGAACTGCGGGGGTTCAGTTCGAGCAGCAGTTCGTCCGCGTTGGTGACCTGGTCGCCGTCGGGATCGCCGTCCGCCACTTCGTCCAGGTCGCCGAACCAGCCGATCTCCCACCAGTCGGGGAGGCCGTCGCTATCGCGGTCGTCGCGGATTGCAAAACCGACCGGCACCGGCGCCGCGTTCACGACCTCGATGCTGACCGTATTGCCGCGCGGTTCGCCCAAGTCGTAGCGGCCGTCGCCATCGCCGTCCATCCAGGCCATGACGGTGTGCGGTCCCAGGTAGCGCGTGTAGATGGTGTAGCGGTACGGCCCGCGGAGCAGGGGCAGCGTGCCGGTTTTCACGACCAGCAGGGAGATCGGAGCGCCGGCGGGTTCAGCCAGCGTGCCGCTCCAGGCGCCCACGCAGATGCGTCCCTCGCCCGTGCCATCTCCGGGGCCCGATCCAATGACGGTGGTGTTGGCCCAGAGCGACAGGTTGGTCACGAGACCGCTGGCAGCCGGAACACCGTAGGGGTGTCCATCGCCGGCGACTTGAGCGCCGCCCAACAGTGTGGCGGCATGGCGCCACTGGGTGAGCCAGTCGGACGCGAATCCCGGCGCAAAGTCCTGGATCTGCCCCTGGTCCCAGTCGGGCTTGAGGCTGGTTCCCGAATCGCCCGGCTCGTAGGCGGTGCCGTCGTCAAAGCGGTACCAGGCCACCAGACTGGCTGGCGCGGTCTCGATCGGGAAACGGTAGTCGCCGTAGATGTCGGCGTCGGATCGCGGGAGATTCCAGATGCGCACATCGTCGATGAGGCCGTCAAAACCCGCGCCGATCCGCTGTGTCACCGGACCGACGCCGTTGAAGCGCGGGTCGGCCGAGCAGACGCGCGTCACCGCCTCCACGGCGTTCGTGAGGAGCGTCAGCTTATGGTCGCTGCGGCGGTAACGGGCGGCCAGGTGGGTCCAGGTCGCAGCATCGGTCGCCAGGGGCTTGGCGCTCGTCACCCAGTTGTTGCCGAAGCCCGCGAAGGGCCTGCCATCCGCCGTCAACCCGATCAGAAAGTTCGCCACACCCGGTTCGCAACTCCGCTCGATGATCGTGCCGGCTGCTGCGGCGGCCGGTTGTACCCAGGCCTCGACGGTCCATTCGCGCAGCGCAAAGCGGCTCTGTTCGGGGAACTCGGCGTAGCCATTGGCCAGGCCGGGCAGCGCGAGGGCGCGGGCGATCTCCGGGGAGAGCGCATTGGTGGGGCTGGTTTCGCCGAGCAGTTCGTCGATGTCGCTCACGCCGTCGTCATCGGTGTCCAAGAGGCGCGGGTCCGAACCCAGGAACTGCTCGTCGCTGTTGCTCAACTCATCGCCATCGTAGTCCTCGGCGTCGTCGAGCACTCCGTCGCCGTTGGTGTCGCGGTTCTTGGGATTGCTGTCGCACAGGTATTCATAGAGGTTGTTCAGCAGGTCCCTTTCCGTGTCCAGCGTCGGGACCGCGGCGCCTGCAAAGAAGAGATCCTCCCACCAGTCGGGCAGTCCGTCGGCGTCGACATCGGGCAGGGTGGGATCCCAGACATACTCGGTCTCGCTGAAGGTGACCGACTGCAGCGCGTAGTCCCAGTCGAGCGGTTTGGCCGTGTCCTCGGCGTGCGCACCGCCGTCGTCGAACCGGAACCAGGCGACGGCTTGTGTCGGCGGCGTCTCGGGGTTGGGCAACGCGCCGGTGGCCGGCCCGATCTGCAGATCGTCCAGCCAGCCGTGGACGCCCGTGCCGATGCGCGTGGCGCCGGGGCCGACGGCGCAGGGTTCCATGACTGCCTGCGCCGTGAAGACCCCTTCGTTGACGTAGAGGCGCAGGGTGGCATCGGCGGGCGCCCACTCGCCGGTCAGGAGGGTCCAGACGTTCGTCGGAATGGCCACGCCGCTGCTCACGCTGTACTCGCGGCCCTGTTCGGTGGTAAACGAGACAATCGGTTCGTTTGCCGCAAGCCGCACCGCGAAGTTGATGCGGCCGCTGGCGGTCTGGCGCGCGATCAGTACGCCGCTCTGCACGCCGACCGGCTTGAACCAGCACGCGATGCGCCAGTTTGACAGACTGAGGCGCGAGTTAGTCGTTGCTGCTTCTGGTTCGGGCACATCGATGCCGCTGCCATCGAGCATCAGCGATCGCTGGATTAGCGGACTGCGTGCATAGAGGGGGCTGGTGATATGGCGGTCGTCACAGGGGATGCGGGCGTCCAATTCGTCGCCATCGGACCAGGTGTCGTCGTCGGTGTCCCATTGAAGCGGGTCTGTGTCGTGCAACCGCCGTTCGTCCGCGTTCCCCAAGCCATCGCCATCGGAATCCTCCGCGCCGTCGGGCGTGCCGTCGCCGTCGGTGTCGGGATTGGTCGGGTCGAGGTCGAGCAGGAGTTCGTCGGCGTTGTCGACTAGGTCGTTGTCCGGGTCGCCATCGGCGGTCTCGTCGAGGTCGTCGAACCAGCCGATCTCCCACCAGTCGGGGAGACCGTCGCCGTCGTGATCGTCTTCAACGGTCAACTCGAGCCCGGAAAGCCCCAAGACCGGAACCGCGACGGTGAGCGCCTCGCTGTGGGGCTCGCCGGGGTCGGGCCGATTGTTGCCGTTGCCGTCGATCCACGCCAGCGCGACGTACGTTCCTGACGTGGGCGACCAGACGACAAAACCGAAGGGCTGTGTGTCGAAGGGCAGTGCGACCGGCCCGGCGACCGTCGCCAGCGAGGGCGGCGCATTGGTTGGAACGACATTGCCTGGCCAGAGTCCCACCAGCAGACTGCCATTTCCGCTGCCGTCGCCGGGGGGCGGATCAGGAGGCGGGGTGTTGAGCCAGTTCGAGGCGCTGGAGACGGTCCCGGATACGGCGATGCGGCTATAGGTGACAAAGACCGTGGTTGTCATGCCTGCAGGTGTGTCCTGCCCAAGCGCATCGGGTTTGTCGAACGGCGGCGCGTCGGCGAAACCTAACAGATGGGGGGCGTTGCCCTGCACGCCGACGATCGCGCCGTTCGTGAACCAGTTGCCGCCATCGACCTGCCACTGGGCGCCGGCGTCGCCGGCTTCCGGCGGCTCAATCTGTACCTGCAGCCAGGCTGAGGCCACGGCGACGCGCGTCGTGACGATGAGCAGGCCACCTTCAGGAATGACGACCCGCTCGTTGGTTGGCGTCAACCAGGCGGATGGTGCCGCGTAGCTCAGCAGATGGTCCGTGGGTGTGAGCTGTGTGGCGACTGCTCCGCTGGGTTGCAGGGCGCCGTTGTCCACGTGCCAGCCCGCTTCGGGCGGCAACGGCAGCGGGCCGTCTGAGACGAGCACGACCTGCAGGCGTCCGAATTCGTTGGTCATCCAGACCGGTGCCGTGCAGGCCGTAGCGAAGTCGAACCCATCTACGGCTGCATACCCATGATTGGCGAACCTGAGCGTCGTGGGATCGGCGGCCTGCAACCAATTGCGCCGCGGCTGCACCAGGTCCACGGCGGAGTCGCCGCCGTCATCGAAATGGAAGTTGGCCAGCAGGCCGGGAACCGCATGCTCCAGACGGTAGTGTCGCGCGGTGGACAGTTCGTCGGCGGTCCGCGCGTAGCCCCAGATGCGAACCTCATCGAGGCACAGCTTGTTGATGAAGCTGCCGTCGGAAGCAGCCATCACCGGCGGATTCGTCGAGTATAGACCGAGCATTGGCCCATAGTACGAAACGCTTTCGCGGGTGATCGTCTGCGGGTAGGCGACGCCGTCGACATAGAGCGTCAGGCGGTCGGCCGCGTTGTCCCAGATGGCGGCCAGGTGAGTCCAAGCATTTGTGGGCAGGGACTGTCCGGACGAGACGCCATACGCCGCGCCGGTACCCGAGGCGTGGAAACGGACCGTGGGGACGCCAGCGGTCAGGGCGAGGCGATAGGCGTCGCGTGTGACGTAGGTCGCGCCAGCGGGGAAGGGGATGCGATAGGCAATGAGATCGCCGCTCAGGCCGCTGACGGCAGGCTTCACGTAGCATTCGAGGGTCCAGTCGCGCGAGACGAGGTTGGTCCGGAAGAACTGGACCCCTGCGCCCAGGTTCAGGCTGGCCGCATTGGTGATGGGATCCGGATCGGGGAGGATCAGGCCTCCGGCCCCGGTGATACGCGCTCCGCGCCGGAAACGCGGAATGGCCGAATCGACGACCGCCAGCGCTTCGGTGGCGTCGAACTCGACCAGATCGTCGAGTCCGTCATCGTCGGTATCGGAGTTCTTCGGGTCGGTTTCGTCACCGGTGCCGTTGACAAAGGGAAGCTGGCTCGCGCGTTCGCCGTCCCGTCCCCAGTACTCCTCGATGTTCAGTAAACCGTCCACGTCCGGATCGCCGAAGGCGCCATGGTCGCCGAAGAAGCCACCGTCGTTAGGATCGAGTCTGAAAAGAACCTCCCAGCCGTCCGGGAGTTGGTCGGCGTCGCTGTCCCAGTTATTGGTCGACGTGCCGAGGGTCACCTCGATCGCATCATCCAGCCCATCCTTGTCAAAGTCCGCGCCCCGAACCAAGCCGCCGCCCAGGCCGGCGCATGCCAGGGCCAGAATCAGGAGCCCCGGCAGTCGCGTGTGGTGCCGGGGGCCGGGGATGCGGGGTGCTGCGCCAGCGTGAAGGGGATCTCCGTGCTCTTCGGCCGGGGCGCGTCGCATGCTCATAGGATAACTCCTTGGCCCGCGCGGGGCGGTCCGACCCGCGCGGCGATAGGATGCCGCGCGTGGGTGCGGCATCACCGAGACGAACCGGCCAGTCGGAACGAGGGGCGCTAGGGCTGATTGATCAGCACGTTAGCCGCCGCGCCCGCGCTGTCGCGCACGGTGACCACGTTCTGCCCGGGCTGATCACGCACGTATACAACACTGTCTCCTGTGGTGCTCACCAGGTGCCCGAGCGCCACGTCTTGGACCGACCACGTGTAGCCAGGCACGCCACCGCTGGCAGTCAGGATCGACTTGTCGCCATTCTTGGCCAGCGAACTGGGGCTGGCCGTGACCGTGAGCTTGGCGCCGGACGGCTGGATCACGTCGGCGATGGCCGCGTGGCCATCATCGTCGGTCAGAATTACGGTGTTGTTGCCAGCCTTTGTGCGGGTATAGATGGCCTGGCTGTAGCCGTCTACCTCCAACGTGCCGCGCGAACTATCGCCGAGTTTCCACTGATAGGGAGTCTGGCCGCCGCTGGCGCTGAAGACGCGCTTGTCGCCGTCGTTGCTGAGCGTGACGGACGTGGGGCTGATTGCGAGGGTCGTGGTGGGGGCGGGGTCGTCCTGTTGGGTTACATAGGACGATGCCAGCCAGCCCTGCGAGTCGGTCACCTGCACGGTATTGATGCCGTTGGCCGTCTTGCGGGCATAGGTTGCTGCGCGGCCCGAGCCCGAGACGGTTCCGAGCGTCGCGTCTGTGACCGTCCAGGTCAGGGGCTCCACGCCGCCGACGGCCCCGAAAGCCACGGACGTTTCGGACTTGGAAAGCGTCACCTTGCTTGGATCGATCCGGAACACATCGCCACTGTCGGCGCCGTCATCACAGCCGGTCAGTGCGAGCAGGGCCATCGCCGCCAGCACCAGACACGATTGACGGAGAAAGGTCGAGCGCAGCCCCAGTCGGTTCATAGCGTTCCCATCCGTTTGGCCCGGACGGGTGTCGTCCGGGATGCAAATGATGCGCGTGCCGGGCCCGTTTGTCCAGCATGCAACCTGGGGCGCATCCGATCTGTCGCTCCCCCGCCGCGTGGCACCCGCGGATGCGGGCCGAACGCGGTTTCCCCGGCGCATGGGCCGGTCAGGGGAATGGCGGAAACAGAAAGCTCCCCACAGCTGTGGCCATGGGGAGCATGGGGTGTGCCAATAAGCAACCGCGCAACGGCCGCCCTGCTGGGTGCGACCGTATTCGACGTCGGGCATGCGAAACATGCCCACGCGGACAGTCAACCTCCCGGCGCGGGCGACCCCTAGCGGACCTTGTTGGCCTTGCGACGTTTGGCCATGATCTCTTCGGCGAGTTCGTAGGGCACGGCCTCGTAGCGGGCAAAGTGCATGGTGAAGGAGCCGCGGCCCTGCGTCACGGTGCGGATGGCGCTCGAGTAACCGAACATCTCGCCGAGCGGAACGAAGCCGCTGACGAGTTTGGCGCCACCCTTCTCTGCCATGCCCTCGACACGGCCGCGCCGCTGACAGATTGAGCCTGTGGCGGCGCCCATGTAGTCCTCGGGCACCGTCACTTCGACATCCATCACCGGTTCGATCAACTCCGGGTTGCCCTTGAGGAACAGGTTGCGGAAGCAGACTCGCGCGGCTTCGATAAAGGCGAACTCGTTCGAGTCGACTTCATGATACGAGCCATCGGTCACGCTGACCTTGACGTCCACCACCGGATAGCCGCCGCAGGGGCCGGATTCCATGGCCTTGATGACGCCCTTCTCGACGGCCGGGATGTATTCGGCGGGGATCGTGCCACCCTTGACATCGTTGATGAAGGTGAAGCCGCGACCGGCGTCCTGGGGTTCAATGCGCAGGCAGACGTGCGCGTACTGGCCGCGTCCGCCGGACTGCTTGACGTGCTTGTATTCGCCATCGACAGCCGTGGTGATGGTCTCGCGGTACGCCACTTCGGGACGACCGACATCGCACGCCACGCCGAACTCGCGGCGCAGGCGGTCGACGATGATGTCGAGATGCAGTTCGCCCATGCCTGCGATGATGGTCTCCGAGGTCTCCGGGTCGTAGCTGACCAGGAAGGTCGGGTCCTCGGCCGCCAGGGTGTGGAGCGCACTTCCGAGCTTCTCACTCTCGTTGCGGCTGTTGGCTTTGATCGAGATCGAGATCACCGGCGCGGGGAATTCGATCGACTCCAGCACGATGGGGTGGGCCGGGTCGCAGATGGTGTCTCCGGTGCGCGTCTTGGCCAGGCCCACGACCGCCACGATGTCGCCCGCAAAAGCCTCTTCGATCGCCTCCTGGCGGTTGGCGTGCATGCGAAACAGGCGGCCAACGCGGGCATCCATGCCCAGCGAGGTGTTCCGCACGGTGGCGCCCACGCGCAGAGTGCCGGAGTAGATGCGGATGAAGATGATGCGGCCCATGTGCTTGTCGGAGAGAATCTTGAAGGCCAGGCCGGAGAACGGGTCGCCATCGTCTGGCTGCCGCACGGCGTTCGGGTCGTCCGCCTGGTGCACCGGGCCGACGTCGAGCGGCGAGGGCAGGAAATTCACGACGCCGTCCAGCAGGGGCTGCACGCCCTTGTTCTTGAAGGCCGTGCCGCAGTAAACCGGCACCAACCGCCGGCTCACGCAGCCTTCGCGCACGCCGGCCATGACCTCCTCGTCGGTCAGGGTGCCGTCGGCAAAGTACTTCCCAAGCAGGGTCTCATTCTGTTCGGCGGCCTTCTCAACCATGTTGTGGCGCCACAGCTCGCAGGTCTCGCGCAGATCCTCCGGGATCTCCTCGTACACCAGCTTGACGCCCCGCGACTCCTCATCAAAATAGACGGCCTTCATCGAGAGCAGGTCGACCACGCCCTTGAAGTGCTCGGCCTGGCCGATCGGGAACACCATTGGCACCGGGTTGCCGCCGAGATTCGAGCGGATCTCCTCAATCACGCCGAGGAAGTCCGCTCCCACGCGGTCCATCTTGTTGATGAAGCAAAGCTTGGGTACTTCGTACTTCTCGCTCTGACGCCAGACCTGTTCGGTCTGCGGTTGCACGCCGCCCACGGCGCAGAACAACGCGATGGCTCCGTCGAGCACGCGCAGGCTGCGTTCGACCTCAGCCGTGAAGTCCACGTGGCCGGGGGTGTCGATGAGGCTGATCTGGTGGTCCCGCCACTGCACGACCGTGGCCGCCGAAGTGATCGTGATGCCGCGCTCCTGCTCCTGGATCATGTAATCCATGGTGGCGGCGCCGTCATGCACCTCGCCGATCTTGTAGTTCTTGCCGGAATAAAAGAGGATCCGTTCGCTGCAGGTCGTCTTGCCGGCATCGATATGCGCCATGATGCCAATGTTGCGGACGTTTTTCAGGGGCATTGTGCGGGGCATCGGGTCTTCTCCATGAGGCAGCAACGCCGCCACGCGACGTTGCCTGCAGGCGGGCGGATTCGGTACTGCGGGGCGGGCGCCGCATGCGACGCACCCTCGTGCGAGGGTACGCGGCGCCGTTGCGGGCGCGAAGGCGGCGTAAAAGGGGCAAAAATATAGTGCGTCTTGATTCGAAAGACAAGCACGAAAACGCGGATGCTTTTGGGGCGCGCGGTTCTGCGGACCGCCCGCGACCGCCCGGCCGCCTGCGGGCGTCGCGAGGAGAAGTCCCGGCCTGCGCGCCGACAGGCGTGCTCGGCGCTGCACGGGTGCTCCCCGGATTGCGGGAGATGGAACATTGGAATGCTGGAATGTTGGGAAAAGGCCCATCAGACAGTCCAATTGTCTGCGATTCGTTTCCCAGCAGACCTCACCATGGCATGGATGGAATGCGAACCGCCTGAGTTCCCCCCCACGGAGGGCTCCCCCGTGCAAGACTCCGCAGGGGATGCGGGATTCAGAGCCCAGTCGTCACACCATTCCAGCATTCCACCATTCCAACTCTCGCAGTCTGAGGGTGCTACTTGGGTCTGGACGCGGTGGCGGCCGGCTGTGGTACAGTGCGTTGACCCAAATGAGGCCACCCATGCGCTTGATCGACCGCAGCGGCTATCTGGATGCTCTGACCGCCAGGAGCTTCAGCTACCACGCCAACTACTACGCGATGTACTCCAGCCTGCTGGGCGGGGTCGTGACGGATCCGGTGCTCATGCAGTTGCCGATCGACGACCACCTGGTGCACCGCGGCGATGGCGTATTCGACACGTGCAAGTGCGTCGACGGCGCAGTTTACAACCTTGCGGCGCACCTCGACCGCCTGATCCGGTCGGCCGGCGCCATCGGCATCCGCTGGCCGGGCGGCGTGGCAGAGATCCGTGCGCTGGCGCTGGAGACCACGCGGGTGGCCGGCGGGCGCGACTGTTGCGTACGGATCATCCTGGCGCGCGGCCCGGGCAGCTTCGGGGTCAGCCCCAACGAGTCGCCTGCGTCAACCCTTTACATCGTGGTCTATGCGCTGGGCAAGCCCTTCATGACCCGCCATCCCGCCGGGGCCAGCGTGCGGCGCAGCCACGTGCCGGCCAAACCGGCCCAGTACGCCGGCGTGAAGAACTGTAACTACCTGCCGAACGTGCTGATGAAGGCCGAGTCCGAGGCCTGGGGGGTCGACTTCGTGGTCGGCTACGACGCAGCCGGGTTCCTGACCGAAGGCGCGACCGAGAACGCCGGCATCGTGACGCGCGCGGGCGAGCTGGCCTTCCCGCGCCTGGAGAACATCCTGGCCGGAACGACCATGCTGCGGTTGGTCGACCTGGCTGGCGACCTGCTGGCCGCCGGTGTGCTGAAGTCGGTGGCCTATCGCGACATTACCGAGGATGAGCTCCGGACCGCGGCGGAAGTGCTGATCGTCGGCACGACGCTGAATGTCGTGGCCGTGACCGCCTATGACGGCCAGCCGATCGGCGACGGTCGCCCGGGGCCAGTCTATGCCGCGTTGGCCCGGGCCTTGGAGGATGACATCCGGGACAACCCGTCCATCCGCACAGTCGTGCCGGTTTCCACCTAGCCTCCTCCCGTCAAGATGAACGGGAGCACTTCTGCGAAGACGAACACATAGAAGTTGCGGTCAAGGCAGTCTGGGCGCATGAAGGCTGAGCCCACGATGCTGGGCGGTTGGTGAGCGCCTCTCCGGCCAGCATGGTGCCGGCCAGCAGGCATCCGATGGATATGGTCAGGCTTGTCTTCATTTTCGTGCACAACGGTCAGGCTATGCGGCTGTATCCGGCCGCATCAGCTTGTGGTTGGAGCTCTGGTTTCTTCTCCCGCAGAGGCGCTGAGGCGCAGAGGTTGCTCCTCCAGTCCATTCACACAGCGGGTGATCCCTGTCCTCAACGATCAAGTCGGCCCGGAAGCCTTCGTCGAACTGGATACCCTT
>CAZZCT010000053.1:0-5436 GCA_964652365.1 uncultured Lentisphaerales bacterium
GGCATGCGCACGTCGGGGCGGCAGATTCGGCGGCAACTCTCGCAGTTTGAGGCCGGCCCTTGCTCGTCGGAACCATTCTCAGCGCTTCGCGCGCAGCGCGCTCTTGAGTGCCGGCAACGCGGGGCCGAGTCGGCGCAGGAGTTCGTCTGACTCGCGGGCCTGGGTCTCGGCCAGGGCCACCCAAGACTGGAGCGTCGCAACCTGATCAGCCAACGCGGGCCCTGCCGCCAACGCGACGCTCGCCTCGCGTGCCTGCAGGATGCCATGTGCCAGATCCTGCAGCCGCAGGAGGTCGTCCACGGCCTTGCGGCGCGTGGTCGCGACCGTGGCCGGCAGACTTCCATCGAAGACGCAGGCAAGGTGGTTCGAACTGAGGAGTGCGGGCCGCGTGGCGGATGGCGCCTGCCAGGCCACCGAAAGGTGGTCGGTCTGCCCGTCCTCCTTGTGCAGGGCTTCGATCCGGTAACGCCGCCCCTGGACGAGTGGCACCGGCTTGGACTTCTGATCCCCGCCCTCTTCCCACTTCCGGTTGCCGTGCGCGCGCGTCTGGCGCACGAGCAACTGCAGGCTGGCCGGTGCGGTGTTGGTGCCGAGCCAGAGTTCGCCCTGATCGTCGCAGGTCAGACGGAAGGTGTAGAGGCCGGTCTCAGGCGCAATCAGGTAGCCCTGAAACCGCGCCAGGAACTTGTCGCCGCGGTTGCTGGGGGCCTCAAGGTTGTCGAGGTGTAGGACCTCAGACGGTGGCGTCTGCAGTACGCTGCGCTTGCGTGCATCGTCGAGGCTGCTGCCAGCCTGCTCCTTCCACACGGCGTAGACCAGACCGGCGCCGGCGCCGGCGCCCAAGTCGGTCAGATGCCGCTCGGCCTGCGCCGGGATGCCGGATTGTCGGTCGGCCAGACGGCTGAACCGCGCCAGCGCGTCGCTCACGCGCAGCGAGGCCGGATCGCCCAGCAGCCGGTTGGCGAGTTCCGTCACGTCGCGGTCGCCCAGACCGATCGCGTGCTCCCGGTGCTTGAGGATTTGTTCGATGTGGTCGCCGGTCTCGAGACCGAAGAGGGCGGCGGCCAGGGCGATGCGCGCCTGCGCGGCCGCATCGCCTTCCGCGCGGGGCGCGACCCGGTTGACGAGTTGGAGCATCTGTTTGGGTGGCACGTCGGACCACGCCACGATCATTCCAGGGGCTACGGTCAAACCTTCGTCGTTGGCGCCAGTGACGTCCGCCAGCCCCCGCGGCATGGCCCAGATCGATCGCTGGGGTGTGCGCGCCAGGGTTGCCTGGACATGATCCCGAAGTTGCGCCAGCAGACCGAAACGTGCAATGGCCGCATCCATTTCCGCGCGGGCCTGGGCATCCTGCAGTTGGTTGCGGGTGGCGGTCAGTGCGAGCGCCGCGGCCCCGTAACGGTAGGCGGCGGCGTTGGTGCGCTGTTCCGCCGCGATTGCCGCCTGCACCAACTCGTAGGCCTGTCGCGCCCGGTGGGCGGCGCCGCCCCATGGCACCAGGAAGCGCCCGTCGATGACGGTGGGTTTGGCGATGCCCGGACCGGTCCACCCCACCTCGGCGTGGTCATCGCCACGCTCTTCTTTCAGGAGGAGCTCAACGTAATACCACTGGCCGGACACCAGGTTCTGCGATTCGGAAGTCTGTTCGGGCCGGGTCTGCCAGGCGACCGGCGCAACTGGGCTCGCAAGGTTCACCAGGCGCCGGGCGAGATCCGGCGCGGGGCTGGAACTCAGGCGGAGTTCGGCCTGTTCGTCGGCGCACAGTGTGAACCGGTAGGGTCCGGTCCGCAGCGGCACCAGATACCCCCGCACGCGGGCGCCGTACTGATCGCCCCGGTTACGCGAAAGCTCGAACCGTGTAATCAGGCTGCGGCGGTTGGGCTGGTCTGGAAATGCGGGCTGCTGGCGCAGCGTCTCGACGGAAGCCCCCGGAACGCCATCAAAGTAGTCGCACAGGAGCCCGATGGGGCTGTTGGTGGGTATCGGCGGTATGCTGGCGGGCCCGGGCCGCTTGACCGGCGCCGGTGGCGCGACATCTGGCGGTGCGGCTGGTTTGGGTCCGGGCGGGAGCGTCGGCCATGGCTTCGGCGTCACAGCCGTCGTAGGAATAGCGGCAGCCGGCGGCGACCCCGCCGGCGACGACGTGGTGACCGCCGACGGAGCCGGTGACGCGGGTGCCGGTTGTGGTACACGCGCGCCAACCGCCGAAGGCGGCGGACCCGGCTGGGGTGCCGGGCGTGCCAGGAATACGGCCGCCACTCCCGACCCAACCGCGAGTCCAACCGCGGCGATGATCATCAAGCGTCGTCGGTCTTGCCGCGGGGGCGGCACTGGCGGCGGCGGCGTGACGACCGGCTGCCCACGTTGCAGCTTGGTCGAGAATCCGCGGTCGATGCGGATTATTGGCACCTTGACCCCTCGCTTCCTGAACCAGATTTGTCGTTCCGAGAGGCCGGGTTACACGGCTCGTCGGTCTGAGGCGAAGCCTCGCTTGTCCATAGCAGAAGTATAACCGGATTCGCGCCGCACGGGTAGCCCGGCCATTGTCCCGCTCGACAAGGCCCGCGACGATTCCGATAATGGCGCCATGCAAACACCGGACGCATTGCCGGTCCCAGCCAACCGTCAGCTTCTGCTCTCCAGCGTTCGCCAGGTGCTGGTGCGGTTGGAGGAGACCATCCTGTTCGCGTTGATCGAACGCGCGCAGTTTCGCTGCAACGAGGTGGTCTACCGTCGTGGCGCCTTTCCGATGCTGGACCGTGAGGAGAGCCTGATGGGGCACCTCTTGCATGCGACCGAACGCGTGCATGCCGCCATGCGGCGCTACACGAGCCCCGATGAGCAGGCGTTCTTCGACGATCTGCCGACTCCGCGCCTGCCGCCGTTGGCCTATGGCGAGAACCCCTTGCGGCCGAACGCGGTCAACCGCAATGGCGAAGTTCGTCGGATCTACGAGACCGCGATCGTACCCGCGGTGTGTGCCGCGGGCGACGATGAGCAGTATGGGTCTTCGGGGGTGTGCGACGTCGCCTGCCTGCAGGCGATCTCCAAGCGCGTTCACTATGGCAAGTTTGTGGCGGAGAGCAAGTGGCAGCAAGACCACTCGCGCTTGCAGGAGTTGGTCCTGGCCGGCGACCGGGCCGGCCTCCTGCTGGCGCTCAGCCACCCGGGGGTGGAGCAGTGCGTTTTGGATCGGGTGCGTCGCAAGGCGGCAACCTACGTGGCGGAACTACGCGATCAAGGGGCCGGCGGCGTGCCGGAACCCGACGTGGTGGTGGCCATCTACCGCGACTGGATCATCCCGATGAACAAAGAGGTGCAGGTGGAGTACCTGTGCGCCACGGCCGACGGACGGTGAACGGCGCAGGGGACAGGGCGCAGGGGACGTAGCACGGTGCTCCGGCGCCGTGCCGGCGGCGCCGAACTATTCGCCTACTCCGTGAGCCAGTGCCAGTTCAGGATGTGCCACTGGCCCGTGAAATAGTCGGCGGCGACCGTCGCCACCGCGCGCTGATCGGCGGCGACCCGGCCGGCGGGGGTGAGAGTCTGCCCGGCCACGATGATCACAAACAGGTTCTGCCGGAACGATATACGCTCGGACAGACCGCGGATCATTTCTTCCTTGAAGTCGTCCCCCAAGCTATCCCGGCTTGAATCCCACTGTGCGTAGGGACCCTTGGCGTAGCGCTCCGAGAGCCCGAATCCGAAGGCCATCTCACCCAGGGTCGTGGGGGTGACGTTGGCATCCCGCATGATCCCGCGGGATTCGAGGTAGGAGGCAGTCATCCATTCGAGTTCGACGCTGTCGGGACCGAACGTCACGCGGTTGGTGACGGTCCAGCCGAATGGCACGTCTGCCATCACGGCCCGCACCACATTGGTCCAAGGCGATCCATAGTGCATGCGATCGCGGACCGGAGCGTTGGTTGTATGCGTCGTGAAGAAGTCGAGCACACTACCACGCGTGAAGATGGCGTTGAGACTGTTGGTGAAGAAGCTACGATCATCCGCCAGACAAATCGACTCCCACACTGACGTTGTAGTGTTGGCGACGAACCCGATGTCGCCCGCGCTGCGCAACGGCCCGTTGAAATGCACCAGTGGCAGTCCCTGACAGTAGCGGGTCTGCCAGGGGTTGCAGTTGGCGTTGGTGGTCCCAAGTGTCAGCCAGCCGGGCGCTTCTACAGAAGCTCGTTGCCACGCGGCGGGCCGGCCGTTGCGGCGCGGATCGTCGATGCTGAGACTGGATGTGTTGGTGAAGACGGTCAAAATCCGGCTGTCCGGTGTTACGGGTTGGTCATAGTCGGCCGGATCATAACCGGCGGCCTCGTCAACCCACTGGCCGTTCAACTGTACGCGGGCCAGCACGCGGACTTCGTTGTTGACGTGGATCCAATCGGTCCGCACGCGATAGGGAACCATCGATTCCAGAGTGTAGACCGGATACGACGCCGGCCCGATGGGAAGATGGATCGTCTCGGGCGGAGGGACCACATTGTCCGGCCCGGCCGGGTAGACGATGGTCACGGGGAAGGCGACGGGGAGGCTGTTTGAGACCACCGCGAATTCGGTGGCCGTGCCGCACTCCATGGCATCAATCGGTCGTGCATACCCGAAATCACCGCGGGTATCCGCATCCAGCATGGCATCGACCGTCGGACGCGAGGCCGCCGGATCGTTCGTGAAGACGCCCACCACGACCTCGGCCGCGTCCGCCGCATCGATGCGACCGGGCACAAAGGGGTACCACAGCTCGACGGCCACAGAGTAGTGGTTGCTGCGGCCCGCGACCTCGGCGGGCGGCACCTTCAGCACGGCGATCTCGTTGATCAGGGGGACATCCTCCACCGGGTATTCCTCCTGCCAGGCGTGCAGGTGGTCCGATTGCGGGATCCGGTCGGCATCCATGAAATTGAGGAGGTTCCAGGCCAGGGCCTGCGGCTCGTCGAAACCGGCCTGGACCAGGCGGTTGGTCACCGCTTCCAGCCAGGCGTCCGGCGGGTCTTGAACATACCGGTCGGGCTGGTCGGACCGGTCGGACACGTCCGACATGGCGTTTGTCCAGAGCAGCAGGTTGTACTTGGGCACCAGCTCGACCGAGGGGAGCCCGAGCCCGCTCCAGTTGGTGATCGTGACCTCCGGGCCCGGGTCGATGATGCAGACCACGAGGTTCGAGGCCGGCGTGTCGAGATCCCATTGGGCGCCGCGGGCATTCAGGTCGGCCTGCGAGATGAAGGTCGCACCGCCAGCTGCCGGGTCGGGGAGCGGATCGAAGGCGTCCGGGTCGCGCACATCGGACGCCAGTACGCGCGCATGCGTGTTCGAGATGGCGTGGACGTCGAGGAACCCGGTGCAGTCGATGATCAAAAAGGCCACGCGCCCGTTGGTGGTCGTGCCGACCTGGTACTCGTTGGTGCCGATGATGTACTGCCA
>CAZZCT010000053.1:5536-27927 GCA_964652365.1 uncultured Lentisphaerales bacterium
CGCGCACAGTCCATTGCCAACTGCATGGCGACGTCCGTGAAGTGCCGGGCGGTGACGCGGTCGCGGTAGTTGCGCGAGGCGAAGCGTTCGGTGCGGGTGGTGACCGTGAAGGCCACGGCCAGCAGAAGCAGCACCGTCAGGATTCCGAGTGTGACGATCAGGGCCATTCCCGCGCGGCGCGACGTGCGCGGGGGCGTGTCGTGGCGTGCGTGACCAGGCCGTGCGGTGTGGCCGCCGTCGGCCCGACGGCGGCGGTCGGCGCGGGGCAAATCACGCGGCGTCGCCGGGAGCGTGCCGGGCGTGGCACGCGCGCTTCTCGTTTCAGAGCAGTTCATAGCGGCCTCCACCCCGAGTGGGTCAGCAGCGAGTAGCGCCCGGCGATGCGGACGGCGTGGTCGGCGACATAACGTTCCTGTGCGACCGCAGGCAGGCCCCTGGCCCGGCGGCAGTGGGCCGGGGCGAGCACCTCCAGGTAGACGTCGAGCGCCTCCGGCAGCCGGTCGCCGGCGGTGTCGGGCGTCGGCACCGACCAGGGGAGGAAATAGACGGCTACCACACCCTCCAGAACTACGGCCTGCGTAACGAGCACCTCAAATCCATCGAACGTCTCGCGGTACTCTCCCGGCAGCGGTTGGGGCGTGATGCCGGCCGGGTCTGGCAGGGGCCGGCGCACGGTACGCAGCAGCACGCTGACGCCATCGGCCCGGTTCGAGACCGTGTAGTCCACGACCTCCCACGGCAGGCAGTCAGGGCGCGGCCTGGTGGCGACCCGGTAGAGCCGCACGCAGGCGTTGGTGGAGCCAAAGGTGGCATAGGTTCCGGACTCGTCGGCCAACACCGTGAGGTTGGTCTGAAAGGCGTTCTCGGCGTCGGCGGCAACAAAGCCCAGGGTCGCGCGGGCCTGCGTGAGCAGACGAACGCGGTTCGTGCCCAGGCTCCAGAGGTCGCCGGTGTGGTTGAGCATGTTGGCGAGCAGGGCCACCAGCCCGATCAACAGCGTGGTGGCCACCAGCAGTTCGAGCAGGGTGAAGGCCGCGCGCCGGCGACGCGTGTGCGCCCGCAACCCAAAACCTTCACCACGAAGTTCACGAAGGGCACGAAGTGGTGATTGACTCAACAAACCGACTTCGTGCTCTTCGTGTTTTTCGTGGTGAAACAGCTTGTCGCGTGTCGCTGTCATGGGGGTGTCAGGTGCCAACGCGAACGGCGGGAGGGCGAACCTCCCGGTGAGCCGCCGTGCGTGGCAGGGTGTCTGCGTGCGCCAGTTTTGTGAGTTCCGCCGGGTCATGGCATGACCCCCGAGTCGGCGAAGTGCGTGTAGAACGTAAAAGGCTCGGGGTTGCGCCTGAACTGGCCGCTCCAGACGTGCAGCGTGACGCGGACGCTGTTGGTCCAGGCGGAGGGCGGCTCGTCACCGAACGGCGGGAGTTGAACACCCAGACGGTACTGGAAGCCACACTCGGGCACGGCGGCGAAGGCGTCGTCGTCCGGCGCGCGCAGGTTCACCGAGCGGTGGACGTTGGTGCGCACGTCGTCGGCGACCTGGAAGCTCAGTTGGACCTTGCCGTCGTCCGGCCGTTGCCAGTAATCCCAGGCGGCGACGGGCAGCGGCTGGCCCTGCTGAACCTGCTGCCAGAACCCGACCCAGGTCAACTCGTTGGTGGTGCGCCCGCTACGCCGGTAATGGTCCGCGTAGATGCCGAGCGTCGTGAAGACATCATCCGCAAACAGCGCGGCGCGCGTTTCGTCCTCGGCTTCCGTGGCGGCGCGCACCCCGAGGCGTGCGAGGCTGTAGAGGGCCAGGACGGCCATGCCGAGGACGAAGACCGCGAGCGCCAACTCAATCAGCGTAAAGGCCCGTGCCGCGCGCGGCGCCGCTGGTTGCAGGGGTAGAATGGACCGGGTGCGGCTCACGGCAGACTCTCCTCGGGCCGTTGCACGCGGGCCAACCCGGTCAGGCGGCTGACCTCGATCGTGCGGCGGAGGGTCTGGGCGCGGGCCTGGTGGACGAACGCGAACCGTCGCGTGGTGAGATCGCTCCAGGCGACGTCATCGGCGCAGGCGCCATCCGGCCGGAAGGCCACGGATGCGGGATCCTGCCCATCCAGGGCGAAACGCACACCGCGCGGCAGTGCGTTTGTCGGACCCAGTGGCCGCGCAACGCCATCGTCGCCGATGAATGACAGGTTGAAATAGCCGCGCTGCCCGAGGGCCACCGTGACATTCGTGGCGGTCAGGATGGTTTCGCGGCGCTGGGTTACGGCATATTCGCGGGCTCGCGCCAGGCCGGTCAGCATCTGCACTTCGGCGGCATTGACCGCGTGTGTCTGGCCCCAGCCCAGAAAGGCACCAACCGCCAGCGTGAGCAGGGTCGCCATGAGTGCCAGCACCGCAACCATCTCCAGCAGCGTGTAGCCGGACCGCGGCGCGGCAGGGCCAATAGCCACGGTGCGCCTTGGTTGAACCGGTGCGCACCACAGATCGCGTGCACGTCGTTTCATGGCGACTCGCTCCAAGAGGTGATCCGGCCCGTTTCCTCGCCCCAGGAGAAGGCCGCGGCGGGCTCGTTCAGGACGTCCTCAACGGGTGCGCGCCGGCCGGTCAGGTCGGCGACCCGCGTTTGCGTGTAGCCGTTCCCATCGGCATCGAGCAGCAAAACATACGCGTGGCCCCAAGGGTCCATGAATCCGCCGGACGCCACCCGGTTGTCGGGAACATCGAGAAAGACCTGGCGGCGGGGATTCAGGGTCAGATCCCCGGACGCGCGGAGCACTTCGACGACGTTGGACTGGTTCAGCATGATGTCCTGGACCGTCGCCGGGTCACCCACGACGATGTCCTCGTCATATTCCGGCTGGCGCAACAGCCGATCCTGAAGCGGCCACGCACCGTAGACCTGCCGGTAGGCGAGCGCCGCCTGCACCAGGGCCCGGGCTTCGACGACCGCCTGGCGTCGCTGCGTGGCACGGCGCATCGCTCGATGCGAGGAGAATACCAGGAGCATGAGAAACATGACGATCAGCATGGCCCCCAGCAGTTCGATCAGGGTGAAGCCGTGACGGGGTGGCGACCGCCAACCGCGGGTCGCATCGGCGCGCGCGACCTCCGATCGCGGACCGCCGGGGCTCCGACCGGGAGATGAACCAGCAGGCTGGAGTCCGGCCGTCACCCTCACTCCTTCCAGCTCCCGAGCAACTGCACGGCGGCGTCTGGCTCCTCCGGGTTGTGCGTCCAGACGATGACCCCGCGCCGAACCACCGAGTTGTCGGGGGCCGGGGCGATGACCTTGTTATCGCCGTCATGGTCGAACTTGACCCGGTAGCGGCAGTTGGTGCCGTGCTGGACGCCCTCACCCCACGCATTGACTGGATAGCTTTCCCGGTCCAGGCGTGCGAACTCCATGAAGGGAATGCGGTCGGGGTTGATGCCGTAATCGGAGGATTCCTCGGCGCCCTGCAGGGCGCGCGCGACCTGATCGTCGAGCACGTATTCCCGATCCGCTGACGGCCAGACGTTCGTGGGCCAGGCCGGCCACGTCTGGTAGTGCGCGAAATACTGCACCAGGGCGGCTTCGATACCTTTGAGTTCGCCACGCGTGACGGTCTGGAGCGTGTGGCGATGGACCATACGGATGGCGGAGAGCAGCAGACCCAGCAGGATGCTGATTACCAGCATGACCAGCAGCAGTTCAGGCAGGGTAAAGGCGCGCCTTCTGGTGGGTGATGTGTTCATGGCAGCTCAGTGTGTCAAACGGATGTCGTCGTCCGGAAGCTCCGGATCCGGGCCGAGCGAGAAGACATCGCACGTCTCCTCATCGTCTTGATCGCCTGGCCGGGCCACGCGTCGATAGCGGTACGGCCGCTTCCAGGGATCGATCCAGGCGGCGGGTTCGGCAAAGTCGGACGGCAGTTGGTCGCGGAAAACGTAGGGCGATCCCCCCGGCAGGTCCTCGATCACGGTCCACAGGTTCGTCGCATCGACCTCCGTGTTCGCGTCCAGAGGATAGTGGCCGAAGCGCAACGCGTAACGGTCCAGCCCATCGGCCAACTCGCCAAGCTGAGCCCGCGCACGGCTGATATTGGATGCTGCCATGGCATGCCGCGCCAGCGCGGTGACCGCCCCTGCCAGGAGGCCCAGGATCACGATCACGGCCAGCGCCTCAATCAGCGTCATGCCCGAACGACGCGTCCGGCGCGACCAAGAGACGGGCAGAGTGTGTAGCAGAGGGATCATGGCATTGCCCGGTATCCAGTGAGCCCTGAACGATGCCGGGAACGAAATATTATAGCACATATTGTGCCGCAGGAGCAGGGGGGCTCAATGGATTGCGGAAGGTGGCAGGCTGGAATGACGGAATACTGGAAAAACGGCCCATAAGGCGGCCATTTTGCCCATTCTTCGCGATCCGTCTTGTGTCTTCATCGTGTTCGATGAAGATCCCCCGCAGCCCGATCCGGGCTGCCTCAGTTTTTTCGACGTGTACCCGCGCCGAAAAAACTAGTCGGCCTTACCGGCCACGCGCACAACCTCATCGACGGAAGTGCGGCCTTCGATCACGCGCAGCCAGCCATCCTTGCGCAGGGTGACCATGCCTTCCTGGATGGCCAGCGCCTTGATGATGTTGGCGGGTTCGTGCCGGACCACCAGCGCGCGCAGCGGGTCGGTCATGACCATGACTTCGTTGATCGCGTTGCGGCCGCGATAGCCCGTGAAGGTGCAGTTGGGACAACCATGGCCGTGAAAGTAGGTCGCCGTGGCCATGCGGGTCGGATACGTTTCGGCGATCTCCTGCAGAATGTCCTCGGGCGGCTCGAACGGGTCGCGGCACTGGGTGCAGATGCGCCGGACCAGGCGCTGGGCGACCACGCCTTCGACACAGGAGGCAATCAGGTAGGGCTCCACGCCCATGTCGATCAAGCGGGCAATGGCGCTGGGGGCATCGTTCGTGTGGAGCGTGCTGAGCACCAGATGGCCGGTGAGCGACGAGCGCACGGCAATGTCGGCGGTTTCGGAGTCGCGGATTTCGCCGATCAGGATCACGTCCGGGTCGTGGCGCAGCACCGAGCGCAGGACCGTGGCGAAGGTCAGTCCGATCTTGCTGTGCACCTGCACCTGGTTGATACCGCTCATCTGGTACTCGACCGGATCTTCGACCGTGATGATCTTGGTGCCGGTCGTGTTCAGGCGCGAGAGGATTGCGTAGAGGGTGGTGGTCTTGCCGCTGCCGGTTGGCCCGGTCAGCAGGACCACGCCATGCGGCAGGTCCGTCATGTGCGTGATCTTGGGCAACTGGTTCGGCGACAAGCCGAGTCCGTCGAGATCCATGAACATCGAGCTGCGGTTCAGGATTCGCAGGCAGCAGGTCTCGCCAAAGCCGGTCGGCAGCACCGAGACACGCAAGTCGTAGTCGTTGCTGCCGCAGCGCACCTTGATGCGTCCGTCGTGCGGCTTGCGGCGCTCGGCGATGTCCATGTTGGCCATGATCTTGACGGCCGAACTCACCGAGCGCTTGAGGCGCACGACGCCCTTGGGCAGCGGGATCTCCTGCAGGATGCCGTCCACGCGGTAACGCAGCCGCAGGCTCTCCTCGAAGGGCTCGATGTGGATGTCGGTCACATCCATGCGGATGGCCTCGGCGATGATCATGTTGATGAACCGGACCATGCCGGTCTCGGCCGTGACGGCCGTGATATCCTGCGACGCGGCGTCGTCCTGATCTTCGCTGGCTTCGAGAATCAACTGGTCGATCGTCTCGGCCCCCAGCCCGTAAAAATGGGTGAGGGTCATGTTGACGTCGGCCTCGGTGCAGAGCACCCACTCCAGGGCGGCATCCAGGATCATGCGCAGCCCGTCCACCGTCGTCAGGTTGGGCACACGGCTGGTGGCGAGGCTGAGCACACCGTTGTGATAGGTGAGCGGCATGACGCGGTGGCGCAACGCCACCCGCGAGGTGACCCGTTCGACGGCGTTGGCATCGATGCGGAACTCGCCGATCTTGCGGAACGGTATGCCGCTGACGGCCGAGCATGCCTCGAGCAGGGTCGGCTCATCGATGATGGACTCAGCCAGCAGCAACCGGTCGAGCGGCTGTCCGGTCAGGGCTGCGCGGCTTTGCAGTTCGCCGAGTTGGTTGGCGGACAGCAGGTTTCGGTCGATCAGGCGCTGGACCACGTCGAGCACGAGATCGTCGGCGTAGTAGCGCGGGCCGTGGACCAGGTTGTCGGATTCGGCACTCATGGCGCGGCCCCTGAGAGTGTCACGTTGCCGCCGAGCGGCAGTTCACGGATCTCGCCGCCCGGCAGTTGCAGCTGGATGCGCTCCATGTCGGCCGCCACGACCGTGATTCCGTGGATGGTGGCGCCGGCCGCCACGAAGGTATTCCCGGGAATGGTGTTGTCGTGCAGCAGCGCGGCGTACCGGCCGTCCGGCCGCTGAAACACGCCGCGGAAAGTCAGTGCCGGCACCGCCGGCGCGACCGGCGGCCGTTCCCCGCGGTTCGGGTTACGGGGGTCCCGCGGCGGGCGCGTCTGGTTCGGGTTGAGGTGCGCGAAGGGGTTGGGCTTGGTTGTGTCGTTGGCCTCAGGCACGGCGACGGGGGGCCGGGTTGGCGGAGTCTTGTCCAGTTGGCTGCGTACCATGGCTTCGAATGTCGGGCGGAAGGGGTTGACGGGGATGATCAGGGCCTCGGCCGCCAGTTGGTTGGATACGTAGCCGAGCACGCCAAGCCCCTGCACGGGCTCCAGCGTGGGCGGCGGACGCTTGCCCGCGACCGGCGCCGGCGCCTCTGTCTTGGGGCTGAAGTCAACCCAGGCACGCCAGCCGGCGACGATCAGAAAGAGCGCCAGGGCGATCAAGAAGGGCGCCTTGGCGTCCGTTCGCAGCAACCATTTCCAGAAACGTTCCATTGGGAGGGTTCGGGGTTCAGGGTTCAGTGCTCAGGGGTCAGAGGGCGGGGTCATTCGAACAAAAGGGCGCTAAGGGTGGCCTTCACGCGCAAGGGCGCCTGGGGGAGCGGACCGGCTTCGACGCGCAGGTTGCGGAATGCAAAGACCTGCCCTTCCGAAAAGACCGCCTGGAAAAGGACGAAGAGGTTGTCGAAATCCACGTCGAACTCGGCCTTGACCGGATACTCGTCGAAGGAGGGTTTGCCGTCCGGCGCCAGGTGTTCCACCGGCGCCAACGGCGCGATGCTGTGCAACCGTTGGATCCGGCGGTCCAGGGTCAGGTCAGCCAGTTTCTCGACGCTCTTGAGCTGGAGCATGCGGGTCCGGATCTCCGCGTCATTCCCGCCCAGGGCGTCGTCGAGCCCGAGGTCGATGGGGACCAGCTGGACACCGAGGGCTTCCGACTTGCGAATCAACCGTACGCGGGTGTTGAAGAGTTCCACCTTGTAGTCGATACGACCGATCTCGGAGCGGCGCAGGGCGCTCTGGTTCGCGAAGGTCGCCAGCCGCTCGACCGTGGCCTCCCATTCAGCCTGTAGTTGCCGCTCGCCTTGGTTCTCATGGCTGGCTGCGCTCAGCAGGGCCTCCAGGGTCAGACCGGTGTACGGGGTGTCGTCCAGTTGGGCCTGCAGCGAGGCAATCTCGGCGCGTTTCTCCACCAGGGGGCGCAGCAGGCCGAACCAGATGCCGAACAGGGCGCTCAGGGCGGCGACCAGAATCAGCGTCACCTGCTGGCGCTCCGAGAGATGCGGGCGGAATGGCTTCATGGCCGCTTGAGCTCCAGACGCAGCACAAAACGCCGCATATCAGGCACATCCAGCTGGATTCCGGCCGGAACCTCCGGCAGCGTGGGGGGCAACACGCGGTCGTCGCTCAGAAGGTCCACCTTGAGCACCTCCGGTGCGGTGCGCAGCCCCTGGATCATCTCGCGCGCCGACTTGAGGCTGACATCCGGTGTGTAACCTTCGATGATGAAGACGTTGAAGTCCGAGGCGCGCAGCGTGCCGCCACCGGCTGTCCGCGCGGCCTCGGCGTGCGGTGCGGCCTTGAGACCGCCGCGGAAACCCGGCAGAAAGAAGAGCGGCCGCGCATCCGGAGCCGCGGCCGGCTTGCGCGAGTCTGAGGAGGACGTTGGCAGATAGGTGCTCTCCTCGCAGACCATCGAGATCCAGTCCGGGGCCGCGATGGTATTCGCGGCCAGCGTCAGCGCCAGGCGCATGCGCGGTCCGGCCTCGAGAATTCGCCACAGGGGCTCGGCGCGCGCGCGGATTGCCGCGTTGCGCTGCCGCAGTTGCACAATCCCCTGATTGATCTGGTCGTGCTTGCGCAGTCGGGTGCGTTCGTCATCCAGGCGCCGTGCCTCGCGATTGACCAATCGCACGACGCTGACCGAGAAGATCCCCAGGGTCAAGGCCCCCAGGCAGCCGGCGGCGATCCAGTAGGGTTTTTTCTCGCGGAAGACGATCTCGTCGCGCAGCCGTGGCGGCAGGAGCGAGACGTGCGTGGTCCCGAGTTCGTGGGCGGTGATGGCCAGGCCGATGGCCACGTCGTAGGTGCCGGGCGCGGTCTCACGCTCGGCCTCCGGCAAGGCCTCGGCGGAAACCACCGGCAGATTGAGACGTGTGCGAACCAGTTCGGCCAGACCCCGCAGTTGCGCGCCGCCGCCGGATAGCACGGCCTGTCCCAGCGCAAAGGCGTCGCCAGTGAAGGTGCTGCGGTAGACACTCAGGCAGGATGAGAGTTGGGACAGCCAGCGTTCGGCGGCCGGACGCAGGGCGTCCGCCATGGGCGCGCCGGGCAGCAGCGAGGCTTCGCGGTGTTTCTGGACCTCGGCTTGCTGGGGCGTGATGCCCGCGGCCTGCGCCACGGCGTCCGTGAAGGCCTTGCCGCCGATCGGGATCGACCGGGCAAAGAGCAGTCCGCCCGAGGATCCGATGGCCAGTTCGGTCTGCACATGGCCCATGTTGATGTAGAGGTACGGCGCGTCGTGCGTGCCGGCCAGGCGCTCCAGCGCGTTGAAGACCGCGACCGGTCCGGGAACCAGGTCAGCCGCCCGGACACCCAGGGGGATCAGGCTGCTCAACGCCCGTTCGATGGCCACGGGCCGGGCCATCGCCATCAGGTAAAGGCGAGTTCCGGGGCGCCATTCGAAGGCCGCCACGCTGCACTGCATGGAATCGCCGGCCATGTCGCTGAAGGTCGCAAGCTCCATGGCGGCGGCCTGTTGGGGCGTGCGCGGATCCTCCGGCGCCAGCCGGCCGGACTGGAAGACCGTCTGGCCGCCGGATAGACCGATGGCGCAGAAACCGCGCGTCAGCCCCAGGCGCTCAAGCCACGGAGCCACCAACCGACCGGGGTCCGGCGTCTCCAGCGGCAGCACCATCTGTTCGGTGCGCACAACGCGCGGCTGGGAGCCACGCACCTGCACCCATGCGGCCCGCACGGTGTGGGCGCCGATGTCCAGGCCGACAATCTGTCTGACACGTGCCATGCGTTTCAGCCCACTCGCGCGGCGGCGGCCGGCTGGTTGATCTGTGCGCCGCCGGCGGCGGGCTCCGGCGCCACCACCGGGGGTTCAACCGCGTCGGCGTCGGGGGCCGCTACGGGTTCCGCGGCCGGTGCCGGCGGCGGCACGCCAAGCTCCAGCTTGCCGCTGCCACGGTCGATCAACTCGGGCGTGCCCAGTGGAATCAGCTCTTCGCCCACGTCCGAGAGGAGCGTGGCGGTCACGAAGATGATCAGATTCTGACGCGACTCCTCCCAGATGTCGTGGCGAAAGGCCTGGCCGATCAGCGGCAGCCACGAGAGAAAGGGGATGCCCTGACGGGTCTTGGACCTCGAGCCGGTCATCAGGCCGCCCATGACGACGGTCTCGCCGCTGCGCACCGTGACCTCGGTTTCGATCCGGCTGCGCCGGAAGATCGGCAGCTTGATCAGACCGGCCGATCCGTTCGTGGAACTGCTGCTGCTGCTGCTGTCCGTTCCGGCTGTGGCGTAGTACTCCCAGCGCACGAATTCGCTGATTTCGGGCAGCAGCTTCAGGTTGATCGAGGCCAAGTCCGCTCCGACGCTGGGGGTGGTTGTCAGCTCGATTCCGAGTTCTTCCACCGATGGCGTGCCGGACGGGACCAGTTGCGTGCGGGTGACCGTCTGTGCGTTGGCGCCTGTACCGACGACCTCCTCGTACTCGTCGAGTTCGTAGTTCTCGTAGTAACGGAAGTCCTCGCCGATACGGATCGTGGCCTCCTGGTTATTGATCGTCGTCACCCGCGGCATCGAGAGCGTGCGCGCCTTGCCGGAGGTCTCCAGTGCGTGGATCACGGCCGTGAACATCGGGTCGGTCAGGATGCCTTCATACGTCATGTTCAGCCCCTGGGCCGAGTTGGCGAAGGGGGCGAACCCGACCGAGCCCGCGCTGATGGCGGTCTGCGGCGAGGTGACCACCGCGCCGTTGACGAGTTTGCCGGCGCTGGTGAGTTCGATCGGACTCTTGAGCAGCCAGTCGACGCCCAACTCGCGCAGGTCCGTCACGGTGGTGCTCATAAACCGGGCCTCGATCAGGACCTGCGGCGGCCGGATGTCCAGGGCCGCGATCAGGTCCTCGATCAGCAGGATGTTTTCGCGCGTGTTCTTGATCAGGATGGCGTGCGATTTCTTGTTGAACAGGAAGTCGGCGCCGGGCAGGACCGGCACGAAGCGCGTGATTGCCTCGACGATCCCGATGCTGTCGGGGCTACCCTCAAGTTCGAGCCCGGTGAGTCCCTTGCGCAGGCGGTAGATGCGCGTCAGGAGCGGAGGCCCGGCCTCCGACGCGCCGGCCGTGGCCCAGATGATGTTGCGGCCGACCGAGAAGGTCACGTTCAGGTTGCGACCCACGTACTCGAGCACCTCCTCCAGCGGTGTGTCGACCACGTGCAGGGTAATCGTGCCACCGCCCAGATCGCTGTCGGTCACGATGTTGATGTTCTCCGATGCGCCGATCTCGGCCACAATCTCGCTCACCCCGACGTCCTCGAGGTGGATGCTGACCGGCCGGCGCAGGGCCTCCTGCATCGCGTTGGGTGCGCTCTGGATGGGCTCGTTTTCGCCCACTACGTGCCGGCGCAGACGGTAGCTGTCGGGCAGAATGTGCTGCTGATCGAGATCGACCAGCATGGCTTCCTCGGTCGGCTTCGTCCGCACGGCCACGGCCTGGCGGCGGGCGTTGGCCAACGACTGCAAAATCCGTCCCTGCAGGTCGGCCAGGCCCGGGGTCAGCGGATCCTGGCGGGCCAGCTCGGTGCAGGCAATGATCGCGTCAGCATAGAGCCCGCGCTGGAAGAGAGCCTCGGCCCGGGCCACGTCGGGGCCGATGCGCCCCGGATTTTCCTTCGGTTCCGGGGTCGAGCACCCCGCGACCAGCAAGAGCCCCAAACAGGCCAGACGTGCCGGTCGCATCCAGTTTGCGCTACGCATGTTGTCGCGATCCCTTCCTCATTCGTCGCCCGGTTCCAGCGTGCCTTCCCACCACAGGGGCGACACATAGACGTTGCCCTCGTAGGCGGCGTTCAGGACAATTGGTTCGTTCGTGATCTGGTGCGCTGCCTTGGCATCCTTGTTGGCATATCCGCGAATCTTACCGTACTTGTAGTGGTGATAGCAACGGACGATCGGTAGCCGCGAGCTGCTGGGACGCTCGCCGGCCGGGTTGCAGCTGCCGCATCCGCCGTTCAGCTCATGCTCCTTGTACTCGCGCCAGGAGATGCCGCCGCCGTCCGTGTCGCCGTTGACGCAGGGCGACCACTCGCTCGGGCACGGCGCTTCGCTGAACTCGTACATGTAGCTGCACCGCTTGATGTCGCCGTTGGCGCTCTTGGTCTCTCCGCCGCTCATCCGCACGGTGTTGTTCTGATCGTTGTCCACAGCGTTCGCAAACTCGGCCTTGTTGAACGGTGGGTCCACATGCACTCCGTTGCCTTTGGCCTCATCGCTCTTGCACAGGTATTGGTTCTTGTTGTCGATGTAATCGGGGTAGAGGTTCGAGAGCCAGGGCGGCGTGCGGTGCTTGTCGGCCCGGTAGATCACCAGGGCGGCGCCGAACTGGCGCAGGTTGTTCAGGCAGTTGGTCTGGCGGGCGCGCTCGCGGGCCGAGGTGATGGTGAGCCCCATGATCTGCGCCAGAATCGCAATCACGGCGATTACGACCAGCAGCTCCACCAGCGTGAAGCCCCGTCCCCCAGCGTGGCGGGGCCTCGTACAGGCGGCGGTTGCACGCGGCCCGGACTGGCACGCAATGTGCGATGCTGCGGAAGGCGTAGCCGTTCGGTCGGCTGCGGCCGACATGGCCGCAGAGTGGTCTGGCGGCCGGAACGAACGTTGCACCTTCTTCATGGAGATCAAGCATTCGCACAAAACGTGCCAATGATGCCGGCGTCCGGTGGCCGCGGGCTTGGTGCGGTTCAGCCCGTGCGGGGCTCGTACCGCTGGGCCGGGCGCGGTGGCTGCTGGATGTGTGCACGCGAGTATACAGTCAGCGACTTCCAGTGCGCAGGCCGGCAGACGGACACGCTGAGACCGCTTGCGGCCATGAACGGGAGTTACACCACGAAGGACACGAAATACAATGCATCAACTTCGCGATCTTCGTGTCCTTCGTGGTGAGATTGACTTGCGCTTTTCTTAGGTTCATTGGCTCCATTGCGACGCAAGTGCGTCGCATCTTCGGCGGAAGTTCGCTCGACGCTTTGCCTGGGCTCGGACCGCGCGTTGGCGGCCAGCTTGCCGCAGTCGTCGCGATGCTGGCATGGCAGCCAGGCGTGCGCGCGCAAGCCCCTCAACCGCCTTGGCGCTTTGCCGACGCCTCGGCGCGACTGGTTTTCGCGGCGCCGACCGGGTCTGATTACGCTCTGGTTCGATTGCCGGCGCAGCTTCCGGATGGCGCATGCGTTGGGCAGGTGCGGGTAGCCAGCGAATCCGGCGAGCGCCCATCGCGGGTTCTGGCTGTTGGGACCAACGAGTTGAACCTGCTGGTGGGGTGCGTCGGTCTCGCGCCCGGCACCCCGGTGGCCGTTTACGCCTTGACCAACGGCAGTCTCCCGCGCGTCGATGCCACCTTCGTCGACCCGCTGCCGGTGGACGTGACGGTCCAGCGGGCCGGCGGACACGACGCACCCCCATCCTGGCAGGATATGTACTTCCTGGCCCATCGCCAGGCTGCGGAGCAAGTGGCCTTCCGTTTGCCCGGTTTTGTTCCGTTTGAGAGCCAGAGTCCGGCGGCCTGGTACAAGGGCGGCTGGGAACGGCCCACCTACGTCGCGCAACTGCGCAGTTGGCTGGTGGTGACCGAACCGGGTGAGTATGTGTTCGCTCTGACCGGCCGCACCGTCGCCTACCTGTTGGTCAATGGGCGCCTCTGGGTCGAGCAGGCCCGCGACCAGAAGGAGGATTGGACGGTCGGGGAACCCGTGCTGCTGGGCGCCGGCCTGCACCGGCTCGAGGTCTACACGATCTGCGAGAAGCACCTCCGCGCGCAGGTGGGGTGGCGTCCGCCGGGGCAGACCACGATCGAGAGCCTGCCCGCCAACCGGCTGGCGACCGGCGCCGACCCGGTCCCGGGGCGTTGGGAGCGCCTCGGCCAGGTCGTGCATGCCGCGGCGGCCTGGAAGCTGGGGCCGGCCTATCGCTTCCAGGGCCTGGCGACCTACTTCACGCCGGTGCAGTTCGACAGCCTGCACGCCGCCTGGGAGGGGGTCGAGCAGGTTTCCTGCACGTGGTCCAGCCGCGGCCGCCCGCTCGGCGAGGGTGCCACCGTTCGGACGGTCCTGGCCGAAACGGGGCTGATTCCCGTGACGTTGCGGGTCCGCACGGCGCTCGGGATGCAGGCCTCGGCCGAGTTGCTGGTCGACGTGCCGGCCCGCGTGGCCCGCGAGTACCGCGTGGCCGGGCGGCTGACTGGAATGCCTTCCGTGTGCTATGAGGACGACCCCGTGCGTCCCGAGATCCAGGTGCGCAGCACCGTCCCGCCGGAGGTGGAACTGCAGGTGCAGGCCGAGCGCGTGCTGATCGACGGCAGTGTTCAGACCGTACGGGAGCCGGTGAACCTGCAGCAGACCTGGGGCCGCCTGTCGCTGCCGGCCGGATTTGCCCTCGACCTGGCGGCCGTGCACTGGCAGGTGCGCCACGCCGATGCGGTCGTCGCGTCGGGCCGCGTGCGTCTGGTGCGCCCGCCGTTTGACCGCCTGCCGACCGGGTTGGACGGCGACCTGCTGCTGGCCGGCGAGGACGTCTGCGTGCTGGTGCCGCGCCAGGGTTCGCACGGCGATCCGGCGAGCTTGCCGGCGCTGCGCGCCGGGGCGCGCCTGGTCGTGCTGGACGGCTTCCTCTGCGGGGCGGCGGGTGCGGCCGAGACGGGCAGCGAGTTCGATGCGGGCCTGCTGGAGAATGTCCGGATCCGCGCTGCCCGCCCCGGGCAAAACGACGCGCTGCAGCTGCGCTACCAGCGGATCTCCTACGCCACGCTGATGGCGCCGCTGAGTTCGCAGGTCTTCGACCGCCTGGCGCCGCTGGCGCGCCTGTCGGAACTGCGCGGCGCCGACGTGGTGGTGGTGGCGCCCGATCTGGGCGGTGTCGACGCCGGCGAACCCGGAGGCGATTTCGAACGCCGCCTGGCGGCCCTCGTGACCCTGATTGGCGACGGGGTGGGGGCGCGGGTCGTGCTCGTGACCCCGCCGCCGGGCCTGGTGCGCCTGGCCGACGTCGCCGATCCCAGCCGGTTGTACGCCGAGAGCATCGTACGCGTGGCCGACGCCTGCGGCGCCAGCGTGGCCGACGTCTACTCCCTGTGCCGTGCGCGTGCCGCGGCCACCGACGCACCGGCCGGCAGCTTGCCGCCCGCCTGGCAGGCGCTGGCGGCCGAGGCGATCGCCCACACGCTCACCGGTGGTGGACGATGGTAGCGCCGGAGGGTGGCCCGCGCGACGGCGCGGCGTTCGATCCGCTGGAACTCGCGCACCGGCGGCCGGACTGGAGTGCCCAGCAGCCGCTGACCCGCGCCCAGTGGGCAGTCGGCATCGCCGGGCTGCTGTCGGTGGCGGTCGGCCTGTGGCTGTGGCCCCTGGCAGTCGGCCGCCTGCTGGTGCTGGTCGCGACGCTCTTCTATGGCGCGGTGACGGTCTATAAGCTGGCGCTGGTACGCGCCTCGGCCAGCGGCCGGGCTTCCCTCCGGCTGACGGCGGCTGACCTGGCGGCAGCCGGCGCGCGCGACTGGCCGGTCTATTCGATCCTGGTGCCCATGTACAAGGAGCCGGAGACCGTCGGCCAGATGGTCGCGGCCCTCACGGCCATGGACTACCCGGCCGAATGCAAGGACGTGCAGCTCCTATTGGAGGCCGATGACGCGCAGACCCTGGCGGCGGCGCGCGCGCTCGACCTGCCGGCCGGGTTTCGGATCACGGTCGTGCCGCCCTCCTTTCCTCGCACCAAGCCCAAGGCCTGCAACTACGGCTTACACCTGGCGCGCGGCCGCTTGCTGGTGATCTACGACGCCGAGGACCGTCCCGAGCCGGACCAGCTCAAGCTGGCGGTGCTGGCCTTCGAGCGCTCGCCAGCGACCGTGGCCTGCATCCAGTCGCGCCTGAACTTCTACAATCCGCGCCACAATCTGCTGACGCGTTGGTTCACGGCCGAGTACTCGGCCTGGTTCGATCTCTGCCTGCCCGGGCTGGCCGCCATGCGGGCGGTGGTGCCGCTGGGGGGCACCTCGAACCACTTCGTCACCGACGTGTTGCGCAACCTGCTGGGGTGGGACGCCTACAATGTGACCGAGGACTGCGACCTGGGTGTCCGGCTCTGTCGCGCCGGGTATTGCACGCGCATGCTTGAGACCACGACCTGGGAGGAGGCCTGCGGCGACCTGGGCTTCTGGATCCGCCAGCGGACACGTTGGCAGAAGGGCTACATCCAGACCTGGTTTGTGCACATGCGCAATCCCTGGCGCCTGCTGCACGAACTCGGCGTGCGCAACTACCTCCATTTCCATCTGCTGATCGGCGGGGTGATCGTCTCGTCGCTGATCAACCCGGTCTTCTGGGCCCTGGCGCTGTTCTGGTTCTGCGCGCGTCCGGCGCATGTGGGGCTGCTGTTCCCCGGACCGGTCTTCGCGCTGGGCGCGCTGTGCCTGTTCGTCGGGAACTTCGTCTTCGTCTACGTGCACCTGCTGGGGTGTTACCGGCGGCGCTACGACGACCTGGTGTGGGCGGCCTTGCTCACGCCGGTCTACTGGGTCATGATGAGTTACAGCGGCTGGCGGGCTTTCGTGCAGTTTTTCACCAAGCCATTCTATTGGGAGAAGACCCAGCATGGGCTATCTGCGTCAAAAGCTGACTGATTGGCTACCCGCGCTGTTGGCGGCCGGCCTTCTGCTGGCGGCCGAACGCCAGGCGTATGGCCCGCTGGCTGCGGGGCAGGTCTGGGCTCACGAAGGCATCTGCCGCGAGCTGGTGGCCGGCACAACTGAAGGCCGGCAGGCCCTGGTCGGATCGGGCTGGTTCCCGCCCTTGCCCAGTCTCGCCGGTTTGCCGGCGGCCTATCTGCGGCCGCGGGCCGACTTTCCGTGGGCTGCGGCGGCCGCGGCCGCCGTCGGTCTGGCCGCGCTCTTCTACACCCTCTGGCGGCTGGCGTTTCGCTATCTGCCGCGCCCGCTGGCAGTGGTGGCCTGGTTGGCTTTTCTGGTCAACCCGGGCTGTCGGGCGCTGGCGGGCGATCCCGGCCACGCGATCACCGTGGCCGCGGCTCTGGTCGCCACCTGCAAGGTCGTGGACTGGCGCTCCGGGTGCCGGCTCATGGATCTGGTGAAGCTGGGTTTCGCCCTCGCCGCGCTGGCACTGTGTGGCTTCGCACTGTCCGGACTGGGCATCTTCCTGATCCTGATGCTGCCGCTGACGGCCCTGGCGCTGCCGGTCTTGCGGCCGCGACTGCAGGGCGTGCTGGCGCTCGGCGGTTTGCCGCCGCTCTACGCTCTGGCCGTCTGGTGCCTGATGAACTGGCTGATCCTGGGTGACGGGATCTACCCGCTGCGGGGCGTGGGCCGCGCAGCGGTCTGGCAAGGCTGGCAGTTTCCGCCTCTGTCGCTGGCCGTCAGCGTGGGACTGGCGGCCTCGCTGCTGGCCCTGGTGTTGGCGCGGCTGAGCCGCCACGCGGCGGCCGGGACCGCCGGACTTTGCGGCCTGGTGCTGGCGGTCTGGATGGGCTTGCTGCACGCGTTTGGACTGGCCTGGGCTGCCGCTGCGGCCGAGACCCTGCTGCCGTTGGTCGGCATGGTGGCGTGTGTCCATCTGGCCTCGGGTGCGTGGCGGCGCGGGGAACGCCGCGCGGCCGTGGTGCTGGCCAGCCTGCCGCTGGCGTTGGCGGTGCTGCTGCAGTCTGAGGCTTCCGGCACTGCCCGCGTCAGACGAATCGTTGCCGCCTCTCACGCGCCGGTGTCTTCCGCGGCCAGCGGGCTGCTGCCGCAGGTGGCCGCGACCGTGGCGGCGCGCACCCCCTACGGGCGAGTCTTCGTGTGCGGGTACGCGGGCCTGGGTGAGCTGCGCGGCGCGCGCGTCGGCCCGTTCGTTCCGTGCCTTGACCTGCACCTGGGCGCATTGCGTCGCGACTACGCGCGCCAGCAGCTCTTCCTGCTGCTGCCCGGACCGACCGGGCGCGATGCCTGGGAGAGCGTCTACTGGCGCTACGACGGCATCTATGACCGCGGCGCACAGCGGGCCCTGTTTGCTGCCCAGTATGGTTCCTGGCGGCTCTACGAGATCGTCTCCGCGCCAACCGAGGATCAGTTGCGGGAGTGGCGGAGAGCCCCGCTTGGCGCCCCGTAAGGCGCGCGCGGGTTCCCGGGTGCTGTTTCGGCGTCAGTCTCCCCGACGCGCCCGCCGGCCGGGCCGTGGCGCGGCGGATCACGCCCACGCTTTGAGATTGTCGGAAGCCACGCGGAGCGGTACACTCGCCTGAATGTCTGAAGCTGCCGGCCAGTGCCGGTCGCACAGCAGCCGGAGCTGATTTGCACGATACGCAGCACATCGACGTGGGGTATGTCGCCAACCTGGCGCGACTGGAGCTGACGGACGATGAGAAGTCCTTGTTCCAGAGGCAGTTGGACACGATCCTTGCCTACGTCGAGAAACTCGGCGAGTTGGCGCTCGACGGAATTGAGCCGACCTCGCATGGGCAGTCGGTCCTGAGCGTCATGCGCGCCGACGACGAGACGCCGGGGCTGGAGCGCGAGCAGGTGCTCGCCAACGCTCCGGCGCGGCGCGGCGACGAGTTCCAGGTGCCGCGGATTGTCGAGTAGGACGTGGCCGCGGGATCCCGGCCGGCAGCTCCTTCGTGGGGCGGCGGCATGGCCGCGGGCCCGATCGTGCAGTCCGGTCCGGCAGCAGACGGGATTGGATACACGATGACCCCGGACATCTCCGGCCTGACAGTTCACGATGCGGCCCGCGCCCTGCGTGCGGGCGCCTGTTCCTCCGTGGAGCTGACCCAGGCGTTGCTCGACGCGGCCCGACAGCGCGACGCCGCCTTGGGTGCCTATCTCGCGCTCGATGCTGCCGATGCCTTGGCGCAGGCGGCTCAGGCCGACCGCGCGCTGGCGGCGGGCACTCCCGGATCCCTGCTGGGCGTGCCGCTGGCGATCAAGGACAATCTGAATGTGCGGGGGCAACCCTGCACCTGCGCCTCCCGCATCCTGGAGGGGTATGTGGCGCCCTACGACGCCACCGCCGTGGCACGGCTGCGGGCGGCCGGGGCGCTGTTCGTGGGCCGCACGAACATGGATGAGTTCGCGATGGGGTCGACCTGCGAATCGTCCGCGTTTCGGCGCACCTGCAATCCGGTGGCGGGCGACCGCGTGCCGGGCGGCTCCAGCGGCGGTTCGGCCGCGGCCGTGGCGGGCGGCGTCGCGCTGGCCGCGCTGGGGTCGGATACGGGTGGTTCGATCCGCCTGCCGGCGGCCTTCTGTGGCTGCGTGGGACTCAAGCCCTCCTACGGCCGGGTCTCGCGCTACGGGCTGGTGGCCTACGCGTCGTCATTGGACCAGATCGGGCCCCTGACCCGCGACGTGCGCGACGCGGCCCTGCTGCTCGGGGTGATCGCCGGGGCCGACGCGCGCGATGCCACGGCGCTGGACCGGCCGGTGCCTGACTATCTGCAAGCCGTCGCCGGCGCGACGGATCTCAAGGGGCTGCGCCTCGGGCTGCCGCGTGAGTACTTCATCGGCGGACTCGACCGCGGCGTGGCCGACGCCGTCCACGCGGCGGTGACGGCCTGCACCCGCCTGGGCGCCGAGATCGTGGACGTCAGCCTGCCCCACACGGAGTACGCCGTTGCCACCTACTATGTACTGGCCACCGCCGAGGCCTCCGCCAATCTGGCCCGGTACGATGGGGTACGCTACGGGTTCCGCGCCGCGGACTGCGAATCGCCGGTGGACATGTACCGCCGCACACGGGCCGGCGCGTTCGGCAGCGAAGTCAAGCGGCGCATCATCCTGGGAACCTACGTGCTCAGCAGCGGCTATTATGATGCCTACTACCTGCGGGCGCAGAAGGTGCGTACCCTGATCCGGCGCGACTTCGAGGCCGCCTTCCGGCAGTGCGACGCACTGCTGACCCCGGTGAGCCCGGCGCCGGCTGGCCGTTTCGGAGAGGGCGCCGCCGATCCGCTGCGCATGTACCTGATGGATATCTTCACGGTGACGGCCAACCTGGCCGGCATCTGCGGGCTCTCGGTGCCCTGCGGGCGCACGCCGGAGGGGCTGCCGGTCGGATTGCAGGTGCTGGGACCGGCTTTTGGCGAGGAGACCATGCTGCGCGTGGCCGCCGCGTACACCCGCCACCAGGAGGGCGGCCGATGAACTGGACGGCGACGATCGGCCTGGAGGTGCACGTGCAGCTGCGCACGCGCAGCAAGCTCTTCTGCGGGTGTTCGACCCGCTGCGGCGCGGAGCCCAACACGCAGGTCTGCCCGGTCTGCCTGGGCTATCCCGGCGCGCTGCCGGTGGTGAATGGCGAAGCGATCCGCCTGACGGCGCTGACCGGGCTGATGCTGGGGTGCCGACTCGCCACGCGCAGCAAGTTCGACCGGAAGAGCTATTTCTATCCGGACATGCCCAAGAACTACCAGATCTCGCAGTACGACCAGCCGCTCTGCCTCGGCGGTGCGGTCGCGACCCCGACGGCCGAGGGTGGCACGCGGTCGATCGGCCTCACGCGCATCCACCTCGAGGAAGACGTGGCCAAGAGCACCCACCACGCACGGTACAGCACGGTGGACTTCAACCGCGCCGGCGTGCCGTTGATGGAGATCGTGACCGATCCCGCGATGGCCACCCCCGAGGAGGCCTTCGCCTTCCTGCACAGCCTCAAGCAGATCCTGCTGTACCTGGGCGTGAGCGACTGCAATCTGGAGGAGGGCAATCTCAGGTGTGACGTGAACATCAGCCTCCGGCCTCCCGGCCAGGCCGCGCTCGGAACCAAGAGCGAGATCAAGAACCTCAATACATTCAAGGGCGTCCAGGCCGCCCTGCGCTACGAGATCGACCGGCAGCGGGACGTGCTGGACCGCGGTGGCCGGATCGTGCAGGAGACGCGGCGGTGGGACCCCGATGCGGGCGTCACGTATCCGATGCGTTCCAAGGAGGATGCGCACGACTACCGCTATTTCCCGGAGCCGGATCTGCTGCCCGTGGCGCTGGCAGAGTCCCAGATCGCGGCGTGGCGGGCTGAATTGCCGGAGTTGCCGGCCGACCGCCGGGCACGGTTCGCGCGGGAGTATGCAATTCCCGACTACGACGCCGGGGTGCTGTGCGCGGAACGGGCCGTCGCGGATTTCTTCGAGGCCGCCGTCCGCGCGGGACCAAATGCCAAGACGGTCTCCAACTGGATCATGACCGATGTCATGCGGTTGCTGGCGTCGTCGAACCGCACGCTTGCGACCTGCGCCCTGACGCCCACGGGGTTGGCCGAACTGATCGCACTCGTGACGCAGGGAACCATCAACCAGCCGACCGCCCGCGAATTGCTGCCCGAGTTGTTCGCGCGGGGCGGTCGGGCGGCCGACCTGGTGGCCGCGCGCGGACTAGCGCAGGACAGCGATCTCGACTCGGTCGGGCGTCTGGTGGATGCCGCGATCGAGGCCAATCCCCGGACGGTGCAGGACGTGCTGGCCGGCAAGACCGCGGCCGCCGCATTTCTGGTCGGGCAGGTGATGAAGGCCAGCCGCGGCCAGGCGGATCCGAAACTGGCGGGCAAACTGGTGGCCGCCCGACTCGCAGCCCGGTGCGCGGGCAGTTGACTTTACGGGATGTTGCAAGCAGGAGACCGGTGTGACTTCCAACGACGACTATGTGCTGCAGTTGCTCCAGGAGCAGGGCCTGGTAACCGCCGATCAGATCGACCGCGCCGCCATGTCGCTCAAGCAGGAAGGCGAGACGGTGGTCGACATCCTGATGCACAGCGGCGCGGTGAGCGAGGAGGACCTCCTGCGCCTGCTGGCCGCCGAGTTCGGCATGGAGGTCGCGCACATCACCCCCGGTGAGATCGCCCCGGATCTCAAGGACATCGTCTCGGCCGAAGACGCGCGCAAGTATGGCATCGTGCCGATCCTGAAGACCCCGGACACCCTGACGGTCGCGCTCAGCGACCCGCTCAACTTCGACACGCTCGACCGGTTGCGCTACGTGCTCAAGTGCAACGTCGAGGCCGTGGTCAGTTCGCGTGCCGAGATCGCCCGGGCGTTGGACAGTCTCTACCCGACCGAGACCGACCTCGAGTCCGTCCTGGGACAGATGCAGGACGGCGACGTCGAGCTGAAGGGCAAGAGCCTCGATGATCAACTGTCCGCCGGCGAGGCCACCGAGTCGGATGCGCCGGTCATCAAGCTGGTGGGCTTGATCATCATGGAGGCGTTCCGTCGACGGGCCTCCGACATCCACCTGGAGCCCATGGAGAAGCACTTCCGCGTGCGGTACCGCATCGACGGCGTGCTGGCGGAGACTGAAAGCCCCCCCAAGCGCCTGCAGTCGGCGATCCTGCAGCGGGTGAAGATCATGGCCAACATGAAGATCTCGGAACGGCGCACGCCGCAGGACGGCCGTATCCAGATCAACGTCGGCGGCCGCGACATCGACTTGCGCGTTTCGACGGTGCCCACGAACCACGGCGAGAGCATCGTGATGCGAATCCTGGACAAGCAGAACCTGGCCCTGGGACTGCCGCAACTCGGATTCCTCTCGGATGACCAGCAGCGCTTCGAGCGCCTGATCGCACTCCCGGACGGCGTGTTGCTGGTGACGGGGCCCACCGGCTCCGGCAAAACCACCACCCTGTATGCCTGTCTGAGCCAGATCAACCTGCCGGACCGCAAGATCATCACGGTTGAGGACCCGGTCGAATACCAGCTGCGGGGCGTCAACCAGGTGCAGGT
>CAZZCT010000054.1:0-27733 GCA_964652365.1 uncultured Lentisphaerales bacterium
TCGCCGAGGTTCTTCACGGTTTTCTCGACGGTCGTGTACCGGTTCGGCGCGGCGGCCGGTAACGGTGTGACGCGGCGGGCGGCGGTCGCGAGCGCGTCGGCAACCAACTCCATCGCGGCCGGCGTCCAATGCGTGTCGGTCGCCAGGTACAGCGGCGCGCCCGTCTTCGCCTGCAGCAGGTGCGGCGTCGGGTCGAACACCGCGACGCCGGCGGCGGCGAGTTGTTGTTGGAACGCGGCGAACGACGGGTTCTGCACCGGCCCGGTCTTGCCGGCGTAGCGGGCGGTGTGACGCTCGGGGTGGATTGTCGGTTTCACCGGGGCCGGCACGACGATCAAGGCGATGCCGCGGGCGGCGAGTTGATCGCGAAACGCGACGATGGCCTTGACCGGATCGGGTTGCGGGGGTGTCTTGATTTCGCTGCCGGTGGCGGCGCGGTGTTTCAGGACGACCGGGTCGAGGAAGCCGCGGCCGGTCAGCGAGTCGAGGTCGCGCCGGTAAAACAGCCAGCCGTCGCGGCCGCAGTAGGCGTCCTCGTTGCCGCCGCGCAGCCAGCCGGTGACGACGGTTTGCATGCGCGGGATCAGCCACTGGACCATGGCGTCGCGATCCTGGAGGCTGGTCTCAAAAGTGTGGATGTCGCGCAGGAGATGGTTGTTGACCTGTTTGCCGACGGCGAACAGTTGGGCCGGTGTCTTGAACTCGGCGCCGGCCGGCCACGGGTTGGAAAACGCTGCAGCGACCCGGCCCCGCTCGCGGATCGTTTGGAAGACCGGCACGGCGACGATCACGGCGATGAACACGGCGGTCAAAAGCCAGTTCACACCCCGCGTCGAGTCGGTGTGGCCGATCTCGATCTTGGCGATCTCTTCGCGGGAATGATGTTTGTGGTGTGGCATGCTCAGAAGATGAAATAGATGAACGGATTGAACGCCTGCGTTTCCATCACGGCCAACGACACCAACAGGATCACGAGACAGAACGCCGCTTTCGGCCAGCGGAGTTGCCGGGTGAAATCCCACGTTTGCGGACAGCGCCAGACCACGAAGCCGGCAATCACGAAACACAGGAGGTAATACGGCTGGTAGATCAACCCAGCCAGCAAATCGCTCCCGTCCTGCCGCGCGCCGAAGCCGAGCATCGTCCGGCAGTAGTTCAACGACGCGGGCAGGTCTTTCGCGCGGAAGAACACCCACGTGAACAGCACGATGACGAAGGTGATCGCCGTCTTCAACGGCGCGGGCAGTTGCCGGTACCAGCTTTCCTTGCCTTGGAGTCGTTCGAGGCCGAGCATCCCGCCGTGGATGCCGCCCCAGATCACGAAGTTCCACGACGCCCCGTGCCAGAGGCCGCCGAGCAGCATTGTGATGGCGAGGTTGAAGTAGGTGCGGACCTCGCCGAGTCGGTTGCCGCCGAGCGGAATGTAGAGGTTGTCCCGCAGCCACGTGGACAACGACAGATGCCAGCGCCGCCAGAATTCGGTGATCGAGTGACTCTTGTAGGGTGAGTCGAAGTTCTTGGCGAACACCCAGCCGAGCATCAGTCCCAGCCCGATCGCCATGTCCGAGTAGGCGCTGAAATCGAAGTAGATCTGGAACGCATACGCACAGACGCCGTACCAGGAGTCGAGCGTCGTCGCCGCGCCGGCATCGAACACCGTGTCGGCGATCTTGCCGCACGGATTGGCCAGCAGGATCTTCTTACCCAGGCCGAGCGAGAAAAACGCGACGCCGCGCGCGAACTTTTCCAGCGTGTGCGTTCGGACGATGAACTGGTCGGCCACATCCTGGAACCGGATGATCGGCCCGGCCACGAGCTGCGGGTACATCGCGACATAGCACATGTAATCGAGGATTGACCGGATCGCCTTGGCATCGCCCCGGTACACGTCGATCGCGTAGCTCATGGATTGGAACGTGTAGAAGCTGATCCCGAGCGGCAACGTGATCCGCAACACCGTGTCCCACCGGCCCGCCTCCCAGCCGGCGGCGGTCGTCAGCGCGTTCCAGTTCTCGAGGCCGAAGTTGAAATACTTGAAGAAGCCAAGCAGCAGCAGATTCGACACGAGCGCGCTGGCGAACGCGAACTTCTGGAGGCGCGTGCGCGCCCCGTGAGGTTCGAGCAATGGGATCGGCGCATCCGCCGGTTTGCCCCACAACCCGGCCAGCGTCATGCCGGCCATCCAGTCCACCACCGTCTGGAACATCATCAACAACACGAACCAGGGGTTGGCCCAGCCGTAGAAGACGTAGCTGAACAGAGTCAGCGAGATGTGCTTCCCGCGCATGGGCAGCAGGTAGTACACCAGCAGCGACAGCGGCAGGAAGTAGAACAAGAAGATGTGCGAACTGAATACCATTGCGTAGTCGTCTCCTTGTCAAGTCGTGGCGCCGGCGCCCAGCATCAGCTTCCCGAACGCCTCCTGCGTGAAGCTGCAAACCCACGGCACATGGGGCGGCCACCGGTCTTGATCGACCATCCGCATCACGTCCCGTCGCGTCCGTTTCATTTTGCCATTGAGTATCTTCAGTCGGATCCTTCGGGATCTTCACGGTAGTCGGCCATCGCCTGCGCGAAGGAGCGGAAGTTCGGCGCGTCGGCGTGACGGTACATCTCCTTTGATAGCGTCACGCGTCGCCTGCACCTGCTGGTTGGCCGTCCTTCTCTTTGTCCGATTCAATTTGCGTCCAGTCGAAGACAGTGAACAGACCTTCCGCCCGGCGATGCAGCAGGTCTTGGTAGGAACGTTGCGCGTCACGCGGGTCGGCTTGCGTAATCAGCCCGTCCGTTTTGATGCGCCCATCCGCCAGCCAACAGAGTGCCGTGTCGAATCCGGTGTGGATGCTGTGCGGGCTGAAATCGGCCGCATGATGCGGCAACTCCCACTCCCAGCCGCTGCGCAGCACAACGTACTTGTGAAAGACCAGCCACAGAAGTTCGTGAGCGCAGGCGTCCGTCTGGCGACGCCAGGGGACGCCGACCAGGACGACTTCCCCCCGTTTTCGCACCACCCGGCAGGCGTCCACCGCCGCTTGTTCATGCCCTGAACACTCCACAACCAGCGCCACCGTGCCGGCGATGCTCGCGTCCTCAACGGGTGCTTTGGCGAACACGTTTCGGATGCCAGACTGCACGACCTGACGCCGGCGTAGGGCATCGGGTTCGGCGACAAGCACGTCGTACCCGCTCAACGCGAACATCTGCGCCGCAAGAAAGCCGACGGGGCCTGCCCCGGTGATCAAGACTCGGTCGCCGGGCCTGGCCGCCGTCGTCATCAACGTGGTCATCGAGACCCCCATCAAGCGAGCCAGAACGGCCTTCTCGGGAGGCAACTCCTTGGGAACCTGCCGAGCCGCACGAGTCTCAACCTGTTGGAAGCTCCGATGCCCACCGGTGCAGAAGAGCAGATCGCCCTCGGATACACCCTTGACTTCCGCCCCGATATCCTCCGCGGCAAGGACAGCCGCGTAGCCGGGGAATGACGGGTAGTTCGTCCCGGTGTAGTTCCATGCGAGTTCCGTTCCCGGACTGATCAGCGTGCAAACCGTCCGGCCTCTGACTTCATGCACGCCCAGCGCTCCTGGCGCTGCGACGTCCACAAGTTCGGCCTGCTCCTTTGAGGTGATGGATATGGCACAGTGCTTCATAGCGCGATGCCCTCCTGATCGGCAACGTTCCGAATATGTGCGGCCGCCGCCCGGTACTCATCCTCATTCGGAAGGTGTTCGAGCATAAGCGGCACGTCAGCGTCCAGCCGGGTCAGGCATCTCAAGAAAACCGGGTAGTCAAGACCACCTCGCCCCGGTCGAACTTCGTCGAGGTGCACGGTCAGGTTCTCGCGGAGCAGGATGTCCTTTGCATGGCAGGACTTGATATGCGCGCCCAGCTTGGCGAAGCACTCCTCGATCAGGCGTCCGGTCGCGAAATAGCGCTGGGGGCTGGACACCAGATTGACCGGGTCGAGATGAACGGCGAAAGCCTTCCGGTCGATGGCCTTGATCAGCCGAAGGTAGGCATCCGGCGAGTCCGGATACATCCAAGGCATCGTTTCCAACGTGTAGAAGGACCGAGTTGGGCTTACCGCATCGATAATGTCGCGAACCATGGCGACGATCATGTCGAATGTCCCGTCTGTCAGGTCGGCGGCATCAGGACCGTCCCACTTCTTGCCGCGTGAACCCGCGATATTCACACAACAGCGCGCGCCGATTCTGTCGGCCAGGGCGAGTGAAGCCTTGCACTTCTCGAGTGCCGCCTTCGCCGTGGCCGCATCCGGGCTGATCGGATTACTCCACGCGCCCACCTCCGCTACAACGATGTCAGCCTTGCGGGCCGCCGTTGCGTAGGCCTGAATGGTGCTGTTGTCCGCATCTGGAGCCACGGGGCAGAAGGCAGTCCTATACCCTGCGGCGGCAACGGCTGTCGCCCACGCCACCGGATTGTCAATTTTCGCAAATATCGGTCCACCGAGTCTCATTCAATCATCTCCTTCTTGGCCAACGCCTGTTTCATCGCCAGGGGAGCGGGTTTGGGCCTATAACTCCGGTCCCATGGCAACGGCCCCACATCATCCGGTCCGTCAAAGGCACCCAGCCAGGAGCGGCAATCGGCAATGCCCCAGGTGGTGATTGCTGGGTTGTACTCACGCGCCAGCGTCAGTCGGAGATTGGGATCCTGCTGCAATTGACTGGCACTCGCCCCGGCCCCGAAATACATGCCGCGGGCCTGGGCCAGGTCCCGGACGTGGGTCCAAGCATCCATCCAAGCTGGGAGATGTGTTTCTTCAGATGGCATGGTCATTCCTTTGGTTGAGATTGTCTCTCAGCATCGGTTCGATTGCGCTGTTCCTGCAGCACCAGACTTGAATGATGGTGGGCATCGGCTCTTTCGGCCATTTGCTGTTTGCCCACGTCTTTGCGGTACAGGATCAGCCGGCTGCCGCGCTTGTCGGCGATGGCGATGTCGAACGGCTCGCCACCGGTGACGTATATGGGGTTGCCGCCCTCGATGTCCTCGAACACGTAGCGCGCGCCCTTCTCCAGCTCCGGCGTGAGGCGAATCCCGGCGTCGGCGGCCAAGCGCCGGGCCAAGGCGGCCATGGCTTCCGCCGCGTCCAGATTGGGGTCGACCAAGGCCAGCTCCAGCCCCTCCAAGCGATGCCGGGTGATGGCATCAATCAGGAAGGTCGGGGCAAACACATAGCTGCCGGCGCCAATCAGTGCGAGTTTCATCGGGATGTCCTCCTCCCTCGTGGTGTTGTCAGTCGTTTCTGTTGGCCGCATTCGCCCGTCGCCCCTTTGGCATCGAGCGCAAGCATATTCAAGAGCAGCCTGTCGGCGGCCGGGTGGCGGCCGAGGTGCTCCAGGATCGCCAGCGAGTTGAAGAGCAGGCTTCCCTGGCCCACGCGCTGGCGGCCGATCAGCAGGCCGCTGTCATAGGGGGGGCTGCCGTACGTCAAAGCAAACCCGGCGGCGATGACTTCGCAGGGATGTTGCGGCACGGCGAACCAGTTGTGCCCGACCACTTCGCCCCAGTATTCCCAGTCCAGGATTCCGCCACTCTGCAGCCCCGCGAAAACCGGATGGCGCGTGCCTACCCACTCCCGGTGGTAGAGCCAATCATGGGTGAAGCGGGCCTGGAGCAGGTCGTGCCACGGGTGTTGCTCTGGCGACGCCTGGGCTGGCTCGCCGTGTTTGGCCAGGTCCGTTCGGAACGGCTCGGCGCTGAGAGCGATGATATGCGCCCCGGCTTCAAGTTCCTGCCGCAGCGCATCCCATGTTTCCAGGTTTCCCGAAGCGGCTGGAATATCGCCTACCAGAATGGTACGGGGCTTGGCGGTCTTCTTCTGTTTCTTCGGGGCATAGGGTTCGCAGGTGAAGCCGTGCGCGGCCAAGAAGGCGCAGCCCCTTTCGTCCACGCCCCAGGTGAAGAGCTTGCCGCGGCCGTGCGGGAAGGTCGTCGCGTCGGTAAGCTTGAAACTGAGGCGGTCGCCGGTCGGGGCCCCGCCGCGTTCCAGGTCGGCGGCAAAGACATACTCGCCGGCCGGCAGGCCGAGCGGCGGCCGTTCCTTGAGGACCGGCAGCGCCAGGTCGCCATTCATGGGGACCTCCACCGCAACACGTTTCTCCCAAACAATGCCGCCGTCGCCGCTCCAAATGCGGAAGGTCACCGGGTAGGCGCCCGGCCGAAGCGCGCCTTCGTTCGCCAGCACCGCCTCCACCTCCAGCGGCGCGCCGGCATAGCCATGCGCGGGAGAGACGAACAGGCACCAGCGCAGCGGAGACCAACCATCCTCGAGCACCTCTGCGATGCCCGGCTTCCAGCGGCGCCAGAAGGACCACAGCCCTTCGCCGGTCAGGCCGTGATCCAGCAGGCCGGTCAGGTTGTAGCCGCAGAAACGCGGGTTGGAACGGACCAGATCGAAGAAAAGCCGGCGCTGGCGGGAGTGCAGGCGATAGCTGTCGCGGAAATAATCGACCGGGAACGGATAGACGCCATCCATGCCGAAGCGCTGCCAGTCGGCCATGAAGCGTTCGGCCATGCCGCGGATGTAGCTGCGGTCGGGCAGGTCCGCGGGGACCTCCAGCCGGTCGAAGCCGCGCAACTCCTCGATCGCGTTGAACTGGCTGCCGATGCCGCCTTCGCTGAGGAAGACCGGTTTGCAGCCCTGGCCCAGCGTGCGCAACTGCCGGCGATGGCCATCGGACATCGGGAACGGCGAATAGAGATGGGCGTCGCCGGCCCGATCCAGGTAGCCGTTGACCCCGCCGGGAACCCAGTCGAGGCGCTTGTCCACGGCCGGCGCGTCCGGCCCCTCGACGCCCCAGGCCGGTTCCCACTCCCGGCTGCCGGGATTCGCGACCGAGCCGATCTTGGGGTCGGCGTCCCAGCGCCCGCTGGCGAGCAGCACCAGCCGGGTCGGGTCGAACGTGCGCAGTTTGGGCAGGAAATTGACGGCGCAGCGGAAGAGCGGGCCGTCGCCCATCTCATTGATCAGGCCCCAAATCGTGACGCTCGGATGATTGCGGTCGCGGAGGATCATCTCCCGGTAACTGCGCTCATAGCGCTCAGCCAGGTACGGTGAGTCGTAAATCACCCCGGGCGGAGCCCAGCCCGCATAACACTCCTCGTACACCATCAGGCCCAGTTCGTCGCAGAAGTCCATCTGCTCCGGCAAGGCCACGCCCATGATCCAGCGGATGCAGTTGAAGCCGGAAGCCTTGGCCATGATCAGGTCACGGCGCAGGTGATCCGGATCCACCGGGATGATCTGGCCGACGGGGAAGTGATTGCCGGTGTGCGAACTCCGCAGGAAGACGCGCCGTCCATTCAGATGGAAGAACCCGTCCTTGACGCGGAAGTCGCGGAACCCACAGCGGACGGAGAGCTCGTGCCCGCCGAGCCGCGCCGTCAGCCGGTAGAGGAACGGATCGTCGAGATCCCAGAGGTGCGGTTGTGCGATCATGACGGTGAGCTCATGAACCGAGCGGCCTGGCGGCAATGCCGCAGCAGCAGTAGCCGTCTCAAGAAGGTGCCCACCCTCCGCGGGGCCGGCCGGCCCGGCCAGCAGCGCCAGTTCGCCCTGGGCCGGGCTGCCACTGTCGTTCTGCAGCGTGATGCTGACGTCGATCCGGCCGGTGGTGGGATTCGGACGGGCGAAGATGTCCGCGATGCGGACGCTCGGGACGACCAGCAACTCGACCCGGCCGGTGATGCCGGCGATGTTGTAGCTCATGCCCGGCTGGAACTTCGCAGTGTCGAACTGGTTCCGGTGCGGGATTTCCGCCAGGACCAGACCGTCCACGCGCTCGTCGCCGGGCTTCACCACCCGGACGGCGAGCAGGTTATCGCCGGGACGCAGCAGGCCGGTCACGTCCAGTTCGAAGGGCGTTTCCGCGCCCTCGTGCCCGCCCGCGGGTTGGCCGTTCAGCCAGACCTCGGCGAGGTATTCAACCGCGCCAAAGTGCAGCAGGCACCGCTCACTCTTCTCCGGCAGATGCGCCGGGGTGAACACATGCCAGTACCAGGCCACGCCCTGGTGCGCAGGGAACACCTGCTGCACGATCCCCGGCACCGGCGCGGGCCGGGCGCCCGGCCGGACGGCCGTGTACCATTGGCCGGCGCGCCCTTCGTTCTGTGGATCCAAGGTCAGTGTCCATGTCCCATTGAGTGTCTGCATATCTATCTCCTCTTCAGGTTGTGAAACGTGTCTGTCCCTGCGCGGCGCGCACAGCCGCGACCGCCTTGCGCGCCTCGGTGGCGGTGCACCACTCCTCGTCGCGGGTGGCCTGATCGAGCACGGGCAGGCTTTCGGCGCAGGCGAGCTGGCCAAGGGCTTTGCAGGCGGCGGCGCGCACCATGTAGTCGCGCTTCTGGTCGGTGGCGAAGTCGTGCAGCAGCTCCAGCGCCGGCGTGGTGGCCGTGCCGAGGGTTCCCAGGGCCAGGCAGCCGGCCTGCAGCAGGCGGCCTCGGCGGCGCCAGGCCTCTTTGGTCGCCTCCGTGGTGCCCTCGGGAAACACGATTGGACTAACCAGCGTTGCCCCGGCGTGCCCGCCGCCCTCCAGCGGCGGTTGCGTGAAAAGCGGCTCGCGGTCCTCAGCCCGCAGCAGCGCACAGAGCGGCCCGGCCGCCCGCGGGTCGCCGAGATCGCCGAGGGCGATGGTCGCGGCGTAGCGTACGCGCCAGTCAGGGTCGGGCAGGGCGTCGAGGAGTGCGGGCAGGCCCGCCGGGTCGCGTCGTTCGGCGATCTCGGCGCAGGCGTTCATTCTAGAGAGGGACGTTTCCATATGATTCTCTTTGTCGCGAGCTTTGTCGGGATCTTTGTCGATCTTCTCCGCTTTTCCTTTAGACCGGTTAACTGGACTGGGTAAGCGTGTTCTGTTCCTGCCGCCCCAGTCGACCACCGTTATCGTCGCCGTTCGCGTCAACCGACTTTCCCCCCATTCCGGTGGACGATAGCGGCGACGAGAACGGATTACGATTCTCGCCACTCGCCACTTGCCACTCGCCACTGCAAAGCTCATGCGCAACCGTCCATTCCCGCCCCCCGGCGCGAACCGTCACCTGGCCATCGCGGTACACGGCCTGTTCCACGCCAGCCGCCGGCTGCGGCACGAGGAGCGCCGGAAGGCCGGAGAAGCCGGACCCGCCGTTGCCGCCCGGGGCATATTGGCTATGGCCGGCGTCGGTTCGCAGCAGGATCTCGACGGTCCGCCCCGCGGCCGCCGGCGGCAGCGCCACCTGCGGCTCCAGCAGGCCCATGCGCAGCGCGTGGGGTGCCAGGTCGATCTCGACACCGTCGATCCACAGGCGCGGTTCGAGCATGCGCTTGGGCAGGCGCAGCCAGGCGGCGCCTGCCGTGAGCGCGATCGTCTTGCGGAACCACCAGCGGCGGCAGACCGGCAGGTCGGCCAGCAGGAAGGGAGGCTTGGTGAGCGGGATGCGCCGCGAAACGGCTGCCAGCCCCTCGCGGGCGCCATCCGGGCTGAGCGAGCTATCGGCGTCGGGTAGCGCGGCCCAACCTTCCGCCTCGTCGAACGCGACGCGGCGGGTCGCCTCCGGCCACGCCAGCCAGAGCCAGCGGCATTCGCGGCCGTGCTGGGTGAAATCGACGCGCAGCGACTCGCCATCCAGCACGTTCGGGTAACCGGCCACCGTATCGACGTGGCAGGTGTCGCTGCCGAGAATGGGCAGCAGATGGAGGCGGACGCCTTCGGCGGTCTCGATCGCGACACCGCGCGCGGCCGGGATGCACCCCGGCCGCAGGTAGAAGCGGGCGGTGAACTCATGCTCCTGGTCGAAGCGGGCGAAGTCCTCGATGAGCCAGAAGCGCTCGTGGCACAGGCGCGAGCGGCGGCAGACGACACGGGCGTCGGGCCAGCGCTCGCGGTAGAGCGGCGTCACTTCCGCGGTCACCGACTTCGCTTCCTCCGAGAACGCGCGCAGTTTGGCCTGCGGATACTCGGAAAAGGCGCGCATTCCCTCCCAGCCGTCCACGAGCAGGACGGAGTGCGCGCCGGCACAGCCGGCGCCGAAGTTGAACTTTCGTTTCTGGCCGATGTCCATGTACCCGACCTCGCGCCAGGTGTCCGGATAGGCGAAGGCGGTGCAACTCTCGTCGGGAATGCCGTCCACGGTCAGCGGACTGCCGTGGGCGGCCAGGACGACCGCGTTGGGATTGACGTGGGCCCGGGTCGGGTAGTGCGGCGTCGACTCGTCCCACATCTGCATCAGGTAGAGCCCGGCATCGTCCGACACCAGCGCTGCCCCCACCTCGGGCTCGGCCCAGGAGCGGAACCCGCTCGCGACTCCGGTCCGTTCAGCCCTCGCCACCCGCCACTCGCCACTCGCCACGTTTCCCTCTGGCCACCAGACCAGCGACCACGGGAGATCGTCATACCCCCAGCCGATCCCGGTGTCCATGGCCCAATCGGCGTAGCGCTCAAGCAGTTCCGTGTAGAATTCTTCCCCCGTGCGGTGAGCGGCATAGGCGATGCAGGAACGGGTCGGCGTGCCATAGCCGTAGTGATCCCACGGCAACGTCAGGCCGCCGGGCAGCCACTCGCGGCCGATCATGCGGCAGACACTCGCCGCGCTGCCGCCGCTGGGGGGTAGCTCACGCTCAAACCAGTTCCCGCCATGAACCTGCTCCAAAAGCTCGACGACGAACGGGATGGACGGCCCTACCACGTAGTCCATGTAGGTGCTGCCCTCGCCGGAGTAGCCGGATGGGGGGAAGCCGCCAAGCATGTCCGGCAGCCGCCGCAGACCATCAACTGCCATCCGCCGCGCGATGGCGCTGTCGTCGCCAAAGAGATGCCCGATCAGCGCGTTGGAGTAACAAAGCGACAGGGTCTGGTTGTCCACGCACTCCGGCTCCGGCTTGGTGCGCATGCCGCTGAAGAAATTGACGGACTGGAAGGTGATCAATTCCGCGCGCAGGCGCCGCTCCTCCTCCGGCTCCCAGGCCCCGAGGGCGCTCAGCCACTGGAAGTAGAGCGCCCAGCGCGCGTGCGGAAAGGCGAAGCACCAGAAGTGAAAATGCACACCCATGCCGAAGGATTGGCTGTCCAGCGTCCGCAGGTAGCTCCGGATCGCTTCCTTCGCGTTCTCGATGTCGCGGGGCTCGCCGGCGGCCAGCGCCACCAGCGGGGTGAACCATGGGAAGTCGACGGGCGCGTTGCGCGCCCGGCGCACGACCGAATCCCACACGCGGCCCAGGCGCGTGCCGTCCCGGCTGGCGCGCGCCAGCTTCCCGCGCAGGGCGTCGAGGTCGTCGAGATTGAAGAAGGTGTTTTTCATTCCGTGAGTAATCGAATTGTGGCGATCTGCCAGGGCGCGATGGTGAAACTGAAACCATCGTCAAAGATCGCCAGTGTCGTCTGGTCTTCCTCGAGCAGATTGCAGCGGACCGCACCGCGGAACGCTGGGGCCGGCCGCAGTCGGATGACTTCCGATTGCCCGGCGGTCTCCACGAATCGCAGGACGATCCCGCGCCCATCCTCGGGCTTCTTCACGGCGGTCAGTTGCGTGTGCGCCGCCGTGAAGCCCCACCCCGGCAGCGGCGCCGCCAGCGCGCCGCCAACGGCCAGCGGCGGAGCTTGGAAGAGCCGGGCCTGGCATCCCGTGTCGTTGTCGCGCCAGTCGCCGGGGCCAATGTAGAGGGCGTGGCGGAAATGGTGCGTTCCGGCATCGAGCATGCCGCCGTAGTTGTGGGCGACATAGGCGGCGGGCTCGGAGAGACAGTAGGGAATTTCCGGGCTGCGCAGGACGCTGACCAGTACCGTGCCGTCCTCGACGCGGTAACTGGGGGTGCCGCGGTTGAAGATGGCGTAGGTGTATCCCGGGATTTGCAGCCCTGCCCAGTGCAGGGCCGGCCAGTCGCCGCCGGCATTGCCGCCATGGGTGTGGATGCCTTCGTAGCGTTCACGTTCGAGGACACCGTAGGGGATTTCGTAGACCCCGCGGTTTTGTCGGCTGATGGATGGGAAGGCCAGGCGCAGGCGCCGGCTCTGCGTATGCCATTCGACCTGGGTTTCCACTTCCAGCCAGGACACGTCTTCGCGCAGTTGAAAGGATTGTTGCCAGGTCAGATACGTCACCTGCGGATCGGCGCAGAAGTGGGGGTTGTCGATCGACGGGTGTCGCCCGGCATAGGTGACGGTGATGCCGTGCGGTGTGCGCACGACGGCGGTCAGGCGGGTGAAGGGTGCGAGATGTTCGCGGGTACGGTCTCGGGAGCGGGTGGACCAGAGATCGCCCAGATCGTGCTCCAGAATCGGCTCGCCGAAATGGAAGACGCCGGGTTTCATGACCTCGCCGAAGCGTGTGTGGCTGACGCCGCTGACGCCATTCTCCCCGATTCGGAGGGTGTACGGGCCGCAGGCGAGTTCGCTGTTCGGTGCGGGCAGGGGTGTCGTGTCGGCTGGGTTGGCCGGAGCCGGGGTCAGGCGCAGGGTACGTGCTCCGAGGGCGGGAACCTGGCGGGCCAGGACGGTCACGGCGGTGGAGCCGGCGGTGCCCGGGCGGACTGCGTAAACGGGCAAGGGGCCATCGTCCATGTCGGCGGTCGCGCCGGCCCATTTGCCCGGCAGTTGCACCGTCACCGGCACGGTGGCAGCCCGGTCATGATGATTGAACACGGTAAAAGCGGCATCCTGTGGCGTGAGATAGGGCGCCACGGCGTCGGCGCTGACGGAGTTCGCCAGCGCCTGGACGCCGTGCTGGAGATCGAGCAGTTCCTCGTAGGCCGGGTCGCAATGGGAGGAGGTGATGCTATCGTGGAAGGCGGAGAGGGTCATGTCGCGCCAGGCCTTACGCAGGGCGTCCGTCTGGGCGCCGTTCTGCAGCAGCGCATCCCAGCATTCGGCCGCCAGCAGGGCGTGTTCGGCGGCGCGGTGCTGTTGTTTGATCTTGATGCGCGAGACGTAGCAGCCGGACTGCGAGGGATTGTTCTCCACCTTGCTGCTGATCCGGTCGGCTGGCGGCGCGTCCACGGCAGCGAGTTGTGCCGCCAAATAGGGGCGCAGATCGCGGTAGACCCCCTGGCGGATCAGGAACCGGGGATCGCGGGCGTTGGCGGCGGCGATCGCGGCGGCCACGTGCAGTCCCGGCTGGATCTCCTCACCCCAGAGCTGGAAGATCGCGACATCGCCGGGCAGCGGTGCGGTCGGCGGCGCGGTGAACTCGGCCCGGTCGCCGCGGGCGAACCCTTTTCCGTCACAGGTCTGGCAGCCCGTGCCACGGCAGTTCGGGCAGGGCGGAAGTTTCTGGTAGATGTAGGCGGTCGTGCCCTGGCGATGCGGCAGGCGCCCGGCCGGGCCGAAGTGGGCCGGCAGCATGTCATTGGAGAAGAAGATGGCAGAGCCGTCCAGGCCCCGCCAGTACGGGGCGTCGGGCGTGTTGTAGGACATGGAGGGAATCCAGTCGTAGCCGCATTGCCGGAAGATCTGCGGCATCTGCGCGCTGGAGCCGAAGCCGTCACTGTGCCAGCCGGTGGTGGGGCGCACGCCCAGGGTTGCCTCGGCCCAAAGCGTGCCCAGCACCAGGTTGCGCGTCAGCAGTTCGCCGTGGATCAGATTGGTGTCAACGATGTTCTCGCCCGAGCCCAGCAGTTCGAACCTCCCCTCGCGGGCCAGTTGCCGCACGGTTTTCAGATGTTCGGGATGTCGTTCGAGATAGTGGCGCAGCACCCAACTGCACTCGACCATGAAACAACTGGTGCCGTCGGCGCAACTGGCGATGGCGTCGCTGATCCACGCTTCTTCGATCGCGCGGTAGGAGACGAACCGGCGTCCGGCGTCGTGGAAGTCGCGGTCCCAGCAGCGCCGCCAGAGCGGGTCGAAGTGGTTGTAGCGGAAGACGAGGACGGGCTGCGGGGTGGACACGGGAGTTGACGTCTGCATGTCAGGCATGACCACCCGCCCGGCGCTTGTCCCGCCGCCGCACCGTCATGCCGGGCAGCGCCCACAGGTCCCGCGGCGCCCGGTCAACCGGCTGGTGATTCATGGTCCGTTCTACGCGTTCTCGTGAGGTCATCAGCGGCGATCCTTGGCGTTCAATCCAGAAACAATGCCGCGCAATTGGCGCCCGGGTCCGACGAGCCCATGCCGCCGACGGTCTGCTGGATGGTCAGTATCGTACTGCCGCGGAAGCGAAATTGCACGACGGCGCCGCCCTGTGAACCATCGAACTCCACGGTGGCTGGCGGGAACTCGCCAGTGGCGCTGCGCAGCGAGATGCGCTGCTTCGCCCCGCGGTCGAGTTTGGCCGGCGTGAAGACTGTCAACCGATGTTCCGCATCGTCGGTGACTTGGATCGGATAGCTCACGCCCGGATAGGTTTCGGGCTTGCCGGGAGTGCCGGCGTTGCTGTTGACCGACCCAAAACGGACGTGACCTTGCGCATCGCGGCCGGGCTGCACGGTACCATCCGGCAGGTGCAGGTCGAACTGCATATTGCCGTCGGCATCGCCAGAGTGGAAGCCGTCGCCGCCGGTGAAGGTGTCCGTAAACGGCGCCTGCACCGTGCGGGTGGGCTGCCCGTCGGCAGAGCCGTTGCGGCGGAACAGCACGTAGCCGCGCGTCCCGAGCGCGGTGACCGGCACGCTTCCTTGTCCAGTCCATGCGAGGGTGGTCACCGGTTTCCCGGCCGCCGCGGCCGTATCAATGGCCAGCGTGCCGCCCGTATGCGTCATCACCCCGGCCACCGCGACGGGCGTGACGGTGACGAGGCAGACAGCGGTCGCCGGTTTCGCTGCTTCCGTCGCCGTGCGGGTGGTGGCAAACCGCTTGAACCGTTCCCAGAATGACACGCGTTTCGCTTCCCCGGTCGCGGTGAGGGTGACCGTGTAACGCGTCCCGGGCACGGCTGTTGATGGGACGTTGATGGTGAGCCGCCACTGATTCTCACCCATCGCCACCGTGCTCACCGTCACCCCTGCCGGCGTGACGGTCGCGGTGAGGGTTTGCGCGGTTACAGTGAGATTGCGGATCACCGTGGTGCCGGTGGAGGCCGACAGCTCGGGCAGTTGCGGGAGGAGCAGCGCTGGTTCCGGGGTGCCGGTAAAGCGTATTTGCGGCTCACCGGTCGTCTTCTCCCCGATGGTGACACTGGCGGGGCCAAGGAATTGAGACTCGCCCAGCGGATCAACCGCCGTCAGCCAATAATAGGCCGTGCCGATGCCGGGTTGATCGCTGGTCTGCGTGCGCTGGGCGACTGTCTCTACCAGCCGGGCATCCGCCAGGTTTGCGGTGGCGGCGCGGTACAATCGATAACTCGTCGCCCCCGGCTGCGCCGCCCAGCTCACCTTGACCGCGCCATTGGCCACGCCCCAGGTGCCGGGATCCATCGCCGGCGCGTTATCCGGCAGCCAGGGCAGACGGCGTACTGCGCCGGCGGCGTCGGAGGTGAAGATGGCCACGTTCAGCCGCACGGGACCGGCCAGATCGAACCGTTCCTCGGTGTAGCGTTTGCTCCAATGGTTGTTGTCGGCCGTCCAGCGGGTGAAGGTGACAGGCGTCCGCGTGGTCAGCTCCGGAAACAGCGCCAGCGGGATTTCCGCTTCCAGCCGGTAGCCCTGGCCATCCGGACGGCGCGCGACCGCCACCTTTGCCCCGGGGATCGGCATCCATGTCCCGGCGGCCTCCAGCGCCTCCTTGACCGGGGTGCCCTCCAGCACTCCCCAGGTGGTCATCGGGCGCAGCCAGGGGCTGGCCGGCACCGGGGAGCCGGCCGGGCGGGTGAACCACGCCGTCCCGACCGGCCGCCCCTGTGCGTCGCGTCGTGCCGAGAGGAATACACGGGTATCGCCGGCGACCGGGGCACGGCGATGAGCCGGCACCAGCGGCCCCAGCAGGAGTTCCACCCCATCCGCCTGGCCAGCGGGTTCCGCCGGGGTGTTCCCCGTGCCGGCCTGGAAGTCAGCCGGTTGCTGCACGTCAGCGAAGAGGTGCAGATACCCGGCATCCCGGCGCAGGCGCACATCGCCCACCACGCGTTTGCCGTCGCGGATGGTGACGGCGTCGTAGTCGCGCGGCCACCATTCCCAGTCTTCGCCGTCGATGCCATTAAAGCGTCCGTTGCTGCACTCCCACGTCGCGTAAGGGATCAGCGTCGCCCCTTTCGCCGGGGTCGAGCGCGGCATCGACGAGACGAGGGTGACCTCGCCGGTCAGCCGCGTGATCTCTTTCGGGCTAATCCCAAGCACCTCGCGGACCTGCAACGACTCGCTGGCACCGCAGAAGAGGAGATATTTGCCGGTCTTTGGGTCTTTGATGAATTGCCCGGAGAAGCGCTCGGCGGAGACGTAGCTGTCGTCACTCCAGCGCGGGCGGCCGTTGTCATCCGTGAGCAGCCAGCCCAGCGTGAGACCGTCATCGGTATAGGCGGTATACTGGTTGGCGACATCCGCGACGACAATGACGCCGTCTTCGATCCCGCAAATGTTATACGTGAAGGTGAGGTCGCCATTGCCGCGATTGCTGCCATCATGGTGGCCGACCCACCACTGGACCTGGCCATCCTTCACCTTGATCAGCTTGTTCTCCGAGGCGCGGTCCCAGAAGGCGCGGCCCTGGCCGTTGCCCAAGTTGGCGAGGTAGTAGACGGCGCCATCCGCCCCGGGTCGCGAGACCGCCACCTCGCTGTTGCCGAGGAGTGGTTGTAACCAGACGGGAAACGGCCTGGTGGCATACGGCGTGTGGACGCCGCCGTCATAATCCGGCACGCCGCGCTCATCAAGACGCGTCGGTTTCCAGAAGCCCTGGCGGCCGTAGAGGGTGAGGTCACGTCCCAGCCAGCGCCAGCCGCCATCGGGGGCGGGAGTTTTGCTGTATTCATCATCCTGGACCAAACCATCGCCGTTGCGGTCGGTCCAGCCGGTCTTGCCGGCCTGGGCCTGGATGCCGGCCGGCCGCCAGCGGTCGTCCGCCCAGCGCCACAGGGCGGCAGGCTGGCCCCGGGTGTAGGTGGTCTCTCCGTCTATCCAGAAATATTTCACGCCGTTATCGCCTACGAATGTGATACCGGCGGCGAAGGAGGGACTGGCCGGTCCAAGCATGAGGTCGGGCGTGGCTGGCGTCTCCGTCCCCGACTGGCTCAAATAGTAAATGGCCTCGATCTGCCAGGTGGCATCCTGCCAGCGATGAGTCGGGGAGAAGCCGATGTGCGTCTTCATCCACGATGGCCCCAGGTGGTAATAGACCGAGGAGGGGTCGTCGAGATCGACCACCATGCCGGAACTGCAATACACGGGCCCGCAGTAATCACGCACCCATTTTCCGTCGGTCGTCAGGCAGCCGATCCGGCGCGGCGCGGTCCAGCCCGCCTCGACGAACCAGAGTTGTCCGTCCGCATCGATCATCAGGTCGATGATGTTGCGGAACTCCAGCGGATCGTATTTCAGGACCGTGGCCGCGCGTCCGCCGGGCTTGCCGAAGCTGCGCAAGCTTGACCCATCGGGGGCGAATTGCGTGATTTGCTGTTTGGCACCGCTTTCGGCCACATACAGGCGGCCGGTGGCATCCTGAGTCAGCGCCGTGGGCGCGGTCAGGCCGGGGATGAGCGTCGTCACGGCGCGGTTGGTGAGATCAATGCGCACGACGGTGTCGTCGGAGATGGCCAGCATATGCGTCGCATCCTGGCGGCAGAGCCGTCCAGGCTTGGGCAGCGGGATCGCCGCCTCCGCTATGCCGGTGGTCAGGTCGAAGACCAGCACTTGATTCTCAGTGGCAACACTGATATACGCCTTCCCCCCGATCACCGCCAGCCCGCCAAACCCTTTCTTTGGATCGCCCAGCGGGATGCGCGGCTGCGTACCCATCGGCAGATCGCGCCCGGTGGTCGCGTCCATGCAAATCAGCGCGAGTTCCGGGAAGCCGGCGATCATCCAGGCACGCGTGCCGTCGCTGGTGACGGCTCTTCCGTCGCCGAACCCGCCGAGTGAGCGGGTCCACCGCACATCCCCTGTCGCGGTGACTTTGCGCAAGCCATGCTCGCCTTCTTCGCCAGCGTGCAGCAGGTAAATGCCGCCGGCGTCGGCGGCGACGGCAGCGGGGCCGCCGTGGATGCCGCCGACGGAGCCCTTCTTATCCGCACTGGGATAGGGCGGACGCCCGGAATTGCCGACGGCGCCGTAGAAATGACTGCGGACCCCGTTGAAATACCCCAGCCGCCAGGTGTATTTGCCCGGCGGCAGCGGCATGTCACGGTAGCCGCGGCCATTCCAATAGATGGTGTGCGTGCCGGCGCTCATGGCTTGCGCGCGCAGCGGCTCGGCGACAATCCAGCCCGTCGCATCGGCAATCACCAGGCTGACCTGGCATGCCCGTGGCAGCGTGAAGATGATGGGCACCGGCTGCAACCCCTCCGGATCTGTCACCGGGCTGTCCGACACCGACGCGGTCTCCGGCTGCGGGCCGGGATCGGCGTCGAACAAACGCGCGGTCCCCCACAGGTCCGCATAGAGGCGGGCTTCGCTGGGAAGGTCCACGGTGCAGGCCGGTCCGTTGCCGCGGCTGTGCCACCAGGCGGTGGCGATATTCTTCGTCCCGGCCGGGTCGGAGAAGATGACTTGGGCATCGAACGGAAACTCGAGGCCCTCCCGCGGGGTCAGGCCCAGCGCTTTCCACGGCAGGGCGAGCCCCACCGCATAACCGCCCGCGATCGGCGTGAAGACTGCGCGGGCCGCGGGCAGTGGCGCGACGTAGTCCATCACGTAGGTCGAGACAGGCGAGCCGAAGGTGTAGGGCTTTTTCCTGGATGACACCGGTCGATAGCAGACCACCAGCGGCTGGCCGTCGACCTGCGCCGCGACGATGCGTTCCTGCTGCTTGTCCGGCGATTCAAAACAGAACCCGACCGCATCGCCGCCCTTGATCACCATCGCCGGATCCGTGGCGCCGGCGCTGTTCTTCAGCGGGCTGTCGTCACGCACGCGCACCAGCAGGTACAGGTGCGTCGCGTCAAAACACGCGGTCCACTGCGCGGCTTCGCCGCCAGCGGTCGTCATCCGCTGCACGGCGGTGATGGCCGGCCATTGCGCCGGCTGATCCAGCACCACCGGCTGCGCCACCTTCACGATGGCCGCCGGCGCCGCGTGCGCGGCGCCGGGGAACAGGCCGAGCAATAGGATGCTCAGCAGGAAAGGCATTCTCGTTTTCATCCGTGTTGCTCCCGGCGCGATTCGGTCACCCCGCCGCTCTGTCGCGAGGCGATCGGATCGACGAAGCGCTGACGGTTGGTCACGGCGCGATCTCGACTTCGCCCCAGTGTTACAGCGTCATGGGGACGTTCCGGCCCGGTTGCGAACTGGGGCAGCATGTCCCGGTGCGCGGCCAGCATGTCCTCCAGCGCCGCCAGGGCGGCGGGTTTATTGACTACGGCCGGGTCGACTTCAATGGCACGCCGCGCGGCGGCGCGGTCCCCCGTGGCGGCGGCGGTTGCTGCCAGTTCTTGCACGTCGGAGATGGCGTTCAACAGGGCGGTCAGTTCGCCCGGCAGCGGTTTTGCAGGTAGCCCCCGCAGCACGCCGGCGTTGACTTCGGCCGGGATTTCGACGATCCGCTCTTCCGGCAGGCCGGGGAGGCAGCCACCGCGATTCGGCAGGTTCACGATGGGCATGGCCGTGTTGCCACCCGTGCGCACCGCGACCGCGATGTCCACAGGGTGTTCCCAACTGCCGTGCGCGAGCAGTTCCTGCCACGGCCGTTTTCCTGCCCCCATCTCGGCCAGTTCCAGCCAGCGCTGCCGGCGTTCCTCGTCCGTGCCGTGATACGGCGGCGCGCCGGGGTATTCGATATCCGGCTGTTCCGGGAGGTATTCGGCGTGGTGGTCGCAGTGCCCGGCCGGGATGAGGCCGTATTCTGCAAACCAGCGGCGGAAGACGGTGAACGCCCGTTCTTCGCCCGGCAGCGGTTGGCCGTGGAGGCGTTCCACCGCCAGCGGGTAGAGGTCGGCGCCGGTGTTGGCATCGCGAATCTCCGTGTACCAGGCGAAGTGGTTCAGGCCGGCGGTCTGCACCTGCAGGCTGCGGCAATCGCGCCCCAGTAGGCGTCCGGCCCATTCATAGCCACCCGGCCCACCCAGGGCGATATTGCAGAAACCGACGCAGGCCACCCGCGTGAACCGGTTGACGGCCGTGACCACGCGCGGCATGGGATTGGTCACGTCCAGCAACATGGCTCCCGGGCAGAGCCGCTCCATGTCCCGGGCCACCGCCAGCGCCAGGGTGATGGAGCGCAGCGCATTGGCCAGCCCACCCACCCCGCCGCATTCCCGGGCTTGGCGCGGCAGGCCGTGGCGTTTGAGGATCTCAAAATCCATCGCCCATCGCCTGGCTCCCTGCGGCGACGCGCAGAGGGTCACCGCATCGGCGTGGCGCAAGGCGGGCTCGCGCTCGGCATGAACGGTCACCGTGACGCGAATCCCGGCGTCGGCGGCCAACCGCCGGGCCAGGGCGGCCATGGCCTCCGCCGCCACGAGGTTGGGATCCACCAAGGCCAGTTCCAGCCCCTCCAGGCGATGCCGGGTGATGGCGTCGATCAGGAACGTCGGGGCAAACACATAACTGCCGGCGCCAATCAGTGCGAGTTTCATCGGCAGGGATCTCCTGTGGTTTCAACAGGTCGCGGACGGACCATCGCCACACGAGGAAGCAGCCCTGGTCATGGGAACCACAGTTCGCCCCAGTTCTTCGGTTCCAGCTGCAGCTCGAACACGGCGTCGTCGACGATGCCGGTCTTCTGATTGCTCCAGTAGGAACGCAGGCGGGTGCGGTTGCCGGTATCGCCGTGGGTGACGCCGAAGTCGCCACGCAGAGTCAGGCCGGCCGCGGGCTTCAGCCCCAGCGCGTTCAGCGGAATCGCCGCCTCCACCACGTAGCTCTGGCCCTGTGGTGTCACGGTGATCTTCGCGTCGGCGAGGATATCCACATAGTCCACGCGGTATTCTTTGACCACACCCGAGGAGAAGACGCGCGGCTTCTTCTCGACCGCGACCTTGCGGAAGAGCACGGCCGTCGGTTTTCCCTGGAAGTTGCCGATGGAGACGCGCAGGTCGCCGAGGACGGCTTCAGTACGGTTCTTGTCGGCCTTGGGATCGGTGCCGAGCTGGAAGTCCACCGTGTCGCCGCCGATATACATCTGCGCGGCCTCGGCGGCGCCGTTGAGCCAGGGCGTCTTGTCTCTGACTTCCCAGGCGAGGTAGAGGTTGGTCTCGTCCCAGGCGGCCGCCGAACGGGCGGCCGCCTCGTCCTGCTTCTGGTACTTCACCAGCGTATCCGCGGCGAAGTCCTTGTCCAGGTTGCCGGTAAACGTGGGGGTCGCGTGCTTCACCGTGAGCCGCGCCGCGCCCTTGGCCTCCTGCAGGTAGCCCTCGCGGAATGCCAGAGCCGTCTTGGTGTCGCCCTCCACGATGGTCAGCGTCCCGCCTTTGATTGCCTGCACGGTGTCGAGGCCGGTGACCTCGACATTCCAGAAGGCGGTCTTGCCGGCCTGGAGGTAGAGCTTGCCGTCCTTAGCCAGCGCGATGGAACCGCCGAAGTCCTCGCCGCCCATGCCCGGGGGCACGTTGTCGAGGATGGCGCCCGGCACCGCCTTCTCCGGCCAGGCGATCTTCATGGGGTCGCCCTGGAAGAGTTTGGTCAGGTAGTAGCCATCTTCGGTGAGGATATGCCACTCGCCGACATTGGTGGGGATGACCCAGATATTGCCGATCGGCGCGGGAAGCGTGGCCGTGCCGCAGGGGCCGAACGAGCCGCGAATCATGCCCACCTCGGGCGGCACGGCGTTGTGCGAGCCGTGAACGCCGACGAAGTTGTCGGGATACTCCCAGCGTAGCTTGCCGCTGGCGATGTCGTAGCAGCGGTTCCAGGTGGTGTTCTGACCATATTCACCTTGTGTCATGACATACTTTCCGTCGGCCGACCCCATGCCGGCAATCGGCATCGTGATCGGCTGCGCCAGGTCATACTTCGGCGCGCCGCAGGCGGTGAAGCCGGGGACTTTCAACTGCTGCTTTCCGCTATAGATCGACAAGTCCGGCGCGAAGTGCATATACCAACTGCTGAAGCTCAGATGGCCCTTGACGGTCGTGACCTCGTTCTCCTGCTGTTGCCCGTCGCCATTCTCATCCGTCCAATACCGGGTCGTGGCCGCGGCATCCTTGCCCTCGTAGAGAAACATGCTGCGCAGGGTGTACTGCCCATCGCCCAGGCGTTCGAAAATGCGAATGGCCGGGCTTCCATGGGTCCACCCCGGCGCCACCGCCAGGTACAGCTTGCCGTTGGCGCCGGTGCCGAAGCGGGAGTTCTCCATGCCGTCGCGCGTGATCGTGCCGAGGCAGGCCGCCTTGCCGGTCTTCGGGTCGATGCGCCATTCGCAGCCGGCGCCGACCATCAGGGCCGGATCAGCCGGATTGATCGCGCCACCCAGCGCGCCGTAGGTCGTCGGGCCGAAGAACTCATTGAGGAACTTCCCGCTGGCGCTGTCCCACACGCTCATGCGCTTGGGCGCCGTGTCCGATTCCGCCACCCAGAGCTTCCCCTGGCCATCCACCGCCAGGCCGTTGACCCAGAGCATGCCGTCCGCGGTCCAGGGGCCGATGGCGGCCCGGCCGCCTTGCCGGCCAATCGTGCGGACGAGCTTGCCGTCGGCGGCATACACCTTCACCTGGTTGTCGGGCTCGCGCACGCCGACGTAGATCAGTCCGTCCTTGTCCACGGCAATGCCGGTGGCATTCTTCAGCCCCTGCACGACCGGTCGCGTCTCGCCCGTCGCCAGGTTCAAGGCGAGTACAGTGCTGGCATCCGAGACCACATAGACCAGAGCCTCGCCGGCCACGCACAGGTGCCGCGGGTGCGCCACCGGCCAGCGCTGCAGCAGCTTTCGGGTCTTGATGTCAATGATCGCCACGCAGCCGGTGTCGATCTTCACCAGCGCCTGGGGGAAGATGGCTTCCAGGGAGCGGCGGTTGGCCAGCGCCACCGCATCACTGGAAAGCTTGTCGCTGTCCTTCAGCAGCGCCCGGTCGCCCAGCATCTTGTTGAAGACGCCGATCATCGCATCCCGGACGTCGGGGGTGTAGTAGTTCGGCGCCTTCAAGGCCTCGTCTTCCGGGGTGGTGCCGGCCAGCCAGCGTTCGGCGGTGGCTTTCGAACCGGCGTCGAGCCGCTTCCAGGCTTCCCCGGCCAGGCCTTCGCCGGCCTTGCAGCGGGTGAGCACCGTGCGCCAGTCGGTCACCTGCTCACGGCGTAAGTTGGCGGTGACGAAGCTCAGGTACAGTTTGCCCTGGCGTGCCGCCAGCCCGTCCAGGCGATGCGGGGCGGCGGCCGGGGTGGGGAAGAGCTCACGCGGATCGAGGTCCGGCGTGCCGTTGCCCCAGTCCACGTAGGAACCGTTGGCGGCCTGGACGCGGTAGAGGATGTTCCCGCCTTCGGCCCCCCAGTTGGCGGCAAAGACCATGCCCCCGTCCACGGCCACGAATTCCGCGCCCGCCATGCCCTGGCGGATGTTCTTCCACTGTACGTTGCCGCTCAGGTCGCACCCCAGGAGCGCCTTGCCGGCCTCGGCGCCGCTCCAGGCGAGAAAGACCTGGTTCCCGTCCGCGGCACAGCCGGCCGGCGCGCCGTGGTCGCCGCCCCAGTTGGCCGTCGGCGAGGAGTCCCACGGGGCGCTGCCGCCATTGCACGCCCAACCCTTTAGACGCAGGCCGATTCCCTTATGCCAGATGGCCCGCCACGTATAGGCGCCGACCGGCACCGGTTGCCCCGGTGTGCGCCAGTTGGCCGTGGTCAGGCCGTCCCACTTCACCTCCTGCGCGCCCTTGCCCCTGAACTCGTTGTTCAGCAGTTGACGAACCACCTGCCCACCGGCATCAAGGATCTGCATGGAGATGAAGCCGTCCTCCGGCATGGTGAACTGGATCGCCTTGAAGCCCTGCAACGCCTTTGACCTGATGAGCCCGGTCCAATCAATCACCGGCAATCCCTCTGCCAGCTTGACCGGGAACTCACGCGCATCGGCCAGGCGGATCGACCGTGGCGCAAGTTTCCCTTTCGGCGCCAGCACGGCGGTGCCCCAGTGCTCGTAGGCGCGGAAGGTGAAGACCCGGTCCGGCACCACGCCGGCCTTGAAGACGTCTTTCATCGACAGGCGTCCGTCGAGGCCGATGGTAAAGTTCGGCTCAATCGTCATCCCGAAACGGTCGCCCGCCTTCAGTTGCAGGTTATCCTTGGTGATCAGGCCCCACGGGATCGCGATCTCCTGGGAATAGCCCTTCTTGTCAGCGTGGATCGCAAAAGCCTGCTGTGCGCCCTTGGTTTGCGCGTCCTTGATCGCCCCCTCGTTGAAGCCGCGGCCATAGGCGACATCCATGATGCCGATCGCGTCCCGGTCGCGCCAGCAGGACCAGTGACTCACGCATTCGTTGGGCTTGCCGAGGTTGGTGATGAAGCGCACCTGCATGCAATCGCCCGCCCAGCCGTAGGACCCTGTCGCCTGTCCGGGGTGGTTCAACGGCGTCTCATCGATCCAGCGAAAAAGCAGGTACAGGGCTTTCTCGTCGTACATGGCGTGCGACCACACGCCGAACTTCTCGCGCTGGTTCTCGACGTCGGAGCAGGTGAAGATGCCGCTGGACAAGTCCCAGTCATCGAATTTGCCGTCAATGACCACTTTGCCGGGTGCCGGCAGGACCTGCATGTCGCCGTTCTCGGTTTCGGTGGCCCGAGCCGGCCACGCCAGGGCCGCGAGCAGCAGCACGCTGCCTACGACCGATTTCCATTCTGACATGTTCATACCTATCCTCCTCAGCACTACTGCCCAAGACCGGCGGGGTTGATGCCGCCGCAGCGTCAATTTCCTCGATGGATTCGTATACGGGTGGACGAGTGAGGGGTGTCGCCTCGTAATCCGTAATCGTCAACCGATCCACCGCTCACGTGTTCGCTCACTGGATCGTGATCACCGTACCCTTCGGCATGAAAGAGCGCTGCATAGCCTGGGCGACAGCATCCCGGTCCGCGTCGCTCAGTTTCCCCGAGTAGAGCACCATTTCGTGAATGTCGCCGGCGAAGTATCCTGGATCATATCCAATCCTGACATTGTAATAGACTGCATCGCTGCGCCAACTCGAGCCACCATACTGCGTCCCGGTGGCGGACGTTGTGGTCGGGGTCCCCGAGAAGATCGGCAGGTTCAAGACATCCAGATTCCGTTTGATTGGGTATCCCGCCGAGAACCGGACCGCCAGAACGGTTCCACCGGTGTTGTAGGTCACGGGCACGACTGGATCCTGGTTCCATATTTCGACTTGGTTATTACCAGAGCCGAAGCGAAAGAGGTTCGCGGAACCTGCGTTGCTGGCGAATAAACTTTTCGGGTTCCCGGTGCCGCCGGACAGCGTCACGAAGAACGTGAAAGCCGAGCCCATGTTAGCGGTACTGAGGTTATTCCCGTCCACGCTGTACAACTGGTCGTTCACACCGTCGAAGCGGATAACCGGCAGGCCCGCCAGACCCTTGCTCACCCACAGTGGCTGCGCAGCACCGCTCGTCCCAAAGTCGTTGACGCTGCCGGAAGCGGAATCGTTCCAGTAGCTCACCAAGTTGCTGCCGTCCTTGGTCACGTTACTTGCGTCGGCCACCAGGTGCATGCGGAGTGTTCCGCTGCTGACCGGCGGCAAAATTGAGGCGAATGCCCGTTGCGGTGTCATGGTTAAACCGGCCGTGATCGACACTGCAACGAGAACGGATGCGAAACGTACCTGACTCATGGTAAACCTCCTTGAGAATGAACCGACCTTTTCCATACGGGCTGAGCCTGGAACTGCTCCAGACTCGCAATGCCTGACCGTCAGTTTCCTATCAATTCCAGTCATGTTGCTCCTTTCCTTTGCTCCTTTGTGTGGGTGTTGCTGACTCCGTTTCGTCCTCGAAGACGGCGGAGAGGACGGTGCTCGGCGGGGGCGTTTCGCCGCGCCGCTGGCCATCGACGCGCTCGATGCACAACTGCAGCGTCCGCCGCGCGTCGAAGCCAAGTCGCTTGACCGGCAGGACGCTGGGCGGGGGCCACGGGAAATTGCAGTGCGCCACCACCTCGAGGTCCTCCGGCACCAGCACGCCAGCCGCCAGCAGACCGGTCGAGGCGCATTCGAGCAGATTGTCGTCGGTAATGATGAGGGCGTCGGGACGTTCGCTGCTTCCGTCCGGGCATTGGATGGGCATCATGAGCAGATGGCTGGCATTGGCGGCGGCATAGTTCGTGCCTTGGGAGACAATCTGGCACCAGTAGGGGCGGGTGGTCATGCCGGCGGCCGTCAGCCGGCCCTCGAAATGCGCTAGATAATCAGCCTGGTGGAGGCCCGGCACCGTCAACAATGCCACCCGCGTCCGCCCGCGTCCGGCCAGATAGTCAATGGCCCGGTCGAGGAACGATCGCGGATCCGGACAGACAGTCAACAGTTTCGGCTGGTCGGGCGCCGGGCCCATGATGGCCACGCGGGGGAGCTCGGGATCCGCGAACAACGGGGTGTTGACCAGGGGGCTGGGCGGGAAGGCGAAGATCAGCCCGGCCAGGCGCTGGCAGCGCACCTCGCGCACCAGCCGTTGATAGGACTCGTTGTCCTCATGGGGTTCAACGTCATAGAACACCGGCACCTTCCGGCGGCCCTGGCGTTCCACCACCGCCGCCTCATTGGTCAATGAGGTCCAGAAACGGTTCCACACACCCCATGGATCGGCGGGATGGGTGGGGAAGATCAAGGCATAGCGCGACAGATGGGGCGGATTCTCCACCACAAAGGTGCCGCGCCGCCCGGCGGTGTAGATGAAACCCTCCTCAACCAGCGTGTTCAGTGCCCGTTGCACGGTGAGACCGCTGACCCCGAAGCGATCCTCCAATTCGAGCTGCGTCGACAACCGCGCCCCCGGCGCCACCCGGCCGGCCAGGATCTCCTGCCGCAAGTCCCGCGTGATCCCGGTATGCTTGATCTGTGAAAAGCCTGCCATGATGTCTTTCCCTGGGAGTCCCGCCACCCAAGAATTGTTTTACCTTAACCCTTTTACGGTTCACCAAGAGGTAAAGTAGCATTGGTCTGTGGCGTTGTCAAGTGGGAGGCACCTTGATTTTTGCGGGGCGGGGATGGCCAATAATCACCGATCACACGTAGTAGCGGCGGCAGGGACACCATCCTGTCCGCAGGCCCGCGAAGATCGGATGTCGTTGCCGTCCGGGGTTACTCGGCCGATACAGGGGCCGCGGCCGGCCAGCTGACCGTGACAAACGATGCCCGAACCATCGCGCTCCCACATCTCGTGGCAGGCCCCGTCGTTGCCGCTGCGGCCGTCGCCTTCGGTGCGCAGGCGAAAATGGCGCCGGTCGTCCGTCGTGAGACTGGTCGAGCCGGGCTGGCTCAGCGAGCACGTCGGCGTGCTTCCCGAGGACCATGTGCGCATCGATCCCGCGGTCTGGACGCAACTGGCGGGTAGCGTTGAGCACCGCGAGGTCGTCAGGGTTGACTACCAGACGTTAGCCTTCGTGTGGGTTATCTCGTTGACGTGGTTTCGCCCGTGGCGAGTGTCAACAGGTCGGCGCGCACGTTGCGCCAGGTCTTCTGTGTCATGCCCTCTGCCAGTTTGCGGACCGATTCAGCGTCCACCGTTCGGACCGGCGCCGGCAGGAGCTTCGGCGGATCGCCGAGAACCACGGGCAACCCGCTCACAGCGTCGATCGCCGCG
>CAZZCT010000055.1:0-27703 GCA_964652365.1 uncultured Lentisphaerales bacterium
CGTATCTGGCATCTGGAGCCGGCGCGCTGACGCGCCGGCCGGGAGAAACGAGATGAGACGAATCCTGTGGCGCAGCATCTTGCCCGTCTTTGTTGCCGTGAGTTCCGGGTGCTTTCCACAGTCGGATAACCCATTGTCTCCGCCAGACCCGAAGGGCAATGACACCAGGCTTCTCGGAACATGGATCAGCAATGCACCGCCACTAACCAATGGCGTAACGTGGCTCCACTTCGCCAGTTTGCGGGATGGTCGAATCGAGGCGGTGCTTGTGAGTCCGACGCCCAATCGAGGCAATGAAGTGACGTGCTGGCGCTTTCACACGACGACGATAGACACCAACCGCTACATGAACCTAAAGCCGGACATTCCAGTCTCGTTTCAAACGGCAGAGACACAGCAGAAAGCTCTGTCGGCAGGCTATCTCTTCGTCAAGTACGTGATCGAAGGTGATAAGCTCCGCATCTGGTGCATGACAAAACTCGCCCCTCTGGAAGCAGCGATACGCGCCGGACAGCTTAAAGGAGAAGTGACTCCGGGCGAGGCTCTGCAACCCAAGCGCATTCACCTATCCGACACCTCGACCAACATTATCCAGTTTCTTTCGGCAACTACCCATGGCGAGGTGTTTGAGCCTGTCCTGCTTTGTCGAAGAGTGAGAGACCTGCCGCCAAAGTCAGAATAGAAGAGTCCGACCACCGGCGGCATCATGCATCACTTCGGTGCGACGGAGCGGCCAGCACCATCGTAGGACGGTCCTCCGGGCCGTCCGAACGGCGCGGGAGCACCGTTCTACGGGCGGCGCAGAGTGCCGACCGACGAGAACCGGGACCAAAATGAAGCCAGCCAAAGAATGCACCGAGACTCACGGCCACACGAACCTGCCAGCTACGGGAACCGCAGCCTACGACTCACGCCGCCTGGCCTATCTGCAGCAACTGGCGCAACGCGACTGGGGCGCGCCAACCGGATTTGGCGGTCGCACGTGCTTCCAGGCGTTGCCGCCGCTGGAACTCGAACGACGCGGCGAGCCGGCCGGTGTGTTCCGCTGGGAGTGGATCGACTACTCGCTTGACTTGCTGCGGCAGCGCAAGGACTGCCAGGACTTTGCCATGGTCGGGCTGCTGCGCCTGCTGTACCGCTACCCGCATACGCGTCTGCTGACGGCCGAACAGCGGATCACGGTCGAGTCGGTCCTGCTGGCCGCAAAGTACGCGGAGCAGGACCCCGGGTCCGACTCCTGCTGCTGGCTCACCGAGAATCACCAGGTACAGTACGCCGCGTCCGAACTGCTGCTGGGGCAGCGTTTTCCCGATGTGCTCTTCGTCAACAGCGGCAAAATCGGCCGTTGGCACGCGGAGCGGGCGCGCGAGCAGCTCTGCCTGTGGCTGGACTGGCGTGTGCGGTTCTCCTTCTCGGAGTGGAACTCGAGTTGTTACTACGACGAAGACACGGCCGTGCTGGTGAACCTGGCGGAGTATGCCGAGGATACCGGCCTGCGCCGCCGCGCGCAGGCCGTGCTTGACCTGCTGGTGTTCCACGTGGCCCTGAACAGTTGGTGCGGGCTGACGGGTGGCTCGCAGGGCCGGGCATATCTCGAACAGCAGATCGCACCGGATGAGACGCCCATGGCGACGCTGGCGCAGCTTTGTTGGGGCGAGGGGAGCGTGCCGGCGCGACTCAGCCTGGCGTGTGTGACGCTGGCAGCGAGCGACGTGCGCGTGGCGCCCGTGGTCTTGGCAGTCGGCCGGGACGCGCCCGCGGCGATCGAGAATCGCGAACGGCACAGCCTGGACGCGGAAGAGGGAGCCGAAGCCGGGGTGCATCCGGACCGCTTGCGCGACTACCGCTTTTTCGCGGGTGCCGGTCAGGACCACCACCACCTGGTCGCGGAGATGCGCTACGTGCATCACAACGGGCAGGCCAAATGGCCGGGCTTCTTCGACGACCGCGCATATTACTGCCGGTGCAAGGCACAGGGGCTGCCGTTCGATGCACGGGCGCTGCCGCATGCGCTGGGGCACGCCGACGTCTACACCTACCGGACACCGGAGTACATGCTGGGCTGTGCGCAGGACTACCGCGCTGGATGCCCGGGATACCAACAGTTCATCTGGAGCGCGACGCTGGGACGCCGGGCGGTGGTCTTCACCACCAACCCGGCGCCGGCCGATGTGCCCTATGGCCGCCCGGGTCCGTGGGTCGGCAACGGCGTCCTGCCGAAGGTGGTGCAGCATCGCAACGTTCTGATCGCCCTGCACCGCGTGCGGCCGTGTCCGATCTACGATCAGCCGCCGTGGTTCCGCGAAGACCGCGTGCACGCCTGGTTCCCGCGCAGCGCCTTCGACGAGGTGGTCGAACGTGGCGGCTGGTGCTTCGGTCGCCACGGGGCGGGCTACATCGGCCTGCGACCACTGGGTACGGCGCGGTGGGCCGCGCCCGATCCGGTGCTCGCCGCGCGCTGGAAGATCGCCGGCGCCTACGAGTGGGAGGTCCCTGACACCGACGTCGCCTGGGTATGCGAACTCGGGGCCAGCCGCACGCACGGCAGCTTCGCTGATTTCGTCGCGCACCTGGCCGCCGCCCGCGTGGAAGGCACGGTCGACCGCCTGTTCTATGAGTCGCCCAGCCTGGGCCGGGTCGAGACCGGTTGGACGCGTGGCCTGGCGGTGAACGGCGCCGAGGTCGCGATCCATGGATACCCACGCTTCGACAATCCCTACTGCCGGGCGGAGTTCGCCACGCGCGAGTTCGTTGTTCGCTGCCAGGGCGAGGAGTTGCGGATTGCCGCGCCGCCGCCCGTAACCGCAAACTCTTTTCTATCGCCCTTCCGGAGGGCAACGGTGCTAACATCCGCCGCCGTACCGTGATGGCAGCGCGCGAGCGAAGCCCCTGGCTGCGGTCGCGGCCGCCATCGACAGCGAGACACATGACAATGAGCAACATTCCTCGACCCGAACACCCCGAACCGCAGTTCGAGCGCGCTGCGTGGATCAACCTCAACGGCACCTGGAGTCGCGAACTGGACCACGGCCGTTCGGGCTACGATGCGGGCGAGGTGCTGCGCGGCGGCAGCGGCGACCGCCATTCGCGCCGGCTCTGGCTCAGCCAGGGCTTCGCGCAACCGATCACCGTGCCGTTCTGCCCCGAAAGCGTGCTCTCCGGGGTGGGCTATACGGACTTCATTGAGATGTTATGGTACCACCGCCGGCTGGAGATTCCGGCCGACTGGCACGAGCGCATCCTGCTGCACTTCGGAGCCGTGGACTACCAGTGCGATGTCTTCATCGACGGCGTGCTGGCCGGCCGCCATGCCGGCGGGCAGTGCGCCTTCGCGTTTGACATTGCGCGGTTCGTGAAGCCCGGCGGCACGCACGACCTGGTGCTGTGCGTGCGGGACGACACGCGCGGCGGCGTACAGCCCGCCGGCAAACAAAGCCCGTGGCACCACTCGCGCGGTTGCCACTACACCCGCGTGACCGGCATCTGGCAGACTGTGTGGCTTGAGGCGGTCCCGACTTGCGGTCTGCGGGACCTGCAGATCGTACCTGATCTCGACGGCGCGCGCCTGCACCTCGTTCCGCGCTACTGGGCGGTGGCACAGGGGCAGGCCCTGCGTGTGCACCTGCACAGCGACGGCACCGAGGTCGCCACGGTCACCCGGCCGCAGGCCGACGGCGTGCCGGTGACGGTCGACATTCCCGATCCGCGTCCCTGGGCGCCGGGCGCGCCACACCTCTACGACCTAGAGCTCGAGGTGCTCGACCCGTCTGGACGCGCCGTGGACCAGGTCCGCTCCTACGCCGGGTTGCGCAAGATCCACATCGAGGGCAACCGCGTCTTTCTGAACAACCAGCCGCTCTACCAGCGCCTGGTGCTTGACCAGGGCTACTATCCCGACGGCATCTGGACCGCCCCCACGGACGCGGCGCTGCGCCGTGACATCGAGCTGTCGATGGCCGCCGGGTTCAACGGCGCACGCTTGCACCAGAAGGTGTTCGAGCCGCGCTTCCACTACTGGGCCGACCGGCTCGGCTACCTGACGTGGGGTGAAGCATCCTCCTGGGGGTGCAACCCCTCAAGTATTGAAGGCCGCGATAACTTCCTGCGTGAATGGCGCGAGATCATCTTGCGCGACCGCAACCATCCCTCGATCGTCTCGTGGACTCCGTGGAACGAGACCTGGTGGATCCAGGACGAGGAGCAGTTTGGCCGCACCCTGCGCGAAACGTACGAGTTGGCCAAAGCCCTGGACGGCACCCGCCCGGTGCACACGTCGAGCGGCGGGTCGCATGGCCGGACGGACCTCTGGTCGGTGCATTGCTATGCGTCCGACGGCGCCGGCCTGGCGTCCACCGCGGGTGCTCGGCAGGACGGCAACCTGGAGCGGTCGCAGAAAGCCTTTGGCGAGGCGGCGCCGTATGCCGGCCAGCCGGTGGTGCTGGACGAGTTCGGCGGCATCAAGTGGAAGGCGGACGGCGAGGCGTCGGCGGACAACGACTGGGGCTACGGCGATGCGCCTAAGACCCGCGAGGAGTTCCACCGGCGGCTGGAGGGGCTGGTCGAGACGCTGGTGAACCTGCCTGAACCGGTCGGTTTCTGTTACACGCAGTTGACCGACGTCGAGCAGGAGGTCAACGGCATCTACTCTTGCCGACGCGAGGCCAAGTTCGATCTGGCGCGGATTCGCGCGGCCTTTTCGCGCGAGCCGGCCCGAGGCAACCGCGCAGGAGCTCTGGCATGAGCAAGTATGCGGCGCTCAAGCAGCGGCTGGCGGCCGGATGGAACACCTGGAACACGCGCAGCGTGCTCTCGCACGTGTGGCTGCCGGACGGCATCGCCATCAACCTGGGGTTCAAGCACTACGCTGGCGGCGACTACCTCAAGGAGGCCTTGATCGGGCGTCGTGGCGCGCACGATGAGCAGATCCATCCGGGCGTGCGGACCTACGACGGGCGTTACACCGAGTTGCGGCTGCAATGGAAGGGGACGGCCTGGAGCGTGCAGAGCGCAACCGACGGCGACGAACTGGTCCTGCTGATCACGCCTTTGGGACCACCGGCCCGGCGCGCGCCACTGGTCGTTGCGGAGTTGGGGCTGCTCTGGAACCGGCCTGGAACGCTGGGACGCGAAGGCGACGTGCTGGTGGCGCAGACAGCCCGACGCAGCGTGCGGGTCCATGGCACGGCGCCCGGGGTGGAGGAGCCCTATCTCTGGACCCAGGGACCGTATCTGGCGCTGCCGGCAGACAGTACCGCGGGGTTCGCCACTGGCCGCATCCGCAGCCTGACGGAGATTCAGGAGGTCATCGCCCGCGGCCGCGCAGCACGCCTGGCCGAGGACACCGTCTTCGGCGACCGGGCCGAAGTGCGCAATGCGATGCAGACCTGCCTGGCCTGGGACACACTCTACGACCCGCTGCACGACCGCGTCATCAGCCCGGTCAGCCGCATCTGGAACATCAACTGGGGCGGCTATGTGATGTTCTGCTGGGACAGTTACTTTGCTGCGGCCATGGCGGCCGTGGACAACCGTGACCTGGCGTACGCCAACGCCATTGAGGTGACGCGCGAGGGGATTGCCAACGGCTTTGTCCCCAATTTCGTCTCGCCATCGGGCTACCAGAGTCGCGACCGTTCGCAGCCGCCGGTCGGCGCGCTCACGGCGCTGATGATCTACCAGCGGCACGGCGAGGTGTGGTTTCTCGAGGAGATCTTCGATGACCTGCTGACCTGGAACCGGTGGTGGCCCGAGCACCGCCAGGTCGACGGGCTGCTGGCCTGGGGGTCGCATCCCTATGAACCGGTGGTGGGCAACAGCGGCGAGACGGACACCGTCAACGTCCGCCTCGGCGCCGCGCTCGAGTCCGGGCTGGACAATGCACCCATGTACGACGAGATGCCCTTCGACCCGGCCGGACACGTCATGCTGTTACAGGACGTAGGGCTGAATGCCCTCTACGTGCGCGACTGTGAAGCGCTGGCCGAGATTGCCGACCTCCTTCAGCGGCCCGCCGCGGCTGCGGAACTGCGGCAGCGCATGGAGATTTTCCGCGCCGGCCTGCAGCGGCTGTGGGACCACGAAACCGGGATGTTCCTGAACCGCCGCACCGACACAGGGGTCTTCAGCCACCGCCTGTCACCGACCCACTTCTACCCATTGCTGGCAGGTGCCGCCACGCCGGACCAGGCCCGCCGCATGATCGACGGGCATTTCTTCAACCCCGCCGAGTTCTGGGGTGACTGGATACTGCCCTCCTGTGCGCGCAACGATCCGGGCTACCCTGATCAGGACTACTGGCGTGGCCGCATCTGGGCGCCGATGAACTTTCTGGTCTACCTCGGCTTGCGGCGCTATGACCTGCCGGAGGCCCGGCGGGCGCTGGTGGCGAAGTCGCAGGCCTTGTTGCTCAAGGAGTGGCGCGAGCAAGGCCACGTTCACGAGAACTACTGTGGCGACAGCGGCCAAGGCTGCAACAAGGCCAACAGCGATGCCTTCTATCACTGGGGCGGGCTGCTCGGGCTGATCGCGTTGTTGGATGGCGAGTCCGCCGCTCCACGCCTGACGCGTGGCAATGCCGTGCCGGAATAGTCCCGGCCGCGCGGACAGACGCGGGCGACACGAGCTAGCCCCTTCACGCTGCGCGTATGGCATCTGGAGGGCCGTGCTTGTCACGGCCGCCGTCGATGGGCCGTGCGCCGGTGGTGGACGCCCCGTCGACTGACCTGCGGCACGTGTCGGTGCAAGACGGTGTCGGTGCAAAACGGCTGCGGTCGCGCTGCGGGTTCTGCTACAATGTGCCTCGTCGCGAACCGCCGAAGGCGTGGTGTGCCCGCGTCGCAACTCTTGCCACGCGCGCATCGCCCGGCGGAACCATCCAAACACGGAATGGCAGCATGAAACAGATCGCCGGCGCGCAACTGATTGATGGCCAACTCACCTGGAACGGACAACCCATCCTGGAAGCGGTTCCGGCGGCGGTGGAGATCGACGCGGATCCCGGCGGGGTCGGTGTATTTCTGCGCTTCAGCGCGCCGGAGGCGAGCGCGCGCCAGTGCTACCCGTTGGGGCGGATCGCGGCGCTGCGGCGCTTCACCTGCTGTTACCGCTATGATCCGTGGTGGACCAAGCCAAAGGTTGGCACCCGCGGCCGCGAGGTTCCGGTCGAAACCCAGTATCTGCTGGCCGAACTGACCGATGGCCGCTATGCCGTGCTGCTGCCCATCTTGGATGGAGGCTTCCGTGCGGCCCTCGAGGGCGCGGAGGATGACAGCCTGGTGCTGGTGGCCGAAAGCGGCGACCCGGCGGTGGTCGGCACGACGGTCACCGGTCTCTTCCTGGCGGTGGGTGCCGACCCCTACGCATTGATGCGCGACGCCGCGGCCAGCATCGTGGCTCGGATGCGCACCGGCCGGCTGAGGCGCGACAAGCCGCTGCCGAGTTTCGTCGAGCAGTTTGGCTGGTGCACGTGGGACGCCTTCTACCGTGACGTCTCGCACGAGAACATGCGCAAGGGCCTGGCCAGCTTTGCCGAGGGGGGCGTGCAGCCGCGCGTGCTGATCCTGGACGACGGCTGGCTGTCGGTCCGCAAGCAGGCCAGCGGCGAGGAACGCCTGACGGCCTTCCACGCCGAGCCGGGGCGCTTTCCCGGGGGGCTGGGGGCGGCGGTCACGCTGGCCAAGGAGACCTACGGCATCGATTGTTTCCTGGTGTGGCACACACTTCAGGGATACTGGGGCGGCGTTGACGCCGAGGCCTTCCCGCAGTACCGGGTCGTGGCCGGGGAACGCGCCTTCTCGCCCGGGATCCTGCACCACGCGCCCGAGATCAACAAGGCCTTCGGGACGATCCTGGGGGTGCTGGCGCCCGAGGACGTGGCGCGCTTCTTCCAGTCCTTTCACCGCTACCTGCGCGAGCAGGGCGTGGACGGCGTCAAGGTCGACAACCAGTGCGCGCTGGAAGGCGCGGCGCGCGGACTGGGCGGCCGCGTGGCGCTGATGCGCGCATATCACGAAGCGCTGGAGGGATCCGCCCAGACGCATTTCCTGGGGCGCCTCATCAACTGCATGTCGCACGCGACCGACGTGATCTACCAGACGCTGAACTCCACGGTGACGCGCTCGTTCACGGATTTCTGGCCCAACGACCCGGCTTCGCACGGCCTGCACATGGTTGCGAACGCGCAGGTCAGCTTCTGGATGGGTGAGTTCGTGCATCCGGACTGGGACATGTTCCAGTCCGGGCATGCCATGGGGGCCTACCATGCCGCAGGCCGGGCCGTGAGCGGCGGTCCCGTGTACGTGTCGGACAAGCCGGACGGCCATGACTTCGGCCTGTTGCGCAAGCTGGTGTGTTCGGACGGTACGATCCTGCGGGCCCGCGAGCCTGGCCGCCCCACGCGCGATTGCCTGCTGCGCGACCCATTGAGCGAGGATCTGCTGCTCAAGATTTTCAACCTGAACGAAGACGCCGGTATCATCGGCGTGTTCCATGCGCGCTACCCGGCCAATGAATCGGAGCGCAAGCCGTTGGCCGGCAGTGTCAGCCCGGCCGACGTCGAAGGTCTGGACGGCACCGAGTTCGCCGTCTACCGGCACAATGCGGGCAACCTCGTGCGGTGCGCGCGGGGGGCCGGGATGGCGGTGGTCCTGCCGACGCTGACGTTCGAACTCGTCACGGTGGTCCCGATTCGGAGCGGATTTGCGCCGATCGGCCTGACGGACAAGTTCAACAGCGCCGGTGCGGTATCGGCCAAGGAGGTCGGGGCGGATGGCAGCTGCCGCTTCACGGTGCGCGACGGCGGCGACCTGTTGGTGTGGGCCGCGCAGGCCCCGGCACGCGTGCGAGTGGACGGACGGGAGCATGCGTTCAGCTACGAGTCCGACAGCAACGCCCTGCGCCTGGTGCTGGCGAGTTCCGGAACGCATCACATCTGGATCCAAAACACATGAATGATCCGCAACCGACGCCGGCGCAGCGCGCCTGGATGGACCTTGGCTACGGAATGTTCATCCACTTTGGTCCGAACACCTTCACGCAGTCCGGGTGGGGTGACGGGAGTTTCCCAGCCAACCGCTTCGACCCGCGGCGGCTCGACACCGACCAGTGGGCTGCGGTTGCGGCGGAGGCCGGCATGCGTTACGCCGTGCTGACGGCCAAGCATCACGACGGCTTCTGTCTCTGGCCGACGCGTCACACCGAGTACTGCGTGCGCCACGCGCCGGGCAATCCGGACGTCGTGGGCCGCTACGTGAGCTCGTTCCGCCGGGCCGGGCTGAAGGTCGGTCTGTACTACTCGCTCTGGGACCGGCACTATCCTCACTATGTGGACGATGCCGCCTACGTGGCCTATATGATGGCACAGATCGAGGAGTTGCTGACGGAGTACGGCGATGTGCTCGAGTTGTGGTTTGACGGCGGATGGGACAAGGACCATCCCACGCGCAGTTGGCCCTATGATCCGGCTTGGGAGCAGGACCCGGCGTCGGGGCTCCAGCACGGCGAGCGCTGGCGCTGGCGCGAGCTCTATGACCGCATCCACCTGCTGCAACCGGATTGCCTGGCAATCCAGAACTCGAGCAGCGATCGGCCGGGGGTCGTGAAGTACCACCCCGTGGATGTGCGCACGGCGGAGCACTTCAATTTCATCTGGCAGGAGCGCATCTGCCGTCCCGTGACGGGTAACGCGCTTGTAGACGACTATGGACGGCAGGTCTTCCTGCCGTTGGAGTACTGCACGAGCCTGAACCGGAACTGGTTTTGGATCGAAGGGGCAGGGGAGAGCCACCCGTCGGTGGCGACGATCCGCGGGTGGCGGGAGACCGCGCGCGCCTCAGGCGCCAACCTGCTGTTGAATGTCGGTCCCAATCGCGACGGCGTGATTCCCGAGTACCACCGCGAGTTCCTAACACAGGCAGAGCAGGCATGAGCCATCAGGTCGGGGCGATGGACAGGGAGCGGGTCCTGCCGATGCCGGTATTCAGTGGAATACCAGTGGTGTCTAATTAGCTATGCACGGGATCGTTCAATTACGCCGGCTCCGCTCGGGCTTCACGCTGGTTGAGGCTCTGCTGGCGGTGGCCCTGCTGTCGCTGGCGCTGACGCCGATCCTGTCGACGGCCCACGTGCTGTTGGTGGCGGCCGAACGGGCGGAGCGGCTGGCGTTGCTGGAGGCGCAACTCGAGGAGCGCCTGGCCTGGGAGGAGCTTCAGCTGCGCACGGCCCCGGTCGCGGGGGAGCATCGCCGTTCGGGCTTCCTGCCCGCCGCGCAGGGTGGGGCCCGCTGGCACGTGGTGATTGAGCCGCTGGCGCAGGCCGGCCGAATGCAACTCTGGCGCCTCGAAGTGGGGCTCTGGGATTCGGACCTCGGGCTGCGCGCCGCGGCCGCGCGCGACGTGCTGTTGCCGGTGCGGAAGGACCGCGCACCGTGAGCCGTACGCCACGCCGTGTTCGCGTGTGCAGCCGCGGCTCCCGGGGCCGCGCGCCGGCAGCCGGGTTCACACTGCTTGAACTGTTGGTGGCCTCGACGGTCGTAGCCATTGCGGGCACGGTGGCGGCGGTGTGCCTGATGGCGGCCTTCCGGACGTGGGAGAGCTGCGTGCGGACCGGGGCGGCCGGGGAGTCTGCCACCGAGTTGTGCGACGCCCTGGGTGCCGATTTCGATGGTCTGGTCGCCGGTTGCGGCTTCTCCGGGGCGGGCGACGCCTGCCGTTTCTGGGTCCTGACCGCGGCGGCCGGGCGGGCGGCGGCGCCGACGCTGGAAGAGGTCCGCTACGCGTTCGCCGGATCGGTCTGCCTGCGTCGCAGCACCGATGTGCAGACCGGCCGCGCGATCGACGTGCGCTTCCGCGGCCCATTCCGCACGGCCGTGTTCGACTTTGGCGACACCGGTTCGAATGGCCTGGCCTGGCAGCCGGAGTGGCAGAACACCAGCAATGCGCCGGCGGCCCTGCGACTGAGCCTCGCGACCGCGGCGGGTCCGGAGCGGGCGCGCGTCTTCGTGGGGAGAGACACTCCTTGAACGCACGGGCGACAGAGGCGGAACGACAGGTGCGGGATGCCCGGTCGGGCGGCAGTCTCCTGATCCTGGCCGTGGTGGCGGTGATGGTCGCGTCGGTGCTCGTGGTGAGCGCGAGTATGACCGTCCGCAGTCGGAGTGTGCGCATGCAGGAGCAGCGACGCCTGCGGGAATGGCGCCGGGAAGCCGCCAACGCGGCAAGCCGCTCCCTGGCCGACCGCGTGGCGGCCGATACCAACGGGTGGGACGCGCTGGCGGAACCCTGGTCGGCCGAGCCTTGGGAGCTGCGCCAGGCGGGCTGGATCTTGCGGGTGTCGGGCCAGGGCTGGCAGTCGGTGGCGGGCGCCACCGTGGGGATGCAAGACGAGGAGCGGTGGATCTCTTTGAACCACGCCGACGAGGCCCTGCTCAGAATGCTCTTCGAACGGCTGGGAGGTTTAACGGGTGCGGCTGCCGAGCGGGCGGCCGGGCAGGTGGGGGCATGGCGTGCGCCGCCGGGGACGCGCACGGGCGAAGCGTCGTCCGCGCCGGCGTCGGCAGCGGTGAGTTTCGCATGTCCCGAGCAACTGGGTTTGGTTCCGGGGCTCTTGCCGGAGACCGTGGCCCGGGTGCGGGAGTGGGTCACGGCCTACGGCTGTGGACGGGTGAACATCAACACGGCCGGCGATGAGGTACTCGGGTGTGTGCTGCTATGCGCGGCCGCCGGCGACGTGGCCGCCGCCCTGCGCCTGCAGGATCGCATCCGGGACTTTCGGGGAACGGGGGGCGCGTTTAGGCAGGCCACGGCCGCGGCAATCGGACGGGATCTGGGGCAGGTGCCGCCGGATGAGGCTGCCCTGCTGGCGCGAGCCGAGGCGTACCTCGGCGTGGAGTCCACCGCCTTCAGCGGCATTGCAGAGGCCCTGCCGGCCGCGGCGGTCGGGGCCGGTCGCCCGCCTGCGCGGCTGGCGTTCGTGTGGGACCGCCAGACGGGGGCCTTCGTTCGGCGCGTCTGGGAGTGAGGCGGGAGAGACCCGCACGTGGCAAGGGGCGAGGGGCGAAAATCTCACGGTAAACGGGTCCCGGCCAGAATGCGAAGTGCTGCCGACGGCAACTTGAAGTTATGGACGAGCCTTCAGAACACCAGATCCTTGTAGATGGTCTCGATCTTGGCTTTGCCCTTCAGGTCCATGTAGAGGGCATCGACGCCTGCTTTGTACTTGCGGGTCCGGATCTCGTCGTGCAGAGCCTTGCCGCCCAGAACCGGGGGGGCCTTGATCAGGATGTGGCTCGCGCGGGCGGTTTCCGGGACGGCAGGCGTGGTTGCGGTGGCTGCCTTGGCCGGCGTGTGCGCGGCGACCTTGATGATGTGATAACCGAACTTGGTCTCTACGACCGGTCCAATCACGCCCACCTTCTGGCTGAAAGCCGCCGCGTCGAAATCCGGCACCATCTGGCCGCGCTTGAACTCGCCCAGGTCCCCGCCGGAGCGCTTGCTGGGGCAATCTGAGTGCGCTTGGGCCAGCGTGGCAAAGTCGGCCCCCGCCAATAGCTGCTTTCGCAGGTCGTCGGCAACGTTGCGCTTGGCGCTACGCGCCGCAGCGAGCTCCATCGCCAGGGCGTCCATCGCGCTGTTGTCCACGACGATTGCCGCCATGACCTGGGTTTCCATGAGCTTGTCCACCAGAAGCCCCTCTTCGAACTCATGGCGCATCTCATCCTCTGTAAAGGGTGGCCGCTTGAAGAACTCCGCGACGGTCATGTTGCGGCTCTGCAGGGCTTTCTCGAGACGCTTCAGGCCCTGCTCGCGGTCCGCGTCTTCGATGGTGATCTTGAGTCGTCGGGCCTCATCGAGCATGAGGGTCTTGAAGACAAAGACATTCACGGACTTGCGGCGGAAGTACTCCATGGCCTCCTCCTCGTGGCCGGCCGGAATCAGCAGGCTCTTGTTGGAGGTCTCGTCCAAATAGAAACTCCGGGCGCGCTTCTCCATGTCCACCCAGCGCAGTTTGTCGCCGTTGACGGTGGCAACCACCTGCTTGGGATCGTGCTGGGCATCCTTGCCCGCCGCGGGCCCGCGCCCGTCCGGCGTGCGTTTGCCGCATCCCGGGGTGAACAGGACCGTGGCGAGTGCCAACAACGCGCCGATGTGCCAGATTCTCATCGTCTTTCTCCGGTGGACCGTTGCCGCGGACTGCTCCAGGCGGCGAGATCGAGTTCCATCCACTCAAACGCTGTCCGACGCACGGCCGGCAGCACCTCCAAGTGGCATTGGATAAAGATACCAAGAAACCGGCGCAGACCAAGCGCAAGATTTGCGTCGTCCATCCAGGCAGGGGTTTCCGCGGCACGCGGGTTGGCCTGCATCCGCAGCGCGCGCAGTACGCCCGGGGGCACGGCGACCGTCGCTTCACCGGGGGTTGCGCTCGCGGTGTGCCGGCAGACTGGCCGGCCGGATACCAGCGCAAAACGGCACGTGGCGGTCTCTCCGTCCGGGCACTGGGCACAGGGCGCCAGGTTGGGCATCAACCCGGCAAGTCGCAGGATGGCCAGTTCGCAGGTCAGGACCGTCGTGGCCGGGGGGGCCGCAGCCGCCAGACCGTCAAGGGTTGATTCGAGCAGGTCGAACATTTCGGCGGCGGCCAGTTGGGGCTGCGTCACACGGGCGGCCAGGTCGCAGAGATAGGCGGCGGCGGCGGCGGCGCGCCAGTCGGCGCGGAGCTGTTCGCGCAACCGCAGGGGCGTGCATTCGCGGGCCACGTGGACTCCGCCGTGCTCGCGGTGGTAGAAGAGCAGTTCGCAGGTGTAGCCAAGGTCGTACTGACCGAGGAAGGCGCTCTTGGGACGACAGGCACCCTTGATGGAGGTCACCAGACGGCCAAAGACCGGCGAAAGCCAGGTCACGACATGGGATGTGCGCGAAAAGGGGTGGACGCGCAGGACAATGGCCTCGGTTGCCGCAATCACGACCGCTCACGCTCCACGGTCATGAAGTGCTGCCGCACGGCCGGAGGCTGACGCTCGAGCGCGTAGCGCAGCGCGGTGCGCGGCAGGGCGCCGGCCCGGCGCTCGAGGTAGCCAACCAGCGCCGCCGGGTCGCGCTTGCCGACTTCGCGCAGCATCCAACCGGTGGCTTTGTGGATTAGGTCATGCGGATCGTGCCGCAGGCGATCGGCCACGTCGACGGCCACCTTGGTTTGGCCGGCGCGGATAAAGGCGTACGTTGCCACCATGGCGATGCGGCGTTGCCACAACGAGCCCGATGCGGCCAGCACGCCAAGAGGCGCCGGGTCGTTCGTCTGAAGTAACCAGGCGCCGACGATCCCGGGGGCGGAGAGATCCACCAGGTCCCAGTTGTTGACGCGATCGGCATGGGCGAGGTAGGCGTCGTATATCGCGCGCCGGACCGTGGCGTCGCCGCGCTCGAAACGGTGGACCAGCAGCAGCAGGGCCATCAGTCGGTCCTCGTGATAACGCGAAGCCAGCAGGCGCAACACATCGATCTCGGGGAGGTCGGCATGCAAACGCACCAGCTGGCGCAGCGCCGGCACGCGGATGCCGCGGAAGCGGTCACCCGCGCCGTACTCCCCCGGACCGGTGCGGAAGAAACGCTGCAGAAAGGCCGCGTCGGCAGGGCTGCCCGCGTCGGCCAATTCACGACGCAGTTTGGCCAGGGCGCCGCCGCGCGCCGCCGCCGGTCGCTTGGCGGCCGCGGGCGGCCGGTCTGTGGGCGCGCCCGGGCGCGATATTGAGTCTGAGATCGCCGTCATGCTTCTCCGGTCGGCGTGGGGGCGTGGCGCTACAGGACCTCGTCGGCTTGAAGCTTGGGCGGCTCGGGCTCGGGTTCGGGCGCGGGTGCCGGCAGCGTCGCGTCAACGGGCGGAGTGATCACTTCGGCGGCGGGCGGCGGCGGGGCCGGCACGGGCTTGGGCGGCGGCGGGCGCCGGCCGCTGATCCGGGCGGCCAAATCCTTCCACAGCGCGTCCAACTCCGGCCCCTGTTCGACCGTCGTCACCTGCACGTCGCTGAGCGGCAGGCGTCCGGCGAGGAAGACCATGGCGGCGGCGGTGGCGCTGGCCGGGGCATCCATCAACACGAACTGGTGGTAGTGGTTGAGTTGCTTGGCGTCCACCAGATAGTGACGGAAGACGTGCGCCTTGGTGAAGTCGACCAGCGTGTTGGCGGAGTGCAGGATTCGCCCCAATTCGGTCAGTGCCGCACCGCGGGCGCGGCTGCTGCTGGCCTCGTAGAAGGCGCGCCCGCGGCCCCAGGAGCCGTCGGCGTTGCGGGTAAGCAGGAGATTGCGCGCCAGCAGCGTGGACGCGGCTTCGTCGGTCAGGCTGCTGTCGGTGGTTGGCGGTGGCGCCGCGCAACTCAGCAGCAGTTCGAAGGGCGGTATCTGCCCGCCGCTCCGGCTCTCACCCACAAAGGGTGCCAGATCCGGCCCGTTGCGGACCGTCTTGGCGGCGGGGTCGCTCTCTGGCGTGTGCAGCAGTCCCTCCAGATCGCGCCGCCGGGCGCGCAGTCCCAGCAGGACGTTGGGACGGAATGTGGCCAGCACGCGATCCGGACCGACGATCTGGCCCACGGCGGTCAATGCGCCCAGACCGCAGGCCGTGCTGAAGGGCGTGACCGGCGAGGGTAGCGCCGGGAAGGAACGCGGGTCCACCGGCCCGGGAAGCACGTCCTTGATCGCGTCGAAGTCCTTGACCGGTTGGTGCAGGTTGGCTTCGTTCCAGGTTCCGTCGCGCAGTTGCAGTTTGGCCACGGCGTTGACCGCGCGCGCCACGATGGCCGAGGTCTTCTCCGGGAAGGGGATGGCGTACGCGGCCGCGGTCCCTTTTCGTTCCGGTCGCCAGGTCTCTTCGGGCAGTCGTCCGAGACGGGCCGCCACGGCGAGCCCCGCCAGCGCGGTCCAGGTGTTTTCCAGGTCGACTACCGTCTGATTGAAGAAGAAGTGCGATGCGCCCGCCAGGGTTACGGCTTCCGACTGCGAGGCGGGGATGGCGAAGGGCTCTTCGATGCGCGCCAAGCGGATCGCCTGTTGCGAGACGCGTCGAATCGTCGCGACCGTATCGGTGACCTCGGATTCCGCGGCTTCGCGCGAGCGCGTGGTGTTCGCAGACGGCTTCTCCTTCTCCTTGACCTTGCGGCGGTTCACCTCCTCAAGCCCATCTGCCAGACGCCGCAGGAGCGGCGCCAGCACGCGCGTGTTGACGCACATCGGCCCCCACAGGCCGCGTGCCGCGCCCTCCGTGATCTGGCCGTCCAGCAGACGCTCCGCCAGTCGGCGGGTGGTCTGGGCGCACCGGTCACCGGGCAGCGTGGCGAAGCCCGCCGTTAGCCAGGCCAGGGACCAGGTGTGGTCGGGCATGCCGTAGCAGTCAAAGAACGTCAGCAGGTTTTCCGATACACGCATCAGGATCGGGTCGTCCGCCGGCATGCCGGCCTGGCGCAGGGCGTAGATCGCCAGCCCGTTCTCGCCCAGGGCCGTGACGGACCAGGAGTCCGGGCCGCCGGGGCCGTAGACCGGTTGCTTGTAAACCCGCGACAGCGGCCCGTTGGCATCGGGCACTTCACGCTGGCGCTGCACCCTGTGGGTGCCGGTGATGCGCACCGGGCGGCGAACCTCCATCTTGCGGGGCGGCTCGTAGGGTACGGTCTGCACGTAGGTCGTGTGGGTCTCGTACTCGTAGATTGGCTCGTCGACGTCGTAGGTCTCAAGGCGGTAGCGGAATGTCACATCCTTGGTCTCGACCACGGTGCGTTGCCGCACCGGCGGCACGAGCCAACCCTGGTCGTCGGCGGTCGCGCGCTGCCGGAACCAGTGCGTGGCCTGCAACAGCGCGATGCGTGATCCGTCGTCCACGGCCTCGCGGTCCACGGCGCTGACGAGGTTGGTCAGCGACTCGGCCCGGCCGAAGCCGGCCAGCAGGAAGCCGACAGCCAGAAAGACACGGAAGCCGCGGCCTTTGGCGGCAGCTGTCCATGGTGCGTGGCGCTGAATCTGCATGGGATTTGTGCTCCGCGTTGTGGGCGCTGGGGGCAGCCGGTATCCGACGATCACCGCAACAGAGTGCCAAGCGAGCGGGCAGGTGTCAATCTGAACGGCAGCCCCGGCTCAGGTGCGCTGTGCAATCACGACATGATAGCCGCGGCGCCGTTCGATGCGCGCCGGACCAATGTACTGTGTCATCAGTTCGGCATGACGCGCTGCGCTGCGTGCCACGATCAGGACCGAGCCTCCCGGCAATAAGACGTCGGCGGCGGTCCGGATGAAGCGTTCGGAGATGCTGTAGTCGGAGTAGTAGGGAGGGTTGCCCACCACCAGCGTGAAGCCCTCGCCGCGCGGCACGCCCGCGTCGCTCAGCACGACCTCGCAGGGCTCGCAGTTGTTGGCGATGGCGTTGGCCTGTGTGCAGGCAAAGGCCCGCGCGTCCGAGTCTACCAGCACGGCCCGCTGCAGGGGCGTGTGCCGCGCCAGTGTCAACCCCACCAGACCGCAGCCGCATCCCAGGTCCAGGAGGCGGTCGCCCGGCTTGATCATCCTCGCCGCCACCTCCGCCAGGGCCAGTCCGCCGGCATCGGGCCGCCGGTGGGCAAAGACCCCGGGGATCGTGGTCAAGGTCAGGGCCGTGCCGCCTGGGAGCGTGGCCGGAAACGTGGCTTCGAAGTTGCGCTGACGCCGCAGGGGCAGCGTCTTGCGGGCCACGAGCACGCGGGCCCCTGCCACGGGTGGCAGCACGGAAACCGGACCGAACAGGCGCTTGAGCTGGTTCTGTGTCCAGGCGATCGGCCCATCGACGGCCACCAGGCAGACGCCGTCGGCCGTTAGTGCCGCGTGTACCTCTTCCAGCCAGTCCAGCAGCAGTTCGGTCGCCATGCAGCCGCTGGCGGCCTGCAGCCAGACGCGCGTGCAATCGGTGATCGGCAGGTGCGCGGTGCAGGCCAGCGCAATCGGCGATGTCGGCGTGCAGAACGGCTGCCGCGGTAACCCCTCCGGGCCGGTCAAGTCGCCAAAGCCGTTGGCTTTCAGGTTGCGGGCCACGGCGCGCACATGGTGAACGTCGAAATCGTGCGTAGTGATCCGGGCCGCAGGCGACAGGGTCGCCAGCACCATCGGCAGGACACCGGTGCGGTTGCCGCTGACGAGTTGCAGGCCGGTGGACTGGAACCGCGACGCGACGGCCGCCAGCGCGAGCTCGGTCGGGTGCAGTCCGGAGCGCGACCGCACCTCAAACTGGCCGTCCAGCAGCGCCTCGGTAGAGCTTTCGCCCGCAGGCAGGTCGGTGATCGTGAGTTGGCGTGAGGTCATGGCGTAGTGTAGCGCGTCCCCCTGGCCGGCGCACGCGCAGAAGCGTTAGTCTGTCCCCAGAGGATCTTGCAGAATCCCTGCAAGAACCGGGAAACAGGGTTCAGTGTGTCAGGGTTCAGGCGGGAATCTCACACTGAACCCTGAACGCTGAACCCTCCGCTTGCACAAACCAGAGGTTTGGCAAGCGCCTCCCCAGCCTCAATCCCCCCCCGACGGTTTGAGTCGAGAAACCGCCTGCGTCTTGAGTTGCGGGCGAAGCGCCGCCTTATGGGTAAGCCGACCGCGCGGCTGCGCCGCGAATGTTCGAGGGGGTAACTTTCTTTCGCTGTAGGGAACCTGAACCGCAGATTGACGAATCATGAGGTCCGAATCATGAAGGGGAGGATTGACTTCGCCCTTCGGCGGTTCGACTGACGTATTCACAGACAAAGACCAAAGACAACGACACAAGACAAAGATTCCGGACTCCGTCGTTGTCTTCAATCTTCGTCTTCGGTCTTTGTCTCGCGCCGGCCTCCAACGGAACTGCGACAAAATGGCCAAGTTAGGGACGAGGGGGTAACTACCGCAGAAAGACGGCAGAGTCCGGTGGACGACTACGGCGACGGCTACGTTCGACTAGTTTGGCACTCGAATCGTACTCCGTACGCGTCGCCGTACGCGTCAGCCACCCGAGCGACCATGCTGCCATAGAACGACCAAGTCAGGACGTGCCGTCGGTGCCGCGCGGCAGGCGCCTGCCAGCGCCTGGTGCCGGGTTTTCGATCATGCATTAACGAACTCCCGTTCAACGGCTTGCGACTGATCCGTGGTAAATCTCCCGTGCTATGCGTCTGACGTATAACATCGTCCAGCCGTGCTTTTGCGTCAGAACCGACGGCCAATTCCAACCATTCGGGCAGGCATGGTCCCGTGATGGGGCTCATGACGCGATGCACGGCCTGGCCGGTGTTTTGCGTCAAAGCACTTGGCGTGCCAGCCGTACTGTGTGGCACCCCCGCCGGGTTGCAGTCTTGCATGCAACTCCTTACTTTTCAAAGCCTTACAGGCTAAGCCGCTTTTCTTCTTGCCGTCTGCATCCGGAATCCCTACGCTGAAACCACTGTGATGAGAACGTGTCCATACCCGTGAAAAGCAACTGGCCTCTCATTATACGTTGGGTGTGAACAAAGATATGAATGCTGAACGGGAAAGAGTGGCCTCGTCGATAAGGGAGGCGTTTCGTGGGGTAACGCTCGGGAATGGCGTCGGCCTGTGGGAAGGGCGAGCGCTCGACGACTACGATGACAAGCGTGGGATCGCGTCTGCCAGACTGCGCGATCAGAGAGCAGACTGGAGTGCCATTCCCGTCGAGGACCTTTGCGAGTGCGAGAGCAGTCTGACGTTCGCAGACCCGGAAGGAGTCCGGTTTCTGCTTCCAGCCTTCATGCTTGCTGAACTGGATGACAAGTTGCCGGCAGGTGTCGTGTTGACGCTGACAGATCACCATAGGCAGGTAGAGCACTTTGGGGCGCTGTCACATGAACAGCGAAGAGCGGTTCGGGAATTCCTGCTCGTTCTTCGGGATGATCCGAAAGCAACTTGGCGGGAAGATATTGACAGATCTCTGGAAACATTTTGGACTGAATGAGGACACCCAACCAAGCCCTGCATGCGACTTCGGAACCCGCGCCGGGCGCGGTTTCCTCGTCGCATGAGGGCAGACGTTGGCATTACCATGAAGAAGATCGTTCGATTCCTTCCCCTGATTCTGGTTCTCGCCGCGATCATCTTCTTTCCGCACCCTCTTGCCCCGGGTCGCATCGCTGCCTATCACTGGCGCTTCCATAGAACACTGAAGCGCATCCGTCAGGCGGACCCGCAGGAGATTCTTGCGGCATGCAGGAGCATGCTTGCCAATCGCGAACAGTACCAGAAGATGGCAACGGCCAGCATTGACGGCGGGACTTGGTTGGACTTCCCGTTGGCGGGGGACACAATCACTCCAGTCGCCATTCGCGTGCTTGGACCGACCGGCGTGGAGATGGATGAGGACAGCGTTCTTCTTGTCTTCTTCGGCGGCTTCAACCACCTTGCTCTTCGGGGCTACGCGTTGAACGCACAGATCAGCGAATCACAGGGAGATACTGAGTTGTGCAAGGGGTTGTGGCTGATTGACGACTGAGCGTGCCAACCAAGCGCCGCACACGTACCTCGTGCCCTGGCGGGCACTCGGACGGTGAGCGCTAACGTTCGGCAGAAGACGATGAGAGAGGGAATTGGGGACAGTGAAGCAGTGGCACGCGCGCCACGACGCGTGGCGGTTGGCTGCACAGTGATGGGTGTCGCGGCGCGTCGCACGCGGGGAAGGTGGGAAAGGGGTCAGCACGGCAGTTCTGGGGTGCGGCAGGTACGGACGGTCCGGAAAAGACGGGCAGAACCCGTTTATCTACAGATGGCGGGCAGACCGGTGCGCTGGACCGCCAGGTCCGCGTCCGAAAAGGACGCTCAGGTGCTCGCGATGCGGTCGGACTCAGTTGCGCATGACGCGCAACCGGCGCCAGCAGCAAATCGGCGAGGTATCGGGCTGTTCAGGCGCGGCTTTGGCCAGGCGATGGCGGCCCACTTCGGCGTCGGACCGCACCCGGCGCATGGTTTCGCGCACGAAGAGCTCGGAGCCGATGACCAGGCCGTCCACCCAGTGCCGCATCCGGCGCTGTGCCGTGAGCGTGAAGGGCGGTTCGGCGGCCACGGCAGCGATCGCGGCTTCGGCGACGGCCGGCAGGGCCTTGGCATCCTCCGCGGCCAGGCGGGCGAACTCCTGCCGCAGCGCGGTGCGGACGGCATCCGGCTCGCGCACCGCGAGCGGCAAGGCCGGAATCAGCGTCTGGGTGAAGGCCTCTGCGAAGGGATGCCGGCCGGTCTGGACCCAGACGCCGTAGGAGCAGAAGCGGTTGGGTGCATCCCCGTCTGCTTTTTCCCGCAGAGGCGCTGAGGCGCAGAGGGGGACGCGCCTGGGATCGAAGATCGCGACTCGATTGCTGGCTGAATCGGTCGATTGGACCGCGCATAACGAGTTAGAAATCAGATCAGTCGTTCGCGGCGGGGTGAAGTTATAGGCAAGCCTTCCGCGCGGCTGCGCCGCGAATGATCGAGGGGGGTAACGGCGCCCAAACGTCCCAGCCATGATAGACGGAGAAAAGTGGCCGCCGAGGGCACAGAGACCACCGAGCAAGCCGAGGCCAATCTCGGTGGGCTCTGTGTTCTCTGTGGCTGCCCCGCCGCGGGCTACTTCCACACGGGTCTTGTCGGGGTTTCTGTCGACAAAGCTCGCGACAGAGATGCGAATCGATCACGGATGCCCGATCACCTGCAGCGCAGCACGTTCTAGGCGGAAACCTGCGGACAACAGCTTCAAGTTATAGGCAAGGCCAGGTTCTGCGCCAGCTCGCAGTCCGCACAGCCCGCTTTGGCCTTGAGGCAGAAGTCATGGAAGACCTGGAGCAGGCCCTGCTGCAGCAAGCCATCGGTCTGGTAGATGGCCGGGTTATGATCGCGTCCCAGCAAGTGTGCGGCGGTGGCGCGCATCGGCGCGCTGACATCCTCGGCCGGCAGGCTGGGTACGCCGTTCGGCAGGTGTCCGGTGGCAGCCATGAGCGGCAGCACGACGTTGGTGCAGATCGCCGCGACGCGGGTCGCGCCCAGCAGCACGCTGCGGCGGGAGGTGGCGGGGCCGGTGAGACTCTGGCGTCGTTCCCAGTGGGCCAGCGCCAACTGGCGCAGCCGTTCACCGATCACGACACACAGCGCCTCCGACTGGCCGCCGGCAACCCGGCCGAAAGCCGCCAGGGGGTCTCGCTCGGCGGCAAAGAGGGCCGCCGCAGCTGCCAGACGTCGCGTCGGATGGTTGGCGGGTCGCAGCGCCTCCAGCCGCCAGTGCACCGCCGGCTCGGGCATGGGCACGGGCTCCCGCCACCAGGCATCCCAGAGCGTGCGCAGGAACTGGCGGGCGGCGCTGTCGCGACCGGCATCCGCGGGCGGCAGGAGTCCGGCGGCCCCCAGGAGTCGCGCGTAGTGGTACTCCGCCGGCCGCCCCTCCGGCCAGGCGGCCAGCGGCAGGGCTTGCGCCAGACGCCGGAAGGCGGCCTGATTGTGTTTGTACCCGAGGGCGGCCATGAACTCTTCATAGAAGACCTGACGGTGGTCGGCGCCGCCGGCCGCCAGGCGGGACTGCAGGCGTAACCGGCGCTGCTCGAAGCGGTAACTGCCAGCCGCGGCCAGCAGGGCCCGGGCGCGGTCAGGGTCGTCGCCCAGTGCCGCGGCACAGGGCCGGGGGGTGGACGGCAGAACGGCGTGCGGGTAAGCCGCCAGATCGATGTCGTCGAAGGTGAAGGCCGGATTGGCTTGCAGCGCTTCGCGCAGCGCGATCCGCAGGCAGTGCGGCGGCAGTCCGGCGGGCGCCTCGGCGGCCGGGACATACGTGACGTGTGCGATCACGCGCGCATAGCGCGCATCGCGGCCATGGGCATGCTGGACCCAGTCGCCCGGGCGCACGTGCACCTCGATATCACCGGCCAGGCGCCGACGCTCGGGGCCGACCCGCAGCACGGCGTCGAGAAAGTCCGGCCCCGCCTCGAGGTTCCATCGCCCGGGGTCCTCGACCTCCACCGGTTCGCGCTCCGTCGTGGTCAGCCGGCCGGGCCGCAGCAGTGCGTCGGACCAGATACACTGCAGGTGCCGCTCGCTCCAGCGGATCTCGCGGGCGTATGCGAGCGTTGACTCGCCCACTGCGCCGACGCGCGTGGGCGGCAGCAGGCGCGCGTAGTTCTCGGACGCCGCCGTGGCGAGGGGGGTGGACCGCGTTGCCGTGCGAGTCATGGCTGGACCTCCCGGTTATCCCATTCGGTGAAATCCGCGATGGCCTGTAACACAACTTTTTTAGCTGGTCGGTCGGTTGGCTGCAAGCACGATTTCGGTTGTTGGCGATGCGTGCGGCGGGTACAGTCTGTGCCGCCGACCAAACCCCATGCCGGGACGCCCATGGATGCCGAAGACCTGACCACCATTCCGGAAGAACGCGTCTACCCCAGCGAGCACCATTTTCGCATCATCGTGAATGCCGAAGCCGTGCCGTGGGAGGCGCTGGCCAGCATCCTCGCCGGGTATGCCGTCTCCGCACCCTTGTCCGCTGCCGGATGCTCACGGGGTGGTCGCTACCAGTCACTGCAGGTCAGCGTGCACGTGCAGACGCGTGCCGAGTTGGTGCGACTGCACGCGGATCTGCGCGCGGTCGACGGCGTGCGAATGCTGATCTAGATTCCCTGACCCGCGAGACCTCCCTCGCTGCCCCCGGGCCTGCTCTATGGACCACCGTCTGACATGCCTGGTCTTCCTGCTGACCTACGCTGGAATAGCCTTGGGAGGCATTCCGGGGCTGGCGCTCGACCGGACGGGCATTGCGCTGCTCGGTGCGATTGCCATGCTGGCGATCGGGGCGCTGTCGCTGGCAGAAGCCGTGGCCGCGGTCGATGTGCCAACCCTGCTGTTGCTCTATGGACTGATGGTGGTCTCGGCGCAACTCCAGATCAGCGGGTTTTATGGACGTGCAGCCGACCTGTTGGGGCGGGTCGCCACCACGCCACGGCGGCTCCTGTTGGGCGTGATGGTCATCTCCGCGGGGCTCTCGGCGGTGCTGGTCAACGACGTGGTCTGCCTCGTGTTCACACCCGTGGTCATCGTCGTCGCGCGGCAGACGCGGCGCTCGCCGGTGCCGTTCCTGCTGGGGCTGGCCTGCGCCAGCAATATCGGTTCGGCCGCCACCCTGATCGGCAATCCTCAGAATATGCTGATCGGCCAGGTGGGACGCCTTCAGTTTGACCGATTCCTGTACTGGTGCGCGCCGCCGGCGGCGTGCGCGCTGGCCGCGGCCTTCGGCGTGCTGGCCTGGATCTACCGGCGCGAGTTCCGGGGGGATGCCGCACCCAAGCCGGCGGGGCCGATCGCCGACGACGGCGCGGTCCACGCTGGCGTCGCCTGGGCGCCGGACGCGCACTACAGCTTTCGCGGTTCGGCCAAGGGCGTGTTTGGGGCGTTGCTGCTGGTGGGCCTCTTCTTCACGCCCGTGCCGCGCGAACTCGCAGCCATGGCCGTCGCCGGCTGCATCCTGGTCAGTCGCAGCCTGGATACCCGGCGTATTCTGGCACGGGTGGACTGGCATCTCATGACGCTTTTCATCGGGCTCTTCGTCGTAGTGCAGGCCCTCGATCGGACCGGTCTGCCCGCGCGCTGGGTTGGTGGCCTGGCGAGTGCCGGCTGGCATCTGGATGCGCCGCTGCCGCTGACGCTCGTGACGGTCACCCTGAGCAACCTGGTCAGCAATGTGCCGGCCACGTTGTTGCTGGTGCGGTTCCTGCCAGCCGAGCAGACCTCCGCCTGGTACCTGTTGGCGTTGACGAGCACCCTGGCCGGCAACCTGATCACGCTCGGGAGCATCGCCAACCTGATCGTACTGGAGCAGGCCCGGCTGCATGGCGTGGCGATCCGCTTTGGCGAGCACGCGCGCGTGGGGATTCCGGTTACGCTGGTTTCGCTGGCGATTGCGGTGCTCTGGCACGGGCTCATGAGTGCGTGAAGGTAGCTCGCACCGGATTTCCGGTCGATCAGGCACGCATCCCCCTCGAGTGCGGAAGACGGGCTTCCATCGTTCCAGCACTCCAACTCCCGCAGTTTGGATCGTTCCGTAGTGAAAGGCGTTGTCGATTTGCTCGAAGGAAATGCCGGCGCGTTTCAGCCGCGCTTCGTCGTCCTTGCGTATCTTGCGAAAATGGTATTGATAGGGCCGCCGGTGTTTGGTGGCAACGGACTTGGCATGCAGCACCAAACGATCCGACTGGGTCCGCGCGAGGCACCCGAAGTCCGCGATGCGCAAACCCTGCTGCGCCAGGATCTTCTCCATGCCTTCTGCATACGCCAGTCGCATGAGATGCCCTTTGAAGATCACCCGGTCGAAAACCCCGATTCTTCCCGTGCCCTTCTCGGCGAACTTCTGTATGAACGTGTCCATGGCGTCCGCCCGGGGTGGGCTTGTCAGGCGCACCTATATTGTACGGGACGGACGCCACCTTTCAGGGTGCGATCCGCACGCCCCGAAATCTGGGGGTGTCGCCTCACTCAACCCCCGGCTACGTTCTTCTGGACGGGGCAGGGGACTGAACAGCTCCTCAGAACGGGTAGTCGGTCGGCGCTTGCCAGCCATGCGCCGGAAAGTGTAAGAAGGCCCTCACGCCCGAAACGGATGCGGGCGCCCGCGCGGCGGCGGCGGGGGCTAGCCGGCCGAGCAGTTCGGAATCGGAGGTTGTGATGGCCTGGAATGGCGTGCTATTCGACATGGACGGAGTGCTGTGCGACTCGGAGCCCTTCATCTGCGAGGCGGCCTGTCGCATGTTCCGCGAGCGGCACGGGCTGACGGTACGGCCCCAGGACTTTCTGCCCTTTGTGGGTACCGGCGAAAACCGCTTTCTGGGGGGTGTCGCGGCTCAATATGGCGTGCGGTTCGACCAGGAAGCCGATAAGGCCTTGACCTATGCAATCTACCTCGAACTGATCCGTGGCCGTCTTCAGCCCCTGGCCGGCGTGCGGGCATTCGTCGCAGCGTGCCGCGACTGGGGCCTGCGGTTGGCCGTGGCCAGCAGCGCCGACGCGATCAAGGTGCAGGGTAACCTGGCGGAACTTAGCCTGCCACCGGACACGTTCGCCGCCTGTGTTGACGGTCTGATGGTCGCCAACCGTAAGCCGGCCCCCGATCTCTTCCTGCTGGCTGCCGACCGTCTCGGCCTGCCGCCCGCGACCTGCCTGGTGGTGGAGGATGCACCCTCCGGCCTGGTCGCGGCCCGGGCGGCCGGCTGCCGCGCCCTGGGTATCTGCAGCAGTTTTGGTGCGGATCAACTGCGCGAGGCCGGCGCCCAGTGGACCGCCAGCGACCTGGCCGAAGCCCTGCCCTTGATCGAGACCATCGCGCGGGCCTTTGAACCGTTGGGCGCCAGCGAGTGAAGGTTACAGCCAATGGTGGCGATGCGTGGCTGGCTCGCGGCGCGGGCTGGCCACAGACCCCTTGTCCCTACCCACTTGCCACCCCCACTAACCACTGAAGCACGTGAAAGGAGTCCCCAATGCCACACATCTGGTTGTACGTCGGTGCCCGCGATCTGCGGATCGAGAAGCAGCAGTGTCGCGATGAAGGCAAGGATCTCGGGCCATTGGAGCCGCGTTTTGACGCCTTGATCCAGGCCCTGGAGGCCGTGCCGGGCGGCTACGAGCGCAAGCTCTGCGAGCAGGCCGGCAAGCTGCTGGACAAGAGCGCGCGCCTGAAGGTCGCGACGGAGCGCCTCCAGGCCGAGCCTTCGCGCCTGTCCCTGATCCGTGCGCAGCGCGGTCCGGGCGTCGACCTGCCCACGGCACTGCCGGCGCGCGACGCGCTGCTGGACAAGGCCTACGGTGGCTGGGCGGGGCGCTGCTGCGGCTGCATGTTGGGCAAGCCGGTCGAGGGGCGCCAGCGCGCGCAGATGGAGCAGGTCCTGCGGGCGCAGGGACGGTGGCCGCTGAGCCACTACTGGTCGGGCGCGATGTCCGAGGAGGTGCGCCAGGCCAATGGTTTCCCGGCCGGTTTCGACGCCAGCCATCCGAGCGCGATTGAGCGGCTGGATCACATGCCCGAGGATGACGACACCAACTACACCACCACCGGGCTGGCCATCGTCAAGCAGTACGGTCCCAATTTTACGCCCTACCAGGTGGGCGAGTTCTGGGGCGCCAACATCCCCCTGCTGCACACCTGCACCGCGGAACGCGTGGCCTACCGTAACTTCGCGCTGTGCCTGCCCGTGGCCGACAAGTCCGGCCGGCACGCCGGGCCGTTCTCCACGGCGACCTACCGCAACGTGTACCGCGAGTGGATCGGCGCGCAGATCCGGGCCGACTTCTTCGGCTACTGTAATCCCGCCAACCCGAAGCGCGCGGCCGAGCTCGCGTGGCGCGACGCGGCCCTCTCGCACGTGCGCAACGGCATCTACGGCGAGATGTGGGTCGCCGCCATGCTGGCGGCCGCCTACATCTGCGACGACGTCGCCACCGTGATCCGTGCCGGGATGGCTCAGATCCCGGCCCACAGCCGCCTGGCTGGCGATCTCGAGGAGGTGTTCGACTGGCGGCGCCGGGGCTTGACCTACGTGCAGGCCGTGGACGCCGTGCATGCCCGGTGGGACCAGACCAATGCACACCATTGGTGCCACACCAATTCCAACGCGCAGATTGTGGCCCTGGCCCTGCTGTGGGGCGGCGGCGACTTCGAGCGGACGATCTGCGGCGCGGTCATGCCCGGCTTCGACACCGACTGCAACGGCGCCACGGCCGGCAGCGTG
>CAZZCT010000056.1:0-27347 GCA_964652365.1 uncultured Lentisphaerales bacterium
CAGCAACTTCGGCCCGTTTCGCTTCCCTCGCGCATCAACTCTCGCAATACAGGGGACTGGCACCACGGTTGACTTTTCCGCGGGGCAGGGGTACACTTTCTTCTGTCGGGACACTTTGATTTCATCTACTCCCCGTTCGACACGCCGGCAACGGCCTCGGACGGGGTTATTTTTTGCCCGAAGGACGGTCGCATGAGTACCGAGCCGGCAGTTAAGCGGGCCTTCGTTTTCGTCGACGGGCAGAACCTCTTCTACGCCGCGAAGAATGCCTTTGGCCAGCGCTATCCAAACTACGATGTGCGTGCTCTCGCCAAGGCACTATGCGCGTCGCAAGCTTGGCAACTGGAGCGCGTTCTGTTCTACACGGGTGTCCCCGACGCCGCTGACAACGCCGGCTGGAACCATTTCTGGAGCGCCAAGCTCGCCCAGATGGGACGTGAAGGCGTCAGCATCTTCTCGCGACCCCTTCGGTACCGCAATCAGACCGTCCAACTCCCGGATGGCCAGAGCCACACCTTCCTCGTTGGTCAGGAGAAGGGCGTCGATGTCCGGTTGGCCCTGGACGTGGTCGCGAAAGCCTATGAGAACGCGCTGGACGTCGCACTTGTCCTGAGCCAGGACCAGGACCTTTCCGAAGTGGCCGACGAGATACGCCGGATTGCGGTAATGCAGCAGCGCTGGATCAAGATCGCCTGCGCATTCCCCAGCAGCCCGGCCAGCACCAACCGCCGCGGAATCAACGGCACGGACTGGATCCGCATCGACCGCGCGACTTACGACCGCTGCCTGGACACGCGAGACTACCGCCCGAAGACAACCCCGTCACCATAGGACGAACGCCAGTGGATGCCAACCAGACGACACCAAACGCCACGGCGTTGCGTGAAGGCGGCGATCCGGCCGAGCTCATGCGCAAGCTCAAGGAGACGATTTTCGCCGCATGAGCACAGCACGAACCAAGAGCGCATGGGGGGAGCAGGAACTCCGTGATGTCTGTGACATCGTCATGGGACAGTCTCCATCTGGAGACACCTACAACTCCCAAGGCAAGGGATCCCCTCTCCTCAATGGGCCTACTGAGTTCGGGTTGACTACTCCGAAGGCTGTCCAGTGGACGACCGCACCCGCCAAGTACTGCGAGGCTGGCGATGTGCTTCTGTGCGTTCAGGGGCTACGACTGGCCGTAAGAACATTGCGGATCGCCAGTATTGCATAGGGCGCGGATTGGCCGCTATGCGAGCGCGAGATGGCCTGCTCTCGCAAGACTACCTCTGGTTCGCACTTGATGTGGTCGTCCAACGCATGCTACGCGACAGCGCCGGATCCACGTTTCCCAACCTGCCAGGAGATAAACTCGGGGCAGTGCAGATACCGGTCCCCTCCCTCCCAACCCAGCGCCGTATCGCCGCGCAACTCAAGTCGCAACTGGCCGAGGCCGACCGCGCCCGCACCGCGTTGCAGGCGCAAGTCGCCGCCGCCGATGCGCTCGTCGCCGCCACTCTTCGCGAGTCTTTGGCCCACGGGGGCACATGCACCTTCCGCATCGCCGACTGTCTGGACGAAGTCACCCAAGGCATCGGACCGACGTGGCGCCAGTTCCCGGTACTCGGGGCAACCCGTGGCGGACTGGCTCCGGCGAAGGAGTCCGTTGGGAAGGCCCCGGAACGTTACAAGCCTGTGCGGCATGGCACCATCTTCTACAACCCGATGCGTATCCTGCTTGGCTCCATCGCCATGGTCGACGAAGGTGACGACCCCGGCATCACCAGCCCCGATTACGTGGTCATGACGGCCATGGACGGCGTGCTGCACCCGCGCTGGTTCTACGAGTGGTTCCGCTCTGACGACGGCGCTGCCTTCGTCCGCTCGCTCACCCGTGGCGCCGTGCGCGAGCGTCTCCTATTCAAACGGCTGGCTCCCGCCGGCATCCGCCTGCCCCCGTGGCCGGTGCAGGTGCGCACAGCCGAAGTCATGCTTGCTGCGACTGCGGTCCGAAGGCACGCCAACTAGCGCCTCGACACCCTCGACCGCCTCCCGGCCGCTCTGCTGCGGCAGGTGTTCGGTAGTGCGGGGGAGAGGTGAGGATGGTAGCAGAATGTGCCAGCGAAAAGACGAGGGCGCATCCTTTCTTTGGGTTGGCGGCATCGAAAGGAAGTTTCCTTAGGCGGCCAGCTATTATCATTTGCTTGCGTTTGCGCTAATAAAGGTGTTTCCTGTTTGCGTCGTCGCAAATAGGAAGCTCGGGTCGTGAAAGAGAACTCCAACATGCCGGGGCGCCGGATACGCAGCGAAGGGGGCTATGCTGCCTTCATCCCCGCTCCGCTGCCGCCGCAGTTGGCGTGGACCCACTCTCTTGTGGGCGCCCTATCCGATGCCGACCGTCTGATCGGGCGGTTGGCCGGCGAAGGCCATGGTCTGCCCAACCCCCATCTGCTGATCCGTCCCTTTGTGGCGCGCGAAGCGGTGCTGTCCAGCCGGATCGAAGGCACGCAGGCGACATTAGGCGAACTGCTAGCGTCGGAAGCCGGTGGCGCGGTTGACCGCAGTCCCGACGATCTGCGCGAGGTCGCCAACTACGTCGCCGCCATGCAGCACGGCATAGCCCGCTTGCCAGCCCTTCCGCTCTCCTTGCGCCTCATCCGCGAGGTGCATGCCAAACTCATGAGGGGCGTCCGCGGCGACCACGCCACCCCCGGCGAGTTCCGGCGCTCCCAGAACTGGATCGGCCCTGCCGGTTGCACCCTTGCCACCGCGAGTTACATCCCGCCACCCCCCAACGAGCTCATGGCCTGCCTGGGCGAACTGGAAACCTTCCTCAACGACCGCTCGTTGCCGCCGCTCGTCCAGATCGCCATGGCCCACTACCAGTTCGAGGCCATCCACCCCTTCCTCGACGGCAACGGCCGCGTCGGCCGCCTGCTCGTCACACTCTTCCTGGTCGAACGCGGAGTTCTGCCGCAACCGCTCCTCTACCTGTCAGCGTTCTTCGAGGCCACCCGCGCCGACTACTATGGCTTGCTGCGCGATGTAACCGATCGCGGGGCGTGGGCTCCGTGGCTGGAATACTTCCTGAACGGTGTGGCGCGCCAGTCCGAGGACGCGGTGAACCGCGCCCATCGCATGAACCAGTGCCTTGCCCAATGGCGCCTGGACGTCGCCGGACTGCCCTCGCGCACGCCAGTCCTGCTGCTGGACATGCTCGCGGACAACCCCTTCATCACCGTAACCAAGGCTGCAAAGAAACTGTCCGTGGCGTTCACCACCGTGCAACGCGCCGTGGACCGCTTGGAGTCCCTGTCGATCCTCGCCCGAGTGGGCGAGGCCAAGCGCGACCGCGTTTACTGCGCCAAGGATCTCCTCGCCATTCTCGATGAACCCGCCCGCCTGACATCGGCCCAACCGCCCCGAAGCAAACCATGATCTACCCCGACGCCAAGACCCGCAAGCCCCGCGGTGCGCCACGCAAGGCGAAGCTCAAGTCGCCCGAGTCGGTCAACGCCGTGGTGAAGTCCATCTGCGATATCATGCGGCGGTCGAACTGCGCGGGCGCGCTGCAGTACGTGCCGGAACTCACGTGGATCCTCTTCCTGCGCATCCTCGACGAGCGGGAGGCGCATGAGGGCGACGAGGCTGCCGCCCTGAGTCTCTCGTTTGTCCCGTCGTTGGTCTCGCCTTTCCGGTGGCGCGACTGGGCCGCGCCCGCTTCGCCCCGCCGTCAGAGCAAGAACCCCGCCGACAGTGTGTGGGCTTTCGTGCACGCCGAACTCCTGCCGCATCTCAAGGGCCTCAAGGACGCCCGCGGCGCCACCCCGCGCCAGAAGGTGATCAGCGAAATCATGGCCGGCGTCGAGCGCAGCCGGGTCGACTCCGAGAAGAACTTCTGCGACATTCTGGACAAGGTCCACCAGATCAGCGCCGAGAACGTGGACGATACCCATGTCTTCACGCTCTCCCAGGTCTACGAGGGCCTGCTGCTCAAGATGGGGGAGAAGGGCAACGACGGCGGCCAATTCTTCACCCCGCGCGAAATCATCCGCGTCATGGTGCGCGTGGTCGATCCGCAGATCGGGAAGACCGTCTACGACCCCGGTTGCGGCACCGGCGGCTTCCTGGCCCAGGCCTTCGAGTACATGCGGCAGAAGGCCGGCCCGGCCGTCACCGCCGTTCAGCTCGATGCCTTACGTCACAAGACCTTCTATGGGCGCGAGAAAGACAACGCCGTCTAATCCTGTCAAAGAAGCGAAGCCGTTTCCCGGGCTCCCCTTCCCGCTTTCCTGAGTTCCTGATGTCATTGCCGGCCCCGCGAAGTTCTCCCTCGTTTCATGCCCTCATCCACGCCGCCGCAAACCGCCGTTTTCGCGTTGTTTGCACTTGTAGACGCTTCGGAAAGACCTAGCGAGGCGGTTCTCTGCGGTATTTCGAAGCGGCATTCCGGGAAACCCCTCACGGCCGCCCCGTCCCCGGATTGCGGGAGATGGAACATTGGAATGCTGGAATGTTGGGAAAAGGCCCATCAGACAGTCCAATTGTCTGCGATTCGTTTCCCAGCAGACCTCACCATGGCATGGATGGAATGCGAACCGCCTGAGTTCCCCCCCACGGAGGGCTCCCCCGTGCAAGACTCCGCAGGGGATGCGGGATTCAGAGCCCAGTCGTCACACCATTCCAGCATTCCACCATTCCAACTCTCGCAGTCTGAGGCCCGTTGACCGGCCTGGTTGCGGGTGCTAAGGTCCGCTGCAAAGGGAGACGGGGTGTGCTTTTCCGGTCAATCGCAAAGCGTGTTGACGCGCATCTCGCGGGGGTGCCATGAATGCTCGGCCTGTCACGGTGGTGGTTGCGGACGACGAGTATTATGTCCGGGGAGCCATGGTCTGGCTGCTGAAGGAGATGCATTACTCCGTGATGGGCGAAGCCGCCACGGGCGACGAAGCCCTGTCCCTGTCGCGTCAGAACACCCCCGACGTGGTGCTGCTGGACATCAGCATGCCGCAGTCCAGCGGTCTCGACGTGCTGCCGGTACTGGCGGCCGAGTGCCCGGCCACGCGCGTGATCATGCTAACCTCCATGGCCGATGAGGAGACGGTGGAGGAGTGCCTGCGTCTCGGCGCCGCCGGCTTCATCCGCAAGGACCTTCCGCTTCCGGCGGCAGGCGGCAGCCCCGCGAGGGCTGAAAGGCGAACCTTCTCCGGCGTACCTGGCGCTTGCTCGGAACGTGGCATGCATCCTGCTGGCCCTCTGGCAGTGCCCGAATCGTTCGTTCGTGGCGTGTTGAGCAGAGCGTGCTGGCCGCAGATGGCGGCGACGGATCCTGGAGATCGGGATGTCGGTCTTGTTTCCCCTTATGTTGGCCGGTCTGGCTGGTCTGGCGCTCCCCGTGGCGCTCCACCTGATTGCGCGCAACAAGTTCCCGGTGCGCGATTTCCCGTCTGTGCGGTTGCTGGCGTTCGAGCGGCGCGAAAACGTTTTCGCCCGGCGGTTGGTGGACCCGTGGCAACTGCTGCTGCGCCTGCTGGTGCTGTTCTTGCTGGTGCTGGCCATGATGCGGCTGTTCGTCGCCGGCGGCCGTCGCGTCGCGCCCCACAACCTGCTGATCGTGCTGGATGCTTCCGCGAGCATGCAGCGGCAGCCGCCGGACCACGCCCCGACGCCGATCGCTCAGGCGCGCGCGTTGGCCGACACGCTGCTGGCCGGGCTGCCGGAATCCAGCCAGTGCGCCGTGGTGGCTGCCGGCGACACGGTTCAGACCGTGGCGGCACTCGGACCGGACGTCGCAGCGGCGCGGACCGCGCTGGAGACGGTCGCCGCAGGCGACGGCAGCGGACCCGGACTGGTGCGCGCGCTGGCCGATTGCTGCACGATGCTGGGGGGGCGCCGTGAGGTCCGCTCCCAGATCGTGGTCATCACCGACCTGCAGCAGCAGGCCTTCGCCTTCCGTAACCGCATCGATCTGGAACGGATTCAGCGGACCCGGCGGGACCTGGGCGCGGCGCTCGAAATCCTGGTGGTCGACGTCGGCGGCGCCGGTCTGGACAACCTGGCCATCGTCGATGCCGTCTTGCGTCCGGGCACGGCCCGCGTCGGCAGCGACGCGCAGATCGTCGCGCGGCTGCACAACTTCGCGCAGCATCCGCGTGAGACCGGGCTCGACCTGGTCGTGGCCGGCCGCAAGGAGTCCGATGCCCGGAGGCTGACCCTGGCGCCAGATGAGGAGGTGGTGGTGCAGGTCGCGAGCCGCGTCAACCGGTCGGCGCGCGCCTTTGCCACCGTGATGCTCCGCGAAGCCGACGCGTTTGCCCTCGACGATGTCTTCAGCGTGCCGTATGTGGTCGAGCCGCTGCGACGGGTGCTGATCGTCAATGGCGCGGCGGGCGCACGGCTGCCGGCCGCCAGCGCGGCGGCGCTGGACCGGCTGAGTGGCGCGGACGGCGCACCCGAGAAGGCCGAGCAGCCGGCCGACCGCATCGATGGCGCCCGGATCCTGCAGTACGTGATCAACCCGGCGCGCGAACTGGGACTGCCCTTCGGTTCGGGCATCGAAGCCACCGTGATCACGCCCGAAGTGCTGGCTGCCCAGGCCCTGAGCTACGACCTGGTGGTGCTCTATGACGTGAGTTCGCTGCCGGAGCGCGCGCTGCGCGATCTGCGCACCTTCGTCGAAGAGGGCAAGGCGCTGGTGGTCTTCTGCTCCGAACAGGTGAACCCGGTCGAGTTCAATGCGGCCTTTGCGACGGCCACGCCGGCGGCACCGCCGCTCGTGCCCATCCGGGTTGGCAATGACCTCGAACTGGCGGCTCCCACCGGGCTCCACCTGAGCCGCGCAGCGGTCGGACCCTCCGCTTGGCTGGAACCGTTCGCGCGCCACGATGCCTCCGACCTGGCGCTCGTCCGGCTGGGGCGCGTGCGCGAGACCCTTGCGGTCGAGCCCGGGGCCCAGGTCCTCCTGCAGGGCAGCGACGGACAGGTCCTGGCAGTCGAAGCGGTGCGCGGCAAGGGCCGGGTGGTGGCTCTCGCGTTCGGCGTTGAACTCTCGCGCGGAAACCTCGCCCTGACCAAGGCCTTCCCGAAGCTGGTCTGGCGCCTGATCGACCACCTGACCGGGCGGCTGCGCCGGCTGCCGCCCGACGCGCTGATCGCCGCGCGGCCGGCGGTGCTGGACGCCGCCGAGACCAGTTTCGCGCTTGCCGCCGAGCTCGAGCTGCAGCCGGCCGTCGCCGATCCGCGGCCCAGCGCCGGCCATGCCGGCGCCACCGGCAGTGAAGCCGTGCCCGCGCCGGTCGCGGCAACGCCCGCGGCGCGGGCGCTGCCGGTCTCGCCGCGGCAGGGCGTGACGCTGCCGGGGCTGCCGGTTGGCCATTACCGCCTCGCGCCGCGCCGCAGCGGCTCCGCCCTGGCCGGCTACTTCCGCCCGATCGCGGTGAACCCGGATCTGAAGGAGAGCGCCACCGCGCGCCTCGATGAGCCCGGCCTGCGGGAACTGCTGGGCGTACCGGCGCGGGTGGTCCCCGGCGCCGCGGTCGGGGACCTGGCGCCGCGCGGGTTTGAGCTCTGGCCCTGGGTGGTGGCCATCCTGATCGCGGCCTACGCCGCGGAGGGGATCGGCGCCTATCTCGCTGGTGTGCGGCGCATGCGGCGCCTGGAGGCCGAAGACGCGGCCTGACCGCCGCGGCCCGCGGGGGCACGGCGGCGCGCTCTGGAAACATCATGATGATGTGGCGATTGGTCAGACGACTTGGGTACCTGCTGCTGGGGCTGCCGCAGCCCGGCACGGTTGCCGAGACCCATGCGTGGTTCTGGTATGCCGCGCGGCCGCCGGCCGGGTGGGTGCTGGCGCTGGTGGTCCTGACGGCCCTGGCCGTGGCCTCGGTCAGTTTCCTCCCCCGCAACGGTCTGCCGTGGCGCCTGCGCCTGGTGCTTGCGACGCTGCGCCTGCTGGGGTTTGCCGCGCTGCTGAGCATGCTGGCGCAGGTGGAACTGCATTTGGACCTGACCCGGTCGCTGCCGCCGCACGTCGCCGTCGTGCGCGATGTCTCGGGCAGCATGGCCCTGAACGATGCGGCCGGCGCCAGCCGCTTCGACGCCGCCGGGGCGTTGCGCCAGCAGCTCGACGCGCGGCTGGGACGCGCGGCGCACCTGAGCGACTACGATCTGGCCTGGGACCTGCGGCCCCATTCCGACGCGGCCGCGCCCTTCGGGACGTCACGCCTGTTCGACGGTCTGGCGAAGCTGCTGGAGACCGAGAGCGATTTGCAGGCCGTGATCTTGCTCTCCGACGGCAACGACACCGCGGGCAACCGGGGCCTGGGCGTGGCCCCGCTGTTCGCGGCCCGCGGGATTCCCGTGCACAGCGTCGTGTTCGGCCGCCCCGAGGCGGCTCGACTGCCGCGCGTGCGGATGAGCGGCGGCGGCGAGTATGTGCGGCTGGGCGATCCGCTGCAGTTGCAGGCGGTGATCACCGGCAGCGACACGGCTGGCGATCAGACCGTGGCGGTGCAGCTCTTCGAGGGCGACGCCTCCGTGCCGCTGGCGGTGCAGGAGGGCGTCCGGCTGGGCCTGACCCCGCGCACCGTGCGCTTCCAGGTCACCCCGCGCAAGGCCGGACGCTTCACCTACCGGATCGTCGCGCACGGCCTGCGCGGCGCGCCGGCCGGCCGGTTGCTCGCGGCCGAGCACGCCGTCGAGGTCATCGACCGACGCATCCGGGTGCTGCTGATCGACCAGCCGCGCGACGAACGCAAGCTGCTCAGCCACTGGTTGGCGCGCGATCCGGTGGTGGACCTGGCGTCGCTGCTGATGCTGCCCAAGGGCGGCTGGTTTGCGCAGGGCAAGATGCGCCACCAGAACGCCGGCACCGGTCTGCCGGACCAGGAATCCGATCTGAACGAGTACGACGTGATTATCCTGGGCGACATTCCCAGGGCCCATTTCCGGGAGGGCGACCCGGCCGAGACCAAGCTGCAGTGGCTGGTGGACTTCGTCGAACGCCGGGGCGGCGGCCTGGTGACCCTGGGCGGCCAGAGTGTCTACGGTGCGGGCCAGTACGAGGGTTCCGCGCTGGCCGGGATCCTGCCCTTCGACGTGCCGGGCTCACGCACGCCGCAGATCCCCGACAAGTTCGTGCTGATCCCAACGCCGGTCGGACTGAACCATCCGGTGATGCAACTCGAGGCTGACGGCGAACTGAACCGCAACGCCTGGCTGGAGCAGCCCCAGCTCGAGGGGTGCAACTGGGTGGGAGCAGTCAAGCCGGGCGCGCTGCTGATGGCGTACCGCGAGCACGAGGGCGCGAAGCTGCCCGTGATCGCCGGGCAGGTCGCGGGCAAGGGACAGGTGCTGGCGCTGGCCGTCGATACGACCTGGCGCTGGCAGATGCTGCGCCGTCGCGGCGATGAGCGCGCCAACCTCCCCGAGGGGCCTGACTACTACCGCACCTTCTGGGGCAATGCGGTCCGGGCCCTGGCGCCCGATCCCCGGCTGACCCCCGAGCGGCCGCAGATCGCGCGTCCGCGCCAGGATGCTTCGGTCGGCGAGGTCGTGACGCTGAGCACACGGTTGGTGGACCGCACCTACCGGCCGATCCGCCAGGCCGACCTGGTCGTGCGCGTGACCGCGCCCTCGGGACGGACCGTGCGGATCTACCCCATCGACAGCGTCAGCAAGCCGGGCTACTACGAGTACGAAGTGGCCCTGACCGAGGCCGGGCCCTGGAAGGTGGCCGCCATCCACGAGGAATCGAAGGTCCTGGCGACCATTGACAAAGCCCGCGAGGCGCTCGCGAAGGCCAAGACCGGCGACGACGCAGCCGTGACGGCGAACGCCGAGGCGGCGCTGGCCGCGGCAACGCAGGACATCGTCGAGGAGACCATCCAGGCCGGCGACAGTCTGGACGAACTGGACGACCCCCGCGCGCAGCCGGCGGTGCTGGCCGACTTTGCCGCGGCCACCGGTGGCCGGGCCTTTGGCCCCGACGAGGTCGACGACCTTGTCGGCACGCTGGCCCTCGCGCGGCATACGACGGCCGGCAGCGCCTCCGTAGCCGTCTGGAACCTGCCTTCCCTGCTGGTGTTCTTTGTATTGCTGGTGACGACCGATTGCCTGTTGCGCAAACGCCGGGGGCTGGTCTAGGAAGGAGACTGTCGGGCCCATGCTTAGCACGATGCGCCAGCCAAGAGGCTCGGTCGGTTCAGAAGTTAAGTCTGGTGACGCATTCTCGTCCTCGTCCTCGTCCTCGTTCTTTCGAGCAGAGAAGAAGGAGTCCGCTATGCGATGCCAACTGGATCACGAGAGACTCGATGTCTACCAGGTTGAACTGGAGTTCGTCGCATGGTCGACGGACCTGATGGTTGAGCTTCTCGAGTCGCCCCAGGCAAAGACACGTCGTGTCGCCGAAACCTGCGATCACTTGGATCGAGCTTGTCTCTCTGCGCTCTTCAATACGGCGGAAGGCAACGGTAGGCGACAGATGAAGCAACGAGGGCGATTCTTTGACGATGCGCGGGGATCCGCTACGGAATGTGCCGCTTGTCTCGATTCCTTGGTCGCTAAACGCGCCTCTTGCGCGGAGCGCATCGAGCACGGCAAGTCGCTGCTTGTCCGTATCGTTTCGATGCTCTCAAAGCTGGTGGATAGGTTCTCGCCGCAGGACGAGGTGAGGGAAGAAGACGTCGTATATGGGATCGAGGACGTGAACGACACAAGGCCAAGTGTCGACCAGCCGTCCAACACCGAAGCTACGCGCTAGGATTAGGGGGATAGGCAATAGCAGGGGGAGTCGAGGACGAGGACGAGGACGAGTGGAAGCTACATCACACTGCTTGCGACCGCGTGTATTAACATGAACAGCCAGAACTTCGATGAGGCCCTGCGGCGCTTGCGCCGCACGGTCGCGGCCTTCGGTCGTTACCAGCGGCGCTGGGAACGGCTCGATGGCGCCGCGCGTTTCGGCCTGGCGGCTGGCGGGTCGCTGCTGGTCTGGTTCGTCCTCGACCTGGTCTTCCACCTGTCTCCGTGGCCGCTGGTCCTGCTGTTTGCCGCGGTTTTGGGCGTCACGCTCTGGACCGCGGTCATCTGTCTGATTCGGCCGCTTTTCCGACGCGGCGATCTCGAGGGCGAGGCTCTGTCAATCGAGGCCCTGCACGGCCGGCTCGACAACAGCCTGATCGGCGCCCTGCAACTTGGCGACGAGGTGCAGGACGCGCGCGCCGCGGGGCCGTCGGCACGACGGCTGGGCTATGCCGCCAACCTGGTCGAGGAGCTGGTGTGCAGGGCGCAGGCGACGGCAGATGCGGTCCAGCCGCGCCGGTTGCTGAACCTGCGCCCCGCCCGACAGCGCCTGCTGACCGCCACGCTGCTGCTGGCGACCGTCGCCGCCTGCCTGCTGGGCTCGCCCGGCGCCGTGGCGGCGCGACGGGCACGGCTGCTGGATGCCTACGCGGTGGTGCTGGACACGCTCTTCCCGGTGACCCTGCTGGTGGCTCCCGGCGATACGGCCATCGTGCGCGGTCGCGCGCTGGATCTGCTCGTCACGGCCGTGGGCGCGCGCCGGACGCAGGCAGCATGCATCCTGACCGACGTCGAGGACGAGGCCAAGCCGGGACGCCCCGCGGCCGCCGCGCCGCGCCAGACCGTGGTGCCTCTGGAACTGGTCGCGCGACAGGCGCGCCACCGGATAAGCGACGTACAGCATTCCTTCGACTACCAGTTTCGTTACGGCCGCAGGCTCTCGACGCGGCACCGGGTGCGCGTGGCGGACCTGCCTGCCATCCAGGTCATCAATTTCGAACTCACGCCGCCGGCCTACACGGAGCAGCCCATGCGCCAGTTGACCGGCCGCGTCGCCACGCTCCAGGGGCTGCAGGGCACGGCGGTCATGGTCGGGTTCGCGGCCACCACCGAACTGGCACCCGACCGCTGCTGGGTGGCCTGGCAGAACGGCACGCGGCAGGAACTCGAGGTCAGCGGCCGCTTCGGCAGCTTCGCGTTTGTCATCGAACGCGCCGACCGTTTCACGATCCACCTGACCGGCAGCTACGGCGTGGGTTTCGAGATGGAGTCGCCCCTGGCGATCGATGTCGCCCTGCTGCAAGACCAGCCTCCGGCCGTCAGCGTGCTGATCCGCAGCGCTGAGGCCGTGGCCATGCCGCCGCAGGCCGCTGCACGCCTGAACGTGCCATGGCTGGCCACGGACGACTTCGGCGTCCAGGAGGTTGGCCTCTTTGCCGAGGTCACGGCCGTCAGTGATGTGCTGGGCCGCGACCGGCGCGAGGTGACCCTTGCGCAGCGCCTGGATCCGGCGCGCGATCGGGCCACCGGGCGTTTCGAGAACCTCTTTGCCACGCTCCGGCAACCACTGGCGCCCGGCGACAAGGTGGCCATCCACCTGACGGCCCGCGACAACAACAGCGAGAGCGGCCCGGGCACCGCGCGGTCCGAGCCGTTCGAGTTGTTGATCGTCGGCGCGTCGCTGAAGGGATTCACGCAGGACGAGTTCGCCTTCATGGACCGCCGGGGCGAGATTCGCCTGCGCGAGATCCAACTGACCAAGCGCGCGACCGATCTTCTGCAGGACCCGGTCAAGACGGTGCACACCCAGGCCGACCAGGCCGTCGGCAAGCAGGCTGTAACCGCGGTGCCGGGACACAAGGCGATGCTGGACGCGGAAGAGGACGAGGTCGGCCTGTTCCGGCGGCTGCTGTCCGGGAGCCGGAACTGAACCGGGAGTCATGACGATGACGACATATCCATCACAACGTCGCGGTCCGCTGGCATGGCTCCCTCGGGGCGTGCTTCTCGCGGCCGGGCTCCTGGCATGCCCCCTGGCGCATCCGGCCCGCGCCGCCGACCCCGGCTCGTGGATGGACCAGGCCACGAAGCTGAACAGCCGCGTCGTGTCGAGCCAGGAGGCGGCCAAGATCGGCGCCAAGGAGAAGGTCGACACGCGCAACAAGATCTGTGTGCGCCGCATCCGGCCCGCCGCGGCGACGGATTGGAACGCCGATCCCACGGCCATTCCCTTCATGCTGTACCAGGTCAACAAGCGCACCGAGTTGCCGATTCACGTCAACAACGAGGGGCTGGACGTGGCCGGCGATGAGCTTTTCGACCACCTGGTCGTCTACCTGACTTCGCACGGAAGCTGGGGCTTCAACGAGCGCGAAACCGCCAACATGACCACCTGGCTGAAACGCGGCGGCACCCTGCTGCTGGACGACTGCTATAACAAGGGCAGCCCCTTTGCCGACTGCGTCGCGCCGGAGGTGGCCAAGATGATCCCGGGCGCCAAGCCGGTCATGCTGTTGGGCAGCGACAAGCGTGTCGCGGACGCCTTCTCGATGATCTATCCCACGCCCGTTCCCGGTCAGAACATCCAGTTGGGCCGGCCCTGGCAGTTCTTCATGCTCGACGACCGCCCGGCCGTCTTCTTCACACCCAACGACGACGGTTGCGGCTGGGAGGTCTCCAATCCGCCCAGCGCCTCGAACCCGATCGGCGAGGGCATCGGGCATGGCGGCGACAATCTGATGCGCGAACGGTTCTACCAGTGGATCACGAACTGGCTGATGTTCGTCTACTCATCCTGAGGTGCCTATGTGGAAGCTCATGGCGGCGTCCGGGGCCGGCACGCGGCGACAGCCTGCGAGTGTGCTCCGGTGGCAGCTCGGCCTGCTGTGCCTGGGGAGCGTCGCCTGGGCGGTGTGTGGTCTGCCGGCGGCCCGAGCCGAGACGGCGCCGCCGCCCGCACCGCGGCCCCCCGCGCCGCAGTACGAACTCCGGCTGGTGCCCTTCGACGACCCCGCGGGCAGCCTGGAGGCCCGCGTCACCGAAGCCAACGCTTCGTGGGCCGGGGTCGTGCAGCGCCTGCCGGAGTCGGAACGCGAGGGTTTCGCGACGCCGCAGGCCTGCTGGGCGGCCAACATCCTGCTGAACGGCAAGCCGGTGTTCGAAATCTATGAGCGCGACGTGTTCATCACGCGTGTTCCGGTGGCCCGGCCCGATCTGAAGCCCGGAAAATACACGATCTGGCCGGGCGATCACGCCTTCACCGTGGCAGCCGACGGCTCCGTAGTCCCCGGCAGCGACCAGCTGTCGCTTACGACCGAGACGCTGCCGAACGGGGGTCAGCGCCACGTTCTGCGCCTCACATGCTATCCCTTGACCATCCGCACGCGGAACATCGACTCGCTGGCCCCGCCGCCGGTCACGCTCAGCGATCACATCGCGCTGCCGCGCCTGACGCTGCGTGACGCGACGGACAACGCGCGCGTGCAGCAGGCCCATGCGGCGGCGGCCGCCGTGGGACGGGGCGTTCCGGACGACAAGGTGCGTGAGTTGCTGCCGGTCCAGTCCGCCTTCCGCTGGCTGACGGTCTGGCTGCCCGCCAATCGCGTGGGCCGCGGCTACGAGATCTTCCCCCTGCAGACCACGCTGCATCTCGCGCCCGCGGGTGTGGAACTGGGCGCGGCCGACGGCTTGCGCCAGCCCGGCTGGGAGCAGACGGGCTTCACGGTCGAGATTCCGGTGGCCAAGGTGAGCGTGCAGGGCCAGTACGAGAACGAGTTCGTCGTGCCGGACTTGCTGAAGGAGCGCTTCTCCCGCCAGCCGAACCAGCCGCAACCACCGATCGTCCGCGCGTTCTACAGCCGTCGCGATCCGTTCGAGTTCCGTGTCTCCTCCGAGGGGCCGGCCCTGCTGATCGACGGCGATCTCCGACCCTATCCGCACAAGCGCATCGTGACCGACTGGGCCGACGCCACCCACACCGCGCAGCGGGCGTTGCTGGTCGAGATGCGCAGCCGCCACGCGGTGGCCGGGCGAGCGGTCGAGATCCGGTGGCAGGCCGTCGATCCTTTCGAGGCGGTCCAGGCCGCGGCCGCGCGCGACGGCGCCCAGGCCAGCGCCAAGCGCGCCGCCGACCGGGTGGCCCAGGCGCGGGCCGACCACGCGAAAGCAGAGCAGGCCGCGGCCAAGGCCGACCACGGGCCGGCCGAGACCGACGCCCTGGCCGCGGCCGCGGGCGCACTGCAGCAAGCCGAGGTTGCGGTCGTCGCGGCCACCTCCGGGGTGGCGCGCGCCGGGCTGGCGCTGGCGGCCGTCGCGGACCGCAACCGCCTGCACGATGCGCGGCCCTTCGCCCGCTGGCAACGGCAGGGCGACCGGGCCTGGCACGATCTGCCCTGCACCGCCGGGCCGGCCGGCGGGCTGTCGATCGCGCTGCCAGAGAATACAGTTGGTGTCTACACGCTGCGCGTGGGCGTGATTCCCGCGGCCGGCCTGAAGCAGGCCGAACTGTTCGTCGACCAGTGGATCACCGTCGCGCCCGAATCGGGTCACGGCATCGGCCTGTTCACGCCGCGCGGGCGCACCGCCTTCCTGCGCGGCGAGCGGGTCAGCCTGGCCGTCAGCGTGATCCCGGCCGGCGACGGCCTTCCGGCCGGCACGCCGCTGTCCCTGCGCCTGACCGGGGACGCGGCGGCCGGCGCGCCTGCCGGCGGCGCGCCGCCGCTGCTCCTCTACGAGGACCGTCTCGCGTCGGTGCTCACCAACCGCAGCACGCTGGTCTTCGAGATGGCTGCGGCGACCACGCTGGCCCTGGCGCCGGGCGCCTACCATATCGAGGCGCAACTGGGCGAACGGCGCTCGGTGCCCTGGCGGCTGGACCTGGTCGACCCGGCGCCCGTAACCCACTTCACCAAGCTGCTGCTGGGAAAATACAACGGGTATGCCGACTACTACGGTGCGGCGCTGCACGGCGAGGACCCGGAAACCGCCGTGCGGGGCATGGTGGAATCGGGCTACAACGCCTTCCAGGGCATGACCTACGCGATGGACCGCGTGAACTGGGCCGGCGCCGAGGTGACCGAACTGGTCCGGCAGCGGCCCGTGCTCGGGCCGGTCGAGAGCTTCTCGATCCCGAGCGGCCGTGACCGCTTCCTCGACGCGGCCGTCCGGCACAACCTGGCATTCTACGAGAACCTCTTCACCCAGCACGACAGCATGCTGCCGCGGGGCGAGATGATGCTGCGGGCCTGTGAACGGTACGCCGCGCTTGAGACGCAGTCCATGAAGCACAGCCCCGCCTTCCGGGGTGTCTGCCTCTACGATGAGCTGAACCACTCGCTGGACCACGACACCAGCGCCGACATGATGGCCTACTTCCTGCGCGCTGACGAACTCGACTACCGCCGCAAGCACGGCCGCGGCAGCGTCGAGGCGCTGCGGGCCCGCGACCGCTTCTTCGGCCTGCCCGAGGGTCAGCGGCGGTACGCCGACGCCGCCCGCTTCCGGACCTGGCCGCTGCACCTGGACGACCAGTGGACCGTCTTCAGCGACCGCATGAGCCGCGCCGCCAAGGACGCCATGCCCGAGGCCCGCAACTTCACGCTCTACCGCAGTTCGCCCAACCCCGGCGGGCTGATCACGTGGGGCGTCGGCACGCCCGAGAGTGTGCTGCAGCCGCTCGATGCGGTCGGCGTGGTCGGCTACAAGGACATGGGCGGCTACGGCTCCTGGCCGCTGGCCGCTCCCTTCCAGGCCGACGTGCTCCGCGTACGCGACAGCCTGCGGGTCTGGCCGATGCTGATCGGGCAGGGGACCGGTGCCCATGCCGAGTGCAACCTGCGCGACGCCTTCATGACGCTCTCCCAGAAGTGCGACGGCTTCTCCTTCATGCACTTCGAAAGCACGCCGCGGCCGCACCCGGGCGACAACTACGATGCCGCCCGCGCCATCGCCGGCACGCTCGCCACGCGCTACGGGGACCTGTTCCTGGCGCTCGAGAAGGGCTACCGCAAGGTGGCCATCCACTACTCGCGCGAGCTGGACGTGGTCGCCTCGACCCGGCTGATGTGCGAGGGCCTCTGGGTGGCCTGCCTGCGCGCCGGCTTCCCGGCCGATATCCTGACCGACAGCCAGATCCGCGCCGACCAGGGCCTGGCCTATGACGTCATCTTCGTCCCCGGTGTGCAATACAAGGAAGCAGTTCCCCCGGAGACGCTGGCCGCATTGCAGCGGTTGCAGGCGGCCGGCCGGCACCTCGCCACCGAGCAGCAGAGCCGGCTCGATCTCGACGGCGTGCTGCGGCTGGGCTGCGACCTTCAGGAGTTGGACGACCGCTCCGGCGGGACTTTCCCGAAGTACCTGGATCACGATGACGAGCGCTGGTGGGACATGACGGTGCAGACGACCGCCGCGGTCAAGGCCCTGCTGGGCCCGCTGGTGCCGCCGGCCGCCGAGCACGACCTGCTGCTCGGACCCGATTGGCTGCAGGCGGGCGACGCGCGCTACCTGGTCGTGGCCAACCACGCCTGGACCGGCTTCCGCGGCGACCACAAGGCGCTCTACTCAGCCCCGGCGCAACCCACGCTGCGGCTGCCCCGCGCGATGCTGGATCCCGCGCGCACGCCGGTCTGCTACGACCTGCTCGAGATGACGCAGATTCCGCTGACCGACGCGGGCGGCGCCGTGGCTCTGCCGGTCGACTTCCGCTTCTACCCGGGGAAGATCTACGCCTTCCTGCCCGCAGCGACCGATGCGGTCGCGTTGGACGTGCAGACGCCGGCCGCCCCCGGCGCCGCGGTGACCTACCGGGTGCAGGTGCTCGACGCCGCCGGCCGTCCCCTGCGCGCGGCCGTGCCGCTTCGGATCCGGGTGGCGTCGGGCGGGCGCCAGTTCCAGGAACTCTACCGGGTGGCGAATCCCGACTACGCCGGCAGCTTCGCCATGCCCGCCAATCTTGATGCCCCCTTGACGATCGCGGTGCAGGAGCTGTTGGGCGGCCGTTGCGCCGAGGCGACGGTCCAGCCCGTGACGGCCGAGTTACCGCGCGCCCAGTTGAACCGCGCCACGGCGCTCATCACGGATGGCGAGCGCATCCGCGCCTTCCTGGCGGGATGTCGCGATCAGGCACCACCGCTCTTCACGGCCACGCAGATCGTCGATTCCGTGAAACTCGCGGCTCGGATCGTGGCGGGTAACGATGGACCGTCCGCCCTGCTGCGCTCGCGGTTCTCGGCCGACGGCGTGGCGGCGCTTACGCGCCAGGCCGCCGACGCCGAGGGCCTGCGCGCCACGCTGACGGCCGAGTTGAACCGCGTGGTGACAGGGCCGCGAATCTACTCGGCTGAGGTCTTCCCGCCGACGGCCCTCCCGGTTGAAGCCGCCCGTCTGGGCGCTGATGCCACGGCGACGGCGTTGCTGCCGGACGTCAACCGCTTCCTGATCGAGACCTGGTTCGCGACCGAGATCCGCTTGTCGCCGCCGGTGCTGATCGGTTACGAGGAGACCCGGGCACGGCCGGCGGCCGATCGGCTGGCCACGGCCATCGCCGGCCAGGGCCTGCGGGTGCGCGTGGCGCCGATCGGCGGTTACGTGCAGGCCCCGCGCAACACCGTGGTGGGGGACACGGCCGGCGACCTCGCGCTCGACGGGCTGCACCTGTGGCGCGGCGAGCGCGTGCAGCCGGGGTTCCTGATCGACGCGCCGCTGATCTTCCTGGGCGGCCAGTCGCCGCTGGTGACACAGCTCGCCGCGCGCGACCTGCTGGTCGAACCGCTGTCCGACAACTACCCCGGACCGGGCCGGGCGATTGTCACCTGGATCAACCGCGCGTTCTCGCATCGCTTCGACACCGTGGCGCTGCTGGCCGCGGACCCGGCCGGGCTGGAGCGAGCCGTGGACGCGTTGCTGGCGCCGGACGCTTCCCAGGCCGCGGCGCACGCGGCCCATCCGACCGTGACCGAGCCGCCCGTCGAGCCCCAGGCGCCGCGTGCCACGACGCGCGGCCAACAGCCGGAGCCCTGGTCGTTTCGCGATACGCTGCTCTCGCAGGACCGCGTGGAGAGCCTGGACGTCGAGGCGGCCACCGGCCGTGTGCTCGTCGGCACCTTCGGCTACTCGCAGAACCTCTTCTGCTTCGATGCCAACAGCAACCTGCTCTGGAAGACCTTCCTGCCGGAACACGACGTCTATCTGGTCAAGTGGCTCGACGGCAACCGGGTGCTTGCGGCCACCGGGCAGGGGTTCTTCGCCTTCCTGCTCGACGGCCGGCACGGCACGGTGTTGCGCCGTTTTGCGTCCACCGAATGGCCCGACTACCACGTCGAGGAACGCGAGACCCGCACCCGGATACAGGTCACGCTGAACCCGTCGCTGCGACAGATCATGTTGCTCGGCCGCACGGGGCTGCTGGCCGTGGACTACGACGGCAACCGCATGTGGTTCCACGACCGCGCGCGGGAGATCGTGAACTACCCGGAGAAGATGGAGCAGGCCGGACAGGCGGCTTTCGGCGAGTACCTCCGGATCGCCGCTGCGGTCGTGGCGCCGGACGGCGCGCGCGTGGCCTACAACGAGATGCGCATCGTCGGCTCGTACAAGGATGACTTCGGTCTGCACATGCTCTGGCGCAACGAGCCACAGATCCTCGAGGCCCGCACGGGCCGCGTCCTGCTGCACAACACCGCCGATCCCGGATCGAACGATCCCTGGACCCTGACGTGGCCGGCCGGCTCCGACCATCCCTGGATCCGGGCCAGCAACCTGTCCGCGCCCCTGCTGTTCGCCGAGGCGACGCCGACCAACGGGGCTCCCAACCCCGGTCGCCTGGGCGCCTTTGTGCCGCCGGTCCTGCCGGCCCTGAAGAGCGGCGGTCGCCTAGCCAAACCGGTCGACGGACTCCGTTGCTTCGATGCCGACGGCCGTCTTCTGTGGCAGGTGCAGGATGAATACTGCTGGGTTGAAAACCTGGACACCGTCAATGCCGACGACACCCGGCTGTTCCGCTGCTCGCGCGACGGGCTGGTCCGCTGTCTCGACCTGGCCGACGGCCGGTTGCTGTGGCAGCGCCAACTGGACTCGTCCGCCATGCTGAAACCCCTGGCGGACGGCGGCCTGCTGGCCGGCGGGCGCAACGGCTGGCTGCGGCGGTTCGATGCCGAGGGCCGGCCGGTCTGGCAGCAACGCCTGGGCGACCTGTTCGAGCCCGTCGCCACGAACTATGCCGGCTACGTCCAGGCCGCGTTGCGGCGCGACCCGGACCAGACGGGCGCGATGTACCCGGTGAGCCGCGACGGCCCCGACGACTTCGACGGGGTGCTGCGCCTGGGGATCGACCAGATTGCCAACGGCGGCTTCGAGGAGGCGGCCGGCTGGACCGCCACGCCCGGACCGTTGCAGTTCGACCGCCGCGCCCAAAGCGGCGCGCGCAGCCTGGCACTGGCGGACGGCGCGCGCGCTACGGCCGCCGTGACCCGCCGCATCATTCCGTCGGCCACCTACCTGCTGGAGTTCTACTACCGGACCGAGGATGCCGCGACCCGGCTGGCGGCCGGCGCCGCACTGCACGGCGCGCGCGAGACCCTCACGGCCTCGCTCTTCCCGGCCCGGCCCGGCGAATGGACCTTCGGGCGCCTGGCGGTCAAGGCCCTGGGCGACACGCAGAGCATCGCGATCGGCTTCGAAAGCGCCGGCGGCACGCTGCTGGTCGACCAGGTCCGTTTCCGCCCGGTGCGTTTCCCCTCCTCGAACCTGCTGGCCAACGAGCGCCTCCATCAGGTGGAGGTGACCCGGCCCGAGGACTTCCGCGACATCTACAACCGCATCCCAGGCGAGTTGCGCCAGAGCCTGTTGGGTGCCAACAACGTGGCTGCCTACCTGCAGGCGGTGCCGCTGGGGACCCTGATCTTCACCGAGGAGCAGGCCTTCCTCCAGAATGGCAAACTCGACGATGTCGGGCCGATGTGGTGCTACAAGCCGGAACCGATCGCCTTCGGTGTGGCGCTGGCCCGGCCATCCTATGTCTCGCACCTGGTGCTCTACCTCAACAACGCCACCCCCGAGACGGTCTACCGCCAGATCGCCGTGCTGGCCAATGACCTGGAGAAGAAGGTGCCCCGGACCGTGGCGCTGGTGCGCGGCAACCACAAGCGGTTCATCGTGGTCCATTTCCCGGAGACGCTCTACACCGACAGCCTCAAGGTGCTGCCCGGCAAGCACCGGGCACAGACCGACAGCATTACGGAGATCGAGGTCTACGGCCCGGTGGGCGGGCCCGAGACGCTGACCGGCAAGAAGTTCAGCGCCGACCCCCTGGCCTGGCCCATGTTCATGAGTCACCCCACCCACGTGCGGCCCGCCCTGCCCGAGGATTTCGTGGGCGCCTATCGGCGCGTGAACCGTCGCGAGGAGGGCTTCATGCCCGCCCTGCATACCGGGGTGGTGGCTGCGGATGGGCGCTTCACGATGGGCATGCCGTTCGGGCGCATCGACGGCTGCAGCGCGGACGGCGCCACGCCGGCGCGCGCGTGGTCGATCGGGACCGTGACGCCGCTGACGACCCCCGCGCTGTATGCGGGACGGCTGCTGGCCGGTTCGGCCGACTACCGCCTGCACGCGATTGCGGACAACGGGCTGCCCATCTGGTCGTTCGCGACCGGCGGGCGGGTCTACTCGGCCCCGGTGCCGGTCGGCGATGACGTCTGCTTCGGCTCGGATGACGGGTTCCTCTACAAGGTCGACGTCGATTCGGGCATCCTGATCTGGCAATACCAGACGGGCGGCCGCATCCGCTCCGCACCTGCCATCGACGGCGGACGGGTCCTGGCCGCCTCGTGGGACGGGTTCCTCCATGCCGTGGACCTGGAGAGCGGCGCATTGGTCTGGAAGGCGCCGATCGCGCCGTTGAGCAGTTCGTCGCCGGCCGTCGCGAACGGACGGGTCTACGTCGGCGATGAGGCTGGCCGCTTGCATGCCTTCGACGCGGCCGGCGGCCGCCCGGTCTGGAGCCATGCGCTGGGCGCGGCCATCGGCATCTGCCCGGTGGTCACGCCCGAGGGCATCTTCGTGTGCAGCGAGGATGGCCGGGCCGCGCTAGTCGGCCTTGATGGCACGCCGGTCTGGACGCGCCCGCTGTTCGCCGATGCGCCGATCACCGAGCGCCTGCCGATACGCGTGACCGGCCAACCGTTCGCCACGCGCAGCCAGCTCGTCGTGGCCACCACGCAAGGCGTGCGGGTGCTCACGCGCCAGGACGGTCTGCCCGACGCCCGGTTCACGACCGACTTTGCGGGGTGGTGTGTGGACGCGGCACCCTATGGCAGCCGGCTCTGTCTGGTGGAGAGCCGCACGCGGCTTTCCGGCGGTCTGCAACGGTACGTGGTGGATCATGGAGGGGCCGCCCTGGTGCTGGAGCCCTCGGGGGAAAAGCAATGAACCCGTTGGCCGGCCGATATCGGTGGATTGCCCTGGGGCTGGTGACGGCCTGGTGTGCGCGGGCCGCCGCGCAGGACCGCCACGTACTCGTTAACAACTTTTCGCTGCCGCTCCCGACGGCCGCCGGCTTCGAGGCGGGGATCGAGACGACCGACGCCAAGGTGGGATTGCGCGCGGCCCGCATTGCCTACCGGCTGACGGCGCCGCTGAACAACCGGCGCGCGGCCGTCACGTTGCCGGCCGGCGAGTTCGCGGTGCCCGGCGACGGTACGCTGCGCATCTGGGTGCGCGGCGACCGCTCCGGTCACCGGCTGCAGTTCAAGCTGACCCATGCCGAATCGGTCATTGAGAACAACCGCGTCAACCTGCGCAATCACCGCACCATCGACTTGGCGCCGCAACTGCTCGACTTCGAGGGTTGGCGCGACCTCGCCATCCCGGTGGCCGGCATCCCCGCCGGTCGCGTGGCCTGGCTGCAGGAGCTTGCGATTGCGGCGGCGGAGCAGGGGCCGGAGACCGGGACGATCCTGCTCGACGATGCGCGCTTCATCCCGCGCGCGGGCGAACCGGCCTCGTCGGTCTGGCTGCGTTGCGACGGTCCGCCCGAGCGCTTCTTCGAACCGCGCCTCGCGCTGCTGGTGGACGTGCGCAACTTCGCGGCGCAGCCCGTGCTGCTGCGCTCGCAGATCGACATCACCGACCGCAACGACAACGTGGTGACCCGCCGCGGCGACCTCGAGGTGAAGGTCGGTCCGGGCGAGAACCGCGAGGTGCGCCTGGAGGTGGCGCCCGAGAACTTTGAGACCTTCTGCCCGCCGTTCCGCCTCAAGGCCGAAATCTTCGCGCCGGAGATGCCGCAGCTTTCGGCCAAGCTCGACCAGATGCTGGTGATGGGCAACAGCACGATGCTGTTCGACGACTTCGGCAACGTGTTCGGGCGCTGGTTCACCTCTGGCCTGCCGCCATACTTCGGTGACCAACAGCGCAACAAGTTCTTCGGCGAAGAGCAACGCGCCCATCCGGGTACGCAGTCCGGCGCCCGCCTGGCGCGCGTGGCGAACGGGGCGCCCGGCGCCGCCGGGGCGCCGCCTGGGCCCTACGCCATGGAGGTCACGTTCAACGGCGCCGCGGCCGTGCACAACGGCTACCGGCGCCACCTGCCTGGCGACGCCTATGCTCTGGGCGTCTGGGTTCACGGCGACGGCAGCGGCGCCGAGGTGCAGGCGCTCGTGATCGACTACACGGGGCCCGGGTCGACCTTCTACACGTGGAACCGTCACTTCGGCAACTTGCGCTTGTGCACGCTCGATTTTGAGGGCTGGCGGTACATCGAGGTGTCCCTGCCCGGGCGCGGCATCGGCGCGCGCACGCCGCGCGGTTCCACCTACGGCATCGACTACCCATTGGAGCTGACCTCCCTGTTGATCACGCCAACCCGTGAGCGGCCACAGGGCACGGTGCGCTTCGGCGGTGTGCTGGTCCACACGCAGCAGACCGTGGCCGAGTCCCTCGCGGTCCAGCTGGCGTATGACGATCCCGAGCACGTCTGGGCTTCCCAACACGGCGCCATGGTGACGGTGCAGAACGGCTGGCGCCTGGCCGGCCGGCATGTCAAGCTGAACTGGACCCTCGCCGACCGCGACGACGCGTCGCTGGCCGAGGGCGCGGCGACGTTCCGCCTTGAGCCGCTGGCCCAGACGCAGGTGTGCATCGACCTGGCGCCGCACCAAGCCAAGGTGTCCGCGGCGTCGGGTCCGCTGCGGCTCACGGTCACGGCCGTCGACGACGCGTCCGGGGCCTCGGAGGAGCGCACGCTGATCCTGTCCAAGGTCGACAGCCTGGCGGTTGTGGCCGATTTCGAGCGCGAGCGGTCCTACCCAGCCTGGCAGCCCGTCGGCATCGAGAACCCGGCCGCCGCGGGACAGGCGGCGACGTCGACGGAGCGGCACCAGGCGGGTGCGCGCGCGCTGGCGCTGGGCTGGGAACGCGGCAAGACGCACATCATCTCGATCGACCCCGCGCTTCCCGGCGTGCCGGTGGAGATCTCGCTGTGGGTATACGGCGATGGCTCCGGCGCGCTCTTCTACCCGCTGATTGGCGACACCGCCGGGGTGGTCAGCGGCGTCGACCACTGCCAGTGGGATCTGTTCCTGCCACGCACCCCGGATGGACCGCTGCCGAACGCCGTGCGCATCGATTGGTCCGGCTGGCGGCAGTTGAGCTTCCGGCTGCCGCCGGTGCCGGCGACGTGGCGCGAGCAGATCGCGGTGCATCCGTTCGTGCCGAGCTATCCCATGGGTGTTCACCTGGCGGTCGTTGGCCCCGGCCAGGCCGACGCCGAGCGCGGGATGCTCTATGTCGACGCGATCGCCGTGGCGACCCACCTGCCCGCCGCCGAGCGCGTGGAGTTGCAGCTCGAACTGCCCGGCGAGTCCAACGTCCTGCCGCCCGCGAGCGCGGTGGCCGTGACCCTGGCGAACCGCGCGCTCGCGCCGGCCGCTTCCCGGCGGCTCACGCTGGCCGGCGGCCTCGACGACTGGCGGGGCCGGGCCGTGGCCACGATCGCGGAGACCGTGACGCTTGAGCCGGGCGCCTCGCGGCGGGTGGCGCTGACCCAGGCGCTGCCGCCCGGCGCCTACCGCGTGCGCGTGGACGTCGCCGAGGGCGATGTGACGCGGCAGAGCATCCGCGACGAGGTCGTGGTGCTCGACGTGGCGGCCCTGTGGGGCGCCTCCTGGCGCGACGCCCTGGCGCAAACCAAGGCTTTGCGGGCGCCGCTCGAAAGCCGCTTTGCCCTGATCGAGCACGACTGGGATTGGACCGAGTTTCACCCCGGCAACCTGCAGGATCGGACGGCACTCGAACTGGTTCGCCTGGCGCGCCTGGAGGGACAGGAGCCCTTTGTTCTGCTGGGATACAGCACCTACTGGGCAGCCGGAGCCGGTTACGAAGACATGCTCCAGGGGCGGTTGAGCACGCGCCACACGTATGATCCGGGCGGTCGCGACTGGGGTCATGCCGTCGACATCTTCCACGTGCCCGAGCGGCTCGACGACTGGGAGAACTACGTGCGCGAGATGATGCGCCTGGCCGGCCCCTATGTCGCCGGCTGGATGGTCTGGAACACGCCGGACAGCGAGGGCGCCCTGGCCGTACCCGCGGCGCGCTTTGCCGAGATGCTGCGGCTCGTGCAGCGGTGGCGCGAGGTCTATTGCCCGAAGCAGCCCGTGCTGCTGGGGGGCCTGAGCCGCGAGACCGCCCCCGCGTACCTGGCCGAACTCATTACGGGGCAGCAGGCGCAGGCGGCCTTCGACGGGGTCAACGTGCGGATGGACGCCGGCCGGCTCTCGCCCGAGGATGGGCGAATCCCCGAGTTTGCGGCCGAAATGCGGTCGCTGCTCGACGGGGCGGGTCCCGCCAAGACGCTGTTGCTGACCGATCTGGACTGGGCCGTCGAGAAGGAAGCCGACGGACTGGGCGCCTTCACGCACGCCGCCTACCTGGCGCGGGCCGCGCTGCTGCTGGCGCCGTTCGATGTGCGGCCCGAGTTGATTCTGCAGAACCAGGAGCAGGAACGCGTCGGCTTCGGGCTGGCCTACAAGACCAGTCGCGCCGCGCCGCCCCGGACAATGCGCCCCGACTCGTTTCACCTCAAGCCGGGCTGGCTGGGCATGCGCCGACTGACCGAACTGCGGGCGAGCGCACGACCCTGCGGCGCAATCCGCATCGAGGACACGATTCCGGGCGATACGCGCTGCGTGCTCTATGCGCGCACGGCCGACCAGGCGCCGGTGGCCGCCGTCTGGCGCAACGACCAGCCGGGCGCGGTCTCGTTCGCCCGCACCGGACTCAAACTCAAGTCGGACGAGGATCTCTTTGGCGGCCCGGTGCCCCGCACACCGGAGGAGTCCGATTGGTATGAGGTGGGCGCCGTGCCGACGTTCTTCACCTTTGAGCCATCAGAGGCCGACGCGGTGCAGGCGCTGCGACGGACGCAGGTGCGTGATGGCGGTGCAGCAGTGGCGGCCGGCATCTGGGCTCAGCAGGTCGAGACCGTTTTCACGCCCGCCAGCGGGGGCGAGGTCGGCTACGCGCAGGAAGGCGGCGTGGCGGCGGTCCTGGCGGGGCGAACTACCAGCGGTGTTCCGGAGAGCTGGCCCGGCGTGGAGTTTCCCGCGGGCGGTGCCGAGCATTTCGAGGTGGCGGTCCCGGCCGGGGCCGGCCTGGTTCTGCGCAAGCGCTACTACCTGGGCGGCCGACCCGGGCGGGTGGCGGAGGCTGCGGCGAAGCTCTCCGAGCGTCATCAAGGCGGGCAGATAGCGACCGTCGCGGTCAACGGCCGGCCGCTGGGCCGCTGGAACCTGGGCAAGACCGAGCCGGAGCTTTCCGGGGGGCTGCGCGAGGCGGTCTGGATTGTCCCGGCCGCGGCGGTGGCTGCCGGCGGCAAGGCGCGGATCGAGCTGACTTACGAGGGGCCGGCCAACACGGCCGAGTGGGCGGTGTATGCGGATCGCAACGGTCCGTACCCCCTGAGCGCGCTGGGGGCGATCCACTGGGAATCGGCGGTCACCCCGCCACGGGTGGCCCGCAACATCGTGGGCTCGTCGCTGCGGATCGGGACCGAGTCTTTCGGCAACGGCATCGGGTTGTTTGCGCCGTGCCTGATTGAATACCCGCTCAACGGGCAGTTCAAGCGGCTGACCGCGAAGGTTGGCGTCGACGCCGCCACCCAGGGGCGCGGCTCGGTGGTGTTCGAGGTCCACGGTGACGGCCGCAAACTCTGGAACTCGCCGCTGATGAGCGGGCTGGACAAGGCGCTGGCGCTGGACCTGGATGTCAGCAAGGTGGACCGTCTGCGGCTGGTCGTGACGGACGGTGGCGACGGGAACCGGCTGGACGCCGCCGACTGGGCCGACATCGCCCTGCGGCGCTGAATCCGGCCGCCGTAGGGATGCCCCAGGCCCTTGGGGCATCCGCTCACGCCCCCAATCCTGTCGTGCTCCTCGTCCACAGCTTGGAAGAACATCGAACTCTCAACGTCGAATGCAGTCCCAGATTCGACGTTCGTTGTTGGACGTTCGAATCGAGTGTCCCGTCCGGCTGTACATTGACACTTCACAAACGAGAGGTGGGTGTCTGTG
>CAZZCT010000057.1:0-27228 GCA_964652365.1 uncultured Lentisphaerales bacterium
TCCAGGATACCACCCGTGTGCTGACCGACGCGGCCACCCTGGGACGCGTCGATGAACTGCGCGGGTTCAAGGAAAACGTGATTCTGGGCCACCTGATCCCTGGCGGCACCGGCTTTCCGACGCACCGGCACATCAAGCTGGTGCCGCTCGCGGAGCCGCTGGACGCCGAGGAACTCGGCACGCCCGAGACCGACGAGGCCGAACGGAAGTTCCAGGAGCTCCTGGGTTGAGCGAGATCGAACTTGCCGAGCCCGGTGGACTTTGATACCATCCCGCTCCTTTTGCTAAGTGGAAGGATCCGAACGTATGCCGACCATCAACCAACTCGTGCGCAAGGGCCGCTCGCCGCTGCCCCGGAAAAGCAAGTCGCCCGCGCTCAAAGCCTGTCCCCAGCGCCGGGGCGTCTGCTTGGTCGTCAAGACCCAGACCCCCAAGAAGCCGAACTCGGCCCTGCGCAAGGTGGCCCGCGTGCGTCTGACGACCGGCTACGAGGTGACGGCCTACATCCCCGGCGAGGGGCACAACCTGCAGGAGCACAGCGTGGTGCTGGTGCGTGGCGGCCGCGTCAAGGATCTGCCGGGCGTGCGCTACCACATTGTGCGCGGCACGCTCGACGCATTGGGCGGCGCCGGCCCCAGCAACACGAACAAGTTGGAACGCAAAGTCAGCCGGTCCAAGTACGGCGTCAAGAAGAACCAACAGACCGGCAAGTAACCAGCGAGAGGCGTAGGCAGCCATGGCCAGAAGGCGCAGTGCAACCAAGCGGGGATTAATCCCGGATCCGAAGTACAACAGCGAGTTGGTGACGCGCGTCATCAACAGCCTGATGAAGAGCGGCCGGAAGACGACCGCTGAGCGCATCGTTTACGGTGCCTTGGCCGAAGTCACCGCCAAGACGGGCAAGGACCCGTTGGAGGTGCTCGACCAGGCCATCGGCAACATGAAGCCGAAGGTCGAGGTCAAGTCGCGGCGCGTCGGCGGCACGACCTACCAGGTGCCGGTCGAGATCCGCTCCGCGCGCCAGCTGGCGCTCGCGCTGCGCTGGATGGTCCAGTTTGCCAGCGGGCGGCGCGGCACACCGATGCCCAAGGCCGTGGCACTGGAGCTGATCGAGGCTTACAACAACCAGGGCAATGTGATCAAGAAGCGCGAAGACACGCACAAGATGGCTCAGGCCAACCGTGCGTTCGCGCATTACGCGTGGTAAGTGCAGCAACGGGGCGGCGGAGCGATCCGCAACCCGTACAGACAGGAATGGGATGACGCACGTGGCGGACAGTAAGGGCAAGGACAGGAAGGCGGCCAGACCCGGCGACGAGTCGGGTGACCGCACGATTGCGCTTGCCGACGTCCGCAACATCGGCATCGTGGCCCACATCGATGCCGGCAAAACTACCACCACCGAGCGAATTCTGTTCTACGCCGGCAGCACCCACCGGCTGGGCAACGTCGACGAGGGCACGACCGTCACGGACTGGATGATCCAGGAGCGCGAGCGCGGCATCACCATCACCAGTGCCGCCATCACCTGTGCCTGGCGCGACACCCAGATCAACATCATCGACACCCCCGGGCACGTCGATTTCACCATCGAGGTCGAGCGGTCGCTGCGCGTGCTGGACGGCGCCGTGTGTGTCTTTTGCGCCGTCGGCGGCGTGCAGCCGCAGACCGAGACGGTCTGGCGCCAGGCCGACAAGTACCACGTGCCGCGCCTGGCTTTCGTGAACAAGATGGACCGCATGGGCGCCGACTTCGAGTCCGTGGTGGCCGAGATGCGGGCCAAGCTGGGCGCCAACCCGGTGCCGCTCATGCTGCCCTGGGGTTGCGAAGAGCATTTCCGCGGCACGATCGACCTGCTCGAGATGCAGGCCTACACCTACGACGAAGGCGCCAACGGGCAGACAGTGACGGCCCAGCCCATTCCCTCCGAATTGGCCGCTGCGGCGGAGCGGGCCCGCGCGTTCCTGTGCGAGCAGGTTGCCGAGGTCGAGGAGAGCGTGCTCACCGCCTACCTTGAGAATCCCGACCTGCCGGCCGAGCTCCTGCGGCCTGCGATCCGCCGCGCCACCCTGGCCGGACGCATTGTGCCCGTTTTGTGCGGCTCCTCGCTGCGCAACAAGGGTGTCCAGCAGTTGCTCGACGCCGTGGTCTGGTACCTGCCCTCACCGACCGAGCGGCCGCCCGTGACCGGCATTGACCAGCGGACAGGCGAGGAGGTCGCGCGGCTGGCCGATGATCAGGCGCCGCTCAGCGCGCTGGTCTTCAAGATTGCCTCCGACCCCTATGTCGGCCGCCTCTTCTTCGTGCGGATCTACTCGGGCCGCCTGCGCAAAGGGCAGAACGTCTTCAACCCGCGCACCCGCAAGCGCGAACGCCTGCTGCGCCTGGTGCGGCTGCATGCCGACGCCCAGCAGGAGCTGGACTCGCTCGGCACGGGTGACATCGGCGCGCTGGTGGGCCTGAAGGACGCCACCACCGGCGACACCCTTTGTGCCGAGAACCAGGCCCTGGCGCTTGAGCGCATCCAGGCGCCCGAGCCGGTGATGTTCATGGCGATTGAGGCGCGCGGACGCGCCGACCGCGAGAAGCTGGACGCGGCCCTGCAGACGCTGGCGGCCGAGGATCCGACCTGCGTGATCCGCGTGGACCCGGAGACGGGGCAGACGATCCTTAGCGGCATGGGCGAACTGCACCTCGAGATTCTGGTCGACCGCCTGCGCCGCGAGCACCGCGTCGAGGCCAGCACCGGCAAGCCCATGGTCTCCTACTACGAGACCGTCACCGGCGCCGGGACGGGCGACTACACGTTTGACCGCGAGATCGGCGGCAAGCACCTCTTCGCCCGCGTCGTCGTGGAGGTCGCCAGCCGCCCGCGTGGCAGCGGCCACCAGACAGATGTGACGGCGGTGCGCGGCGCGCTCGACGCGGAGCGGCTGGCGGCGCTGGAGCAGGGCCTGGTCGATGGCATCCTGACCGGCGTGCTCGCCCGCTATCCGCTGACCGATCTGCTGGCGCGCGTGGCGCGCGTAGAGATGGCCGACGAGGAGAGCGCGACGGACGTGGCCTTCCGCACGGCCGCCGTGATGGCGCTGCGGGCGGGCGCCCAGGCGGCCACGCCCGAATTGCTGGAGCCGATCATGGCTCTCGATATCGTGACGCCCCCGGAGCATGTCGGGGAGATCATGGGCGACCTGAACGGCCGCCGGGGCCAAGTACGCGAAATGACCACGCGCGGCGACATGCAGATTGTTCGCGCCCGCGTGCCGCTTGCCGAACTGTTCGGCTACTCGACCGCGATTCGTTCGCTCTCGCGCGGTCGGGCCAGTTACACGATGGAGCCGGACGCCTTCGCGGTTGTGCCGCGGAACGTCCGGGAACAACTTCTGAACCGATGACGGGACGGTAGCATGCAAAGTCAGCGCATACGCATTCGGCTGCAGGCCTATGACCACAGGGTCCTGGATCAGGCCGTGACCGATATCATCGACACCGCGCGCGGCACCGGGGCGCAGGTCGTCGGTCCGATTCCACTGCCCACGCGAATCGAACGGTGGACCGTCAATCGCAGTCCGCACGTGGACAAGAAATCGATGGACCAGTTCGAGATGCGCACGCATAAGCGCCTGCTCGACATCGTCGGTCCCACGGCCAAGACGGTGGACGAGCTGAAGAAGCTCAATCTGCCGGCCGGCGTGGACATCACAATCCGGATCTAGGCGCCCGGCGCGCCCAATCGGTGGGGAAGACCATGGAAGGCTTGATAGGTAAGAAGATCGGCATGACGCAGGTCTGGGACGAGCAGGGACACCGCGTGGCGGTGACCCTGATCGAGGCCGGACCGTGCCCGGTGGTGCAGGTTAAGACCCCGGCCCGTGACGGCTATTCGGCCGCCCAGCTCGGGTTCCTGCCCCAGAAGCCGCAGCGGCTCTCCAAGGCCCTGCGCACACGCTTCGAGAAGGCCGGCGTGGCGCCGTGCCGGCTGCTGCGCGAGTTCAAACTCGCCGGCGACGAGAGCGTCAAGGTCGGCGACTCAATTACGGTGGGGCTGTTCACCGGGGTCCGCTTCGTGGACGTGATCGCCACGACCAAGGGCCGCGGTTTTGCCGGCGTCGTGCGGCGCTACCGCATGGCTGGCGGTCCGATGACCCACGGCGGTCACTCCAAGCGCCGGATCGGTTCGATCGGCGCGCGCGACTTGCCGGGCTGGGTCGAGAAGGGCAAGCGCATGCCCGGACACATGGGTGATGTGCAGGTGACGATGCGCAACCTGACGTTGGTCCAGGTCCGGCCCGACGACAACTTGCTGGTGGTCCGCGGAGCTGTTCCCGGCGCTACCGGCTCGATGGTAATTGTCCAAAAGGCCCTCAAGAAGGGATGAGCAGGCGATGAGCACGATCCAGGTATTTTCGCCGGCCGGCGAGCGCGCGGGTGAGCTGACGCTCGCCGACGAGCTCCTCGTGCTGGACCGGGGCGCCCAGGCGGTCAAGGACACGCTCGATTCGCGTGCCACCAGCCGTCGGGCCGGCACGGCTTCGACGCTTGCCAAGGGCGAGGTTGCCGGCAGCAACAAGAAGCCGTGGAAGCAGAAGGGCACCGGCCGCGCGCGTGCCGGGCTGCGCCAGTCGCCGGTCTGGCGTGGTGGCGGCGTGGCCCATGGGCCGCATCCGCACGACTACACCCAGAAGGTCAACCGCAAGGTGGCCCTGCTGGCCTTCCGCCGCGCGCTCAGCGAGCGCGTGGCCGACGGCGGCCTGCGCGTGATCGAGGATTTCGCGTTGCCCGAGCCCAAGACCAAGCTGATGGCCGCCTTGCTGCGCAAGATGGGCATCGTCGGGTCCTGCCTGCTCGTGGCCGACCGTGTTTCAGCCGAGCTGGTGAGGTCCGCGCGCAACCTGCCAAAGGTTGAGGTTGTCAGAGCGGCCGATGTCGATGTATATTGCTTGCTCCGCTATCGCGCCGTGGTTGCCACGCGGGCCGGCTATGCCGCCCTGGTGGCGCGTCTGGCGAAGCAGGCGGAGGTGGCGGCATGAAGCACACCGGTATTATTCGCAAGGTGCAGGTGACGGAGAAGGGCACGGCGCTGGCCGCGCGCAACCAGTTCTTGCTGGAGGTGGCGCGCGAGGCCAACAAGCTGGAGGTCCGGGCGGCCGTCGAGCAGCAGTTCGGGGTGCACGTGCGGGCGGTCAACACGCAGGTCCACAAGGGACTTTCGCGCGTGTTGCGCAACCGCCGCACGGTGCGGGATGGCGACTGGAAGCGGGCGATCGTGACGCTACGGGCGGGCGAACGCATTGACTTGGTGTAGGCACGGCGCCGGAGGCAGGTGATCCATGGGTCTCAAGAGCTTTAAACCAAGGTCCGACGGTCTGCGGCATCGCATTGCGCAGACGTTCGAGGATCTGACCGAGGTGCGGCCCGAGCGGGGACTGACCGAGTCCTTGCCGCGCAAGGCTGGCCGCAACAATGCCGGTCGCATCACCGTGCGCCACCGCGGCGGCGGGTGCAAGCGGCGCTACCGCCGGGTTGACTTCCGGCGTGACAAGCTGGGCATTCCGGCGCGCGTCGCCGCCATTGCCTACGACCCCAACCGCTCGGCCAACCTGGCGTTGCTGAGCTACGTGGATGGCGAGAAGCGCTACATCCTGGCGCCCGAGGGCCTGAAAGTCGGGGCGCTGGTCATGTCGGGACCGGATGCGGAGCCGAGCGTGGGTAACGCCATGCCGATCGAGCGGATTCCGCTGGGTTTGCCCGTGCACAACATTGAACTGGTCCCCGGACGCGGCGGCGTGCTGGTGCGTTCGGCGGGCAACAGTGCCCAGGTCATGGCCCGCGAGGGCGGTTTTGCGACCGTGCGCATGCCGTCCGGCGAAGTGCGCCGCGTGCTGGCCGGATGCATGGCCACGATCGGCAGCGTCGGCAACGGCGACTGGGGCAGCATCAAACTGGGCAAGGCCGGTCGCAAGCGCTGGATGGGCATCCGCCCAACAGTGCGCGGTGTGGCCATGAACCCGGTTGACCATCCGATGGGCGGCGGCGAAGGCCGCACCTCGGGCGGCGGACACCCGCGCTCGCCGTGGGGTCAGCTGGCGAAGGGCGGCAAGACGCGCAAGCGCCGCAATCCCACCACCAAGTTTATCGTCAAGCGGAGAAAGTAAACCATGGCGCGCTCCATCAAGAAGGGCCCGTATGTGGAGGCCAAGCTCCTGAAGAAGGTGGAGCTGATGAACAAGGCCGGCCGGAAGATGCCGATCAAGACGTGGTCGCGGCGGTCGATGATCATGCCGGAGTTCGTGGGCCACACCTTTGCGATCCACAACGGCCGGCAGCACATTCCGATCTTCATCACCGAGAACATGGTGGGGCACCGCCTCGGCGAGTTCGCGGCCACGCGGACGTTCCGCGCCCACGGCACCCACACCGACAAAGTGGTCGCGCGCTGATTAGGAGATTGATCCGTGGAAGTCACAGCCATCACGCGCAATGTACGCCTGTCGGCCCTCAAGGGGCGGCCCCTGGCCCGCAAGGTGCAGGGTCTTTCCGTGGCCGAGGCGCTCAAGGTCACCGATTTCAGTCCGTGCAAGGCAGCTTTTCACTTGGGCAAGACGCTCAAGTCTGCCGTCGCCAATGCACGGACCAACGCCAGTCTGGATGTCGAGGGACTGCAGATCAAACTGGCCGTGTTCGATGAAGGGCCGCGGCTGCGGCGGTTCTGGGCGCGGGCCCGGGGCAGCGCCAGTCCGATCCAGCGGCGCTTGTGTCATGTGAAAGTGGTCCTGACCGACGGTCAATGAGGCCGCGGCTTTGGTCGCAGGGAAGGAGCAGGACGTTGGGACAGAAAGTCAATCCGATCGGGTTCCGGATCGCCGTGGACCACCAGTGGCGTTCGCGCTGGTTCAGTGACAAGAAGCACTTCGGCACGTTGCTGGCCGAGGATCTGATGATCCGCGAGATGGTCAAGCGGCGGCTGGAGAATGCGGCCGTCGCGAAGGTGATCATCGAGCGCTACGCCAACCGCGTGCGCGTCAACATCTTCAGTGCCCGCCCGGGCATCATCATCGGCCGCAAGGGGCAGGACATCGAGAAGATCCGCATCGACCTGTCGAAGCGCACGGGCAAGGACGTCTACCTCGAGATTCACGAGGTGCGCGATCCGGACGCCAACGCCCAGCTCGTGGCCGAGGGTATTGCGCAGCAGATCGTGCGGCGCGTGGCGATCAAGCGGGCCATCAAGCGGGCCCAGAAGATTGCCATCGACCAGGGCGTGGACGGCATCAAGATCCGCTGCTGCGGCCGCATCAACAACGCGGAACTGTCGCGCGTGGAGTGGAGCAAGGAGGGCAAGGTGCCGTTGCACACCTTGCGCGCCAACATCGATTACGGGTTTGCGGAGGCACACACCACAGCTGGCCTGATCGGCGTGAAGGTGTGGATCTGCAAGCGTGAAGACTTCCAGCCCGCCCGTGGCGGTCCGAGGAGGAAGACCAATGCCCCTAATGCCTAAACGGGTCAAGCACCGCAAGCAGTCGAAGGGCAACCGCAAGGGTTTCGCCACGTCCGGCGCGGAGCTGGCGTACGGCGAGTTCGGACTCAAGGCCCTGGATCGGGGATGGCTCAAGAACACCCAGATCGAAGCCTGCCGCGTGGCGATCAACCGCTACATGAAGCGTAAGGGAAAGCTCTGGATTCGGATCTTCCCGGACAAGCCCGTCACCAAGAAGCCGATCGAAGTGCGCATGGGCAAGGGCAAGGGCAACATCGAGTACTGGGTGGCGGTGGTGCTGCCCGGCAAGATGCTGTTCGAGGTGGGCGGCGTGCCGGATGCCGTGGCGCGCGAGTGCCTGCGTCTGGCCGACACCAAGCTGGGCATCCGGACACAACTGGTGACGCGCGGACGATAAGCGGCGCGGGCCGGGTGATTCCGGCCGGGAGCGGTTTTCGAGATGAAGGCAAGCGTGATAAGAGAACTGGGCGCCGACGAACTGGCGCAGAAGATCCGCGAGTCGGCGCAGGAACTGCGCGACCTGCGGCTGAAGAACGCCAGCGGCGACAGCGCCGACAAGCCGGTTCGGATCCGTGGCATGCGCCGCAACGTGGCGCGCATGCGGACGATTCAGCGTGAGCGGGAGGCGGGCAAGTGATGGCCGAACAAGTGACAGAGCGCGGCAGCCGCAAAGTCCGCAAGGGCGTGGTGATCAGCCGCAGCGGCAACAAGAGCGTGGTGGTTGAGACCGAGCGTCGCAAGCGGCATCCGTTGTATGGCAAGGTCGTACGGACGCACCACAAGTTCCATGCGCATGACGAGGACAACGCGGCCAAGGTCGGCGACGAGGTGACCATCACCGAGTGCCGTCCGATCAGCCGCCTCAAGCGCTGGCGGGTCATTGCGGTGCGGCCGGCGGCCGTCGAAGGAGCGCAGCAGGCATGATCCAGGAGCAAACCAATCTGGTGGTGGCCGACAACACCGGCGCCAAGATCGCCCGGTGCTTCCGGGTGCTCGGGCAACGGAAGTCCAACGCCTACATCGGCGACGTCATCAAGGTGGCGATCCGCGAGGCGCTGCCGACCGGGGCGGTGAAGAAGGGGCAGGTCTGCATGGCCGTGATCGTGCGCACTAGCCATCCGATCCGGCGCGCGGACGGCTCGTGCGTGCGTTTTGACCAGAATGCCTGCGTGATCGTGGACGCCAAGCTGAATCCGCTCGGCACCCGCATTTTCGGTCCCGTGGCGCGCGAGTTGCGCGACCGTAACTACATGAAGGTGATTTCGCTGGCGCCCGAAGTGGTCTAGGCCCGCGGGCAACGCGATTCGAAAGACAGTCATGAGCGTGGCACGAATCAAGAAGAATGACACCGTAATCGCCATCGCCGGCGAGTACGCCGGACAGACCGGCAAGGTCCTGAGCATCGACCGCCGCTCCGGGCGGGCCTTTGTGGAAGGCCTCAACATGGTGAAAAAGGCGGTGCGGCGGTCGCAGGGCCAGTCCGAGAGCGGATTCGTGGAGCGCGAGGCGCCGGTCGAGCTTTCGAACCTCATGCCGTACGACCCGGACCGTAAGAAGGGTGTGCGGATCCGCCGCGTGCGCCAGGCCGACCGCGGCGTGCGTCAGGCCAAGGGCACCGGTCGCATCCTGGATTGATGAGGGGACGAAAATGGCCAGTCTGAAGGACAAGTATCGGAATGAACTCGTGCCGGCGTTGCGCGAGAAGCTGGGGCTCAGCAACATCATGCTGGTACCCCGGCTCACCAAGATCGTCATCAACATGGGCTTCGGCATCGTCGAGAAGGATGTCCAGAAGAAGTTGATCGAGGAGCTGGCCGCCATCACGGGGCAGCAGCCGATGCTCTGCAAGGCGCGCAAGAGCATCTCCAACTTCAAGCTGCGCGAAGGCATGGTGATCGGCGCCAAGGTGACCCTGCGCAGCGTGCGCATGTTCGAGTTTCTCGATCGCCTGATCTCCGCCGGTCTGCCCCGCATTCGCGACTTCCGTGGCGTGCCCAACCGTGGATTCGACGGGCACGGCAACTACACGTTCGGGCTCAAGGAGCAGACGATCTTCCCGGAGATCGACGCTGCCGCGATCCCGGTGGAGCAGGGCATGGACATCACGCTGTGCACGACGGCCCGCGACGACCAGCAGGCCCGCGAACTGCTGGTGCAGTTGGGCATGCCGTTCGCCGGCGCCAAGTAAGGAGAGCTGTTGTGGCCAAAACCTGTTTGATTGTCAAGGCGCGGCGCACGCCGACATTCGGTGTCCGGCGCCACTACCGGTGCACTCGTTGCGGTCGTCCGCGGGCCTACATGCGCAAGTTCCAGGTCTGCCGGATCTGTTTCCGGGAGCTGGCTGTTAGCGGACAGATTCCCGGCGTCACCAAGGCAAGCTGGTAAGGATTTGAGAGATGAGCTGGTCGGACCCCATTGCTGACATGCTGACGCGCATCCGCAACGCCCAGAACGCGGGCTTGCCGGAGGTCGCGATGCCGGGATCTCGCATCAAGAGCGAGATCGCCCGCGTGTTGAAGGCCGAGGGATATATCCGCGGCTACTCCACCGAAAGCGAGGGCGTGCGGCGTGTGCTGCGCGTGACCCTCAAGTACGGACCCGGCGAAGAGCCGGCCATCCGGGGCCTGCGCCGTGAGAGCAAGGCCGGCCTGCGCCGCTTCTGCGGTTGTCGGGAGATACCGCGCGTGCTCGGCGGCATGGGTGTCGCGGTGCTCAGTACGCCCGGCGGCATCCTGAGCGGCCGCGAGGCCAGCCAGCGTAAGCTGGGCGGCGAATTGATCTGCACAGTCTGGTGAGGGTGAGACGATGTCGAGAATCGGTAAACAGCCGGTCGCCATTCCGGCGGGCGTCACGGTCGCGGCCAACGGGGCCTTCGTGGGGGTCAAGGGACCGCTCGGGCAGTTGGAGCGCACGCTCCCGGCCGGCATCAGCGCCCGGGTCGACCGCGACGCGGTCCACATCGACCGCCGCGACGATTCGCGCGGCCAGCGCAGTTGCCACGGGCTTGCGCGGACCCTTGTCGCCAACATGGTCCAGGGGGTCACCAAAGGTTACCGCAAGGATCTGGTGATCGAGGGCACGGGCTTCAAGGCCCAGGTGCAGGGGCCCAAGCTCATGCTGTGGCTGGGGTTCGCCTCGCCCAAGGAGTTTTCCCTGCCGAAGGGCATCAAGGTGACCGAGAAGCAGGGCACGCAACTGGCGATCGAAGGGATCGACAAGGAAGAAGTGGGAGAGGCCGCCGCCCGCATCCGCGGCTATTTCCCGGCCGAGCCGTACAAGGGCAAGGGCATCCGGTACGTCGGCGAACAGGTTCGCCGCAAGCAGGGCAAGACCGTGGCCTAATGTGTCAACGGGAGCTGAGCGTCTCATGAGTGTAACGAATCGTACAGAACAACGCAGACTGCGCCACCGGCGCCTCCGCCAGCGTGTCAAGGGCACCGCGGAACGGCCGCGCATGGCGATCTTCATCTCGAACCGGCACATGTATGTGCAGTTTATCGATGACAATGCCGCGCATACCCTGGCAGCCACCTGCACGGTGAAGTCCGTGCCCGGCTGCAACCTGGCAACCGCCAAAACGGTTGGCGAGATGGCGGCCCAGACGGCCCTGGAGAAGGGCATCCGGCTGGTGGTCGTGGACCGCGGCGGGTTCCTTTACCATGGCCGCATCAAGCAGGTGGTCGAGGCGGCCGTGGCCGCCGGACTGCGGATCACGGCGACAGAGCCCGCTGCGGCGGAGGAGGCGAAGTGAGCGCGGATCAGAAGAGCCCCCGATTCGACGGGCAGCAGAGCGAGTTCGACGAGCGTGTGGTCTTTGTGAACCGCTGCTCCAAGGTCGTCAAGGGCGGCCGGCGTTTCAGTTTCAGCGCCGTGGTGGTCGTGGGTGACCGCGAAGGCCGCGTGGGCTTCGGCTTCGGCAAGGCCAAGGAGGTCAGCGAGGCCATCCGCAAGGGCGGTGAGGCCGGCCGGCGCTCGATGACGCGGGTCAAGATGACCGGGCGGACGATTCCGCACGAGGTCTTCGGTTTCTGTGACGGCGGGCGCGTGCTGCTCAAGCCGGCGCCGGACGGATCGGGCGTGATTGCCGGCGGCGGCATGCGGCCGGTGCTCGAGGCCGCGGGCGTGCGCGACGTGATCGGCAAGTCGCTCGGCAGCAAGAACCGCCTGAATGTCGTCAAGGCCACCCTGGCCGCCCTCGACCAACTGCGCTCCGCCGACGAGATTGCGGCGGCCCGCGCCTGAACCATCGCGGCCGGCGGCGCCTCCCGCGCCTCCTCAGCACCGGTCGCACAGGAGTTCGCACATCATGGATCTGCAATCGCTAAGCAATGTCCCGGGCGCGCGGCGTACGCGCAAGCGCCGCGGTCGCGGCCGGGCCTCCGGGATGGGCAAGACCTCCGGACGCGGCCACAAAGGCCAGATGGCCCACAAGGGCCACAAGCACAAACTCGGCTTTGAAGGCGGCCAGATGCCGCTCTTGCGGCGCCTGCCCAAGCGTGGGTTCCATAACCCCACCCGGGTGGCGTACGCGGCCGTCAACGTCTGCGAGTTGAACCGGTTCGAGGACGGCAGCGAGGTGACTCCCGCCGCCATGACGAAGCAGGGCCTGGCTGGACAGGTCACCGGCGGCGTCAAGGTGCTCGGGAGCGGCACGCTCAGCCGCAAGCTGACCGTCAAGGCTCAGGCTTTCAGCGCGAGCGCCCGGGCCAAGATCGAGGCCGCCGGCGGAACCTGCGAGATCGTGTGAGGATACCATGCTGGCTGCCTTCGGCAATACCCTGCGAATCCCGGAACTGCGTCAGCGGATCCTGTTCACCGTCGGCATGATTTTCATCTGCCGGCTGATCTCGCTTGTTCCGACGCCTGGCGTGGACTGGCAGGCGCTGCAGGCCGAGCTGGCGCGCATCAAGGAGACCTCCGCGGCCGGCGGCGGCCTGATGGGCTGGTTCGACGTGTTCAGCGGCGGCGCGATGAGCCGCTGCTCCGTCGGCTTCCTCAGCATCTGGCCTTACATCAGCGCCTCGATCATCCTGCAGCTGATGACGGCCATTGTACCCAGCCTGGAGCGCATGGTGCGCGAAGGCGAGTCCGGCCGCCAGCGTCTCAATCAGTATACGCGTTACCTGGCCATCATCATCTGCGCGTTCCAGGGCTATCTGCTGGCCACGGCCCTCGAGAACCCCTCCGCCATGGGCATCGGCCAGGGTGTGCGACTGGTGACGATTCCCGGGATCTTCTTCCGTCTCATGACCGTGCTGACCATGACCACCGCCACCATGATGCTGATGTGGCTGGGCGACCAGATCACGGCCCGCGGCATCGGTAACGGCGTGTCGCTGATCATCATGGTCAACATCACCAGCCGCCTGCCCGTGGCGGTGCTCGAGGTGATCGACCGGTACTTCTCGGCCGAGGCCACCCACAACCTGTTTGAACTGGTCTTCCTGCTCTTGCTGGGCTTCCTGGTGGTGGCCGGAACCGTCATGCTCACCCAGGGCATCCGCAAGGTGCCGATCCATACGGCGCGCCGCACCGTGGGCGCCAAGACCTATGGCGGGCAGAACACCTACATGCCGCTGCGCGTCAACTACGCGGGCGTCATGCCGATCATCTTCGCCGGACCGCTGATCCAGTTTCCGGGCGCCCTGCTGTCGCGGATCAACACAGACCGCGTGCCGTGGCTGGAGTGGCTCAAGTGGATCGGCATCCAGCTCTCCGACATGGGCAGCGGCCTGCACATCATGGCGTTCACGATCCTGATCCTGTTCTTCTGCTTCTTCTGGGTCGCCACCCAGTTCAATGCCATGCAGATCGCCGACGACCTCAAGCGCAACGGCGGCTACGTGCCCGGCATCCGCCCTGGCCGCGCGACGGCCGAGTATCTTGACCACACGATGACCCGCGTCACTTTGATCGGCGCCATCGGCCTGATCCTGGTCGCGATTCTGCCGCAGTTGCTGCGCGGCCAGTTGCAGATCCCCTGGGAGATGGCCTCGTTCTTCGGCGGCACCAGCCTGTTGATCATCGTCGGTGTGGCGCTCGACACGCTGCGCCAGATGGAGTCCTTCCTGCTGATGCGGCACTACGATGGTTTTCTGAAGCACGGGCGCCTGCGCGGCCGTAAGTGACGCTGCTTTCCCACGTGCGCACGGCTCCGCCCACGGACGGCTGTCTGCCGTGCCCGGCTCAACCTTTTCGATCCATGCAGATTACCCTCTTACTTGGCGCTCCCGGCTCCGGCAAGGGCACCGCTTCGGCGCGGCTCGTGGCCCGCCTGGGGTTGCGCCATGTCTCCAGCGGCGCCCTGTTGCGCGATGCCGTGTCCGGCGGCACGGTGGCCGGTCGCGAGGCCGCCGACCACATGGCACGCGGCGAACTGGTCCCGGACGCCCTGATCGGCCGCATCATCACCGGGTTGCTGCTCGCCGGCGGTCCCGGCGTGAACTGGCTGCTGGACGGTTTTCCGCGCACCGTGGCCCAGGCCCAACTGCTGGAGCGCGTGGCCGCTGAGGCCGGCGGCCGTGTCAGTCGCGCGCTCTTTCTCGACGTGCCGGAGGAGATCCTGGTCGATCGCCTGGCGGGCCGCCGGGTGTGCCCCGGCTGCGACGCCGCCTACCACGTGCAGACCCTGCCGCCCCGCGTACCCGACTGCTGCGACCGCTGCGGTCGGGCGTTGATCACGCGGCCCGACGACGACGAGGCCACGGTGCGAACCCGCCTGGCCGTCTACCGGTCGCTGACGGCCCCGGTGGTCGCGTGGTACGCAGCCAAGGGGCTGCTAACCGTCGTGGACGGTGTGGGCACGGCGGACGCCGTTTCCGAACAGCTCATGGGGGTCCTGCAGCCATGAGTTCCTCCAAGATCCAGATCAAGAACGAGGCCGAGTTGGACGCGTGCCGCGAAAGCGGACACCTGGCTGCGGAGGTCCTGGCCTGCGTCGCGGCCGCGGTCAGCCCCGGCACGACCACCGCCGAGCTGGACGCCCTGGCGCGCGACTTGATCCGGGCGCGGGGCGCCGAGAGTGCCTTCCTGGGCTATCGCGGCTACCCCGGCGCCATCTGCGTCTCCGTCAACGACGAGGTCATCCACGGCCTGCCGGGCACCCGACGGATCGCGTTGGGGGATCTCGTCAGCTTGGATGTCGGGGTGCGCTATCGCGAGTTCAACGGGGATACGGCCACGACCGTGACCGTCGGCGTCAGCGATCCCGACTGCCTGCGGTTGGTCGCCACGACGCGCCAGGCGCTCGACGCCGGGTTGGCCGCCGTTCGGCCCGGTGCCCGGCTCTCGGACATCTCCCACGCGGTTGAGACGGCCGTGCTCGCCGGGGGCTGCAGCGTGGTGCGCGACTTTGTCGGTCACGGCATTGGCCGCGACCTGCACGAGGAGCCCCAGATTCCCAACCACGGCGGCCCCGGCCGGGGGCCGCTCCTCCGCGTGGGCATGACACTTTGCATCGAACCAATGGTCAATCTCGGACGACCCGAGGTCGACGTGCTGGCGGACCGGTGGACGGTGGTCACGCGTGACCATCAGCCGTCGGCCCATTTCGAGCACATGGTCGCGGTGCGGCCCGAAGGATTGGAAGTCTTGACGCGACTTTAGAGGTTTTGTTTGCGCCCCCACGTTTTTTGGTGGACGGCGATACGCTGGATCGTGTATTTTGTTACCCTTTTTGTGAAGCGAGGGATTAGATCATGAAGGTGCGCAGTTCGGTACGTCGGATGTGCGAGCGTTGCAGGATCGTGCGCCGCGCGGGAGTTGTGCGGATTATCTGTACCAATCCGCGTCATAAGCAACGCCAGGGCTGAGACGGAGACTAGACCATGCCGAGATTGATGGGTGTGGACGTTCCGGGTAAAAAACGCGTCGAGTACGCGCTCCGGTACATTCATGGAATTGGGCCGGCGCGCGCGCGGGCCGTGGTGGAAGCCTGCAAGGTCGATCCGGCGAAGCTGGCCGACGACCTGACTCCGGACGAGATCCGTCACCTGACGGCCTATGTCCAGGAGCATTACCGGGTCGAAGGCGATCTGCGGCGCGAGGTGTCGCAGAACGTGCGCCGACTGATCAGCATCGGATCCTATCGCGGGTCGCGGCACCGTCGGGGGCTGCCCGTTCGCGGCCAGCGCACCCGCACCAACGCGCGGACCCGCAAGGGAGCCAAGAAGACTGTGGGCGCAGTTCGTGACCGGGCCGCGCGCCAGGCTATAAAGGGCGAAACGAAGAAGTAATCGCGGATGCCGGTTGTCCGGGAACGCGTCGCGACCCCGTGCGGATCTCATCCGCGCGGGGCCGCCGTGCCGGGACAGGCGTCCTCATTTCGAGGCTGAGGCATGAGCGACGAAGCAGTTAAACAAGACGCGCGACCCGACGCGGCCCCCGTGGCCGACGCGGCAGCCGCCGCCCAGAGCGAAGCCGCCGCGGTGCTGGCCGAAGGCGACGACAAGACAAAGGCCGCGGCGGAAGCCAAGGCCAAAAAGGCGCGGGTGCGGTCGGTGCCGGCTGGCATTGCCTTCATCCGGGCCTCGTTCAACAACACGATGGTCTGCATCACCGACGCGCGGGGCGGCGTGATTGCCTGGAGCTCTGCCGGCCGCGCCGGCTTCAAGGGCTCGCGCAAGTGCACCGCCTTTGCGGCGACGATGGTGGCGCAGGACGCCGCCCGGCAGGCCGTCGGCAAGGGCATGCATGAAGTCGAGGTGCGCGTCCAGGGCGCCGGCGCCGGCCGCGAATCGGCCGTGCGCGCAATTCAATCTGCTGGTATGCACGTGAGCGTGATCAAGGACTGCACCCCGATTCCGCACAACGGGTGCCGTCCGCGCAAGAGGAGGAGAGTCTGATGGGCAGGTATACGGGTCCCGCCTGCAGGCTGTGTCGCCGTGAGGGCATGAAGTTGTTCCTCAAGGGCGCACGCTGCTACATGGCCAAGTGTCCGATCGAGCAGGGCCATCCGGCCCCCGGCATGCACGTCGCGCGGCGCGCCCGCAAGCAGTCGGAGTATGCCACGCAGTTGCGCGAGAAGCAGCGCCTCCGCCGCCAGTACGGCATGCAGGAGGGGCAGTTCCACCGCTTCTTCGAGCAGGCCCTGCGGCGCCAGGGGGTCACCGGCGAGGTGCTGCTGCAGATGGTCGAAACGCGGTTGGATAACGTGATCTACCGGCTCGGGCTGGCACCTTCCCGCCGCGCGGCGCGCCAGTTCGTGCGGCACAACCACGTCGCCATCAACGGACACACCGCGAATGTGCCCTCGATGCTGCTGCAGGCCGGCGACGTCGTCGAGGTGCGGGACCGCACCCGCAGCCGCGACATCGCCACCCGCAATCTCGAGTCCGCCACCAGCCAGCAGATGCCGTCGTGGCTGTCGCTGGACCGTCAGGCCTTTCGCGGCGAGATCCTCAGCATTCCGACCCGCGAGCAGATTGCGCCGGTCGTCGACGAGCAGGCCATCGTCGAACTCTACTCGCGCTAGGCTTCAGGAAGGTGCGCGGGCGTGAGCCTGCGCCCGAAAGGACGGGGACCATGCCGATTCGACTCAGCCGTTTTGAAATGCCCAAGCGCGTCACGAAAGATGACGCGTCGGCCACCGCCACCTATGCCCGCTTCTCGGCCGAGCCGTTCGAAGTGGGCTATGCCCGCACGATCGGCAACTCGCTGCGCCGCGTGCTGCTGTCGTCCATCGAGGGCGTCGCCATCACGTCGGTTCGCATCAAGGGCGCGGGGCATGAGTTCTGCGCGTTGCCGGGCGTGGCCGAGGATGTGACCGACATCATCCTCAACCTGAAGCGCGTGCTGCTCAAGAGCTACAACCGGTCGTCGCGTTGGATCTCGCTGCGCCGCAAGGGTCCGTGCACCATCACGGCCGGCGACTTCGAGACCGACAACAGCATTCAGGTGCTGAACCCCACGCAGCCCATCGCGACCGTGGATACCGACGGCGAACTGGACTTGGAGGTCGAGATCCGGACCGGCCGCGGCTTCTTCCCGGCGGAGTGGAACAAGACCGCCGAGCAGGAGATCGGCCGCATCCCCATCGACAGCATCTTCTCGCCGGTCTCGCGGGTTAACTTCACGGTTGAGAACACCCGCGTCGGGCAGCGGACGGACTACGAGAAGCTCATTCTCGACGTCTGGACCGATGGCCGCGTGACGGCCGACGAGGCCCTCAAGACCGGGGCCGCCATCCTGCGTCACCACCTCGACGTGTTCGTGGATTACAGCGAGGAAGTGGTCGAGTTCGAGGAGACGGTGAAGCGCGTCGACGAGGAGCGCGAGCGCCTGCGCCAGGTGCTCAACATGAGCGTCAATGAGATCGAGCTCAGCGTTCGTGCCGCCAACTGCCTCAACAACGCGAACATCACGACCGTCGGCGAGCTGGCCACCAAGACCGAGGTCGATATGCTGAAGTACCGCAACTTCGGCAAGAAGTCGCTCAACGAGATCAAGGAGAAGCTCATCGAGCTGGGTCTCGGCCTGGGCTTCAAAGTCGATCCCGATCTGCTGACGCCCCAGCCGACCAACGAGGAATCCTGAAGCGGGCTCGCCTGCCCCGGGGTCGGCTGCTGCGATCCCTGAACCTGCCTGAACGGAGTCTAGCGCCATGCGCCACCAGCGAATGACCAAGAGGATGGGACGCTCACCGTCCCACCGCGAAGAGCTGATCAGCTCGCTCATGACCAACCTGATCCTGCAAGATCGCATCCGCACCACGCTGGCCAAGGCCAAGCAGGCCCGGCGCGATGCCGAGAAGATGGTGACCCTGGCCCGCAAGGGCACGCTGGCCGCCCGCCGCCTTGCCGCCTCGCGCCTGCGCCGTCCGGCCGCCGTCAAACGCCTCTTCGAGACGGTGGTCCCGGCCCTCGAGGGACGCAAGGGCGGCTATACGCGCATCGTCAAGACCGGCGCCCGTCGCAGCGATGGCGCCGAGATGGCCGTGCTCGAGTGGGTTGGCCAGCCGACTGCCGCGATCGCGACCGGCGCGATTCCGGCCGCCGAAGCCAAGACCTGATCGGCGCTGCCTGACACCCGGGACCGCGTTCCCGGCTGGACTTCTCGTTACGGATCACCGACCACCGACAACGGCGATCTCTGGGACTACTGGAGAAGCAGGCACGTGCCTTGCGCGGGAGCCTCGATCCGGACGGAGACCGGTACTTCCGACAGGCACCCGACGGTGATGTCGTTGTGCCACACCTGCAGGCTTGTGTTGCTCGAAAACCCGATCGGTTGTGCCGTCACGCTGAGGTTCGCGCAGCCGTGACCGTCGATGCTCCCCACGGCGGGCGAGACGCTCATCCAGTCAACCGGCGCCGGAATCCCGATCTCCACGGCCAGACCATCCCGGACGAACGGTTCGTTGTGGCAGAGCTGGAGCGCCCGCGCAGGTAGGTTTCCCGCTTGGATGCCCACGGTACAGCGTGTGGCCGGCCCCTGGATCGTCTGATAGTGGAGCAGGATGCGTCCGGTGTCTTCGAGCACGGTTTGGAAAGTGACCTTGTCGTTGGGCTCCAAGAGCCGAGGCACCGACAGGAACGAGACCACCAAGCGGTGTCCGTCCGTATGGTAGCGGACCTCACCGCTGGGTCGGGCGTCAAGATCCGTCCACATCGCGGCGACAAAAGGCCCGGGCGCGTTGTGCGCCAAACAGGGCAAGGGTTGGTGGTTCCCATCCAAGTAGCCTGGCTCCAACCCGATGCCCCCATTGCTGCCGATCTCGAACGACGAGTACCGCTTGCCATAGAACGGGAACTCAAAACCCATTGGGAGCATCGGTGACACGTCGTCGTCCCCCAGGACGACGCGCGTGCCGGTCTCCGAAATGTCAATCCAATCGAAAGAGGGTCCCCCCGGATCGTCGTTGGTGAGGAACCGGTAATCGGCGCCTCCGGCGACGGCGAACGACATTGCGCCCGTTCCCATGTTCGTTACGACCAACGTCGCTTCCGCTGGCGCGCCGCCGCGGACGACGAGGGTTAACGGTGTCGGACTGCAGGCGAAGCGCGGCCGCCGCTGCACGGCAACGGACACCGTCTGCGTGACGCACAGCGTGTCGTTCGTGAGTGTAAGTCCGCAGAGGGTTGTCCCATCCGGGCAATCGGCGTCGATCGACAACAGGAAGGGGACGCTGTTGCTCGCGATCCCACCCGATGCCAGGAGGTAGTCGCGCACTGCGGGATCGTGGACGACGAAGTGCGGGTTGGGCGTCGTCAGCGTCGCGGCCAACGCCACGGGGAACGGGTCTTCGTTGCGGAGAACGACGGTCACCTCGGCGGTATCGTTCGGCTCCAGCGCCGGCACGCTGGCGTCTCCAACCCGCAGCGTGCGTTCCGTGAGGTGAACGCCTTGCCATGGCCGCAGCGTCAAGGCCGGATCGCCTTGCAGATTCATCCCGAGCTGTACCCAGCGATAGGCGTAGTCGGCGCCGCAGGCCGACGCCTTGGCAGCCTTGTGCCGTGCGAACGCCTCCCCGAGCACGGTCCGATGCTCCTCCAGCACCTGTCGCCAGAATTCGTACTCGTACGCCGAGGACGTGCCCCCGTCCGAGACCGGGCTGGCGGGTGGTGCGTCGGGTCCGCCCCACCCATAGCGGCTGCAGCCCATGTAGGCGAGGGCCCCGCCGTTCGCATTGCGGAGGAATGCCTCGCTCAGGCTGGGCTCGGAGGTATCGAACGCGCCCGTATCGCAGGCCATGGTGTAGACGACGGCGGTCAGGTTCTGGAGCGCGGCGGCCTCTGTGCGCGTGAAGCTCGGGGAGTTCTCCAGGCTCCACAGGGTGGATGAACCATGCGTGTCGAACGAAACGAAGTGCCAACCCTCGTTCAACCGTGCCACCAAGTTGCCGCGGTCCAGCGCGTAGTCCCCGGCCGTTCCGCCATCCCATGTGGTGAGGCTGTCAAAGAACAGTCCGACCCGGTTCGCTTGCCAAAAGGGGTAAACCCCGTCGCGGTACAGCCGCCGCCCCCACATCTCCGCGTCGCTCACCCATGCCTGCGAGCGAAACGGCGCATGGCCGTCGGCCACGGCGTCGCTGGGGCGGTCGTCTCCCGTGTAGGTATCCCAGAGCGAGACGCCCGCGAGGATCACCGACGAGACGAACGACGGCGGCATCGCATCGTTCTCGTAGGCGACGACTTTGCCGATGTAGGCGAGGGCCTGGGCCGACGTTCGGACCGGAATGCGTCCCACGAAGACGTCCGGCGCCAAGTCACCCTCGTCCTGCGAACCGATTCCGCCGACGTCCGCCTCGCCATACACCCCATCGCCATCCCAGTCGTCCCACGTCCCGTCCAGTCCGCTGTAGTACAGGTCCGTCGGCATGCGGCGTTCGACATAGGACCCGATCGCGACGTAGCAGTCGCGATCCGGCACCACGGTGTCGTCGCCCCCCAGGACAACGAAGGCCGTCCCGCGCGTCGCCACATGGTCCCGGATGCAGTTGCGGATCTTCTCCTGGGTGTCCGTGCCGCCGTACGACTGCGCGATCGCCTCCACGGTGACGACGGAGGCGCGCAGCCCGCGCGCCGCGCGATGGTCGGCCAGCGTCCGGAACGCGTCCGCCAGCGCGGCGGATGTGACCACGAGGTAGTCCACCGTCTCGTCCTCGGCGAACGAGCTGACCGTCGCGTGCTCTGCGGGCGGGGTCCCCCATGGGTTTTCGACCAGCGCGTTGACGAACGACTCGAAGCGCGGGTCACGGGACCGAGGATCCGCAATCGACGTTTTCCTTGTCGCCTCCACCGTCAACTCGACCGCGATCTCCGTCGAGAGAAAGAGCTCGCGCGTTGCGCCGACGTAGCGCACGGGATGCAGTTCGAGGCTTGCGAACGTGTGGCCCCGCAGCGTGTGTACGCCAACGACCTCCCCGAGCGCCGCGGGATACCGTTGCGCACTGGCGTAGGCCGCCGCGTTCTTGGGAACCGCGACCGGACGGGGCATGCCATGGGGTGACTGGGGTTGCGCCGGCCGCAGGTCGGCGCCGCCTTGCACCTTGATCTCGGTTCCCGTGAAATGTGCCGACGTGATACGCGCTCCGTCCGTGATGCGCAGGTTGGCATACCTTACCGGCAACCAAGGGGTGCCAGGCACCGTTTCGGGTTGCACGCAGTGCTCCAGGTCGACGGCCAAGCCGGCCGGCGTGCGCCGCAGGGACAGCCGCTCCGGCGGAAAGTCGAACCGCACTCGGACGGTTTCCGCCCGGCTGCAGCAGGCCATGGCGGCTGTCAGCAAGAAGCTTGTTGCCGTGCAAGGTTTCACGGTACCGACGACCTCCCCTCCGTGTGTCCACCCACGTCAAAGGTCCAGAGTCTAGCCCACGCCGGCTGGCTCCGCAACCGCGGCGCTTGCCACCCTGCTCAAGGTGCGTTGTTCTGAGGGGGAGCATCGCCGGCCTGAAGCTGCCGGCGCGAGGGAGTTCCCCGGCGCTGACAGCTTCTTTCAGCTTTCGGGAAGATTTGCGGCCCGGCGGGCGACTCTACTAGCACGCGGTCATGGGTGCATGCCATTCGGTAGGTGCCGCGCGCTGGTGTGTTCGGGCTTGACACACCCGAAAGGCGTGCATGAAACTGTCCGCCATACGGTAGGGTATTGATTCACACGGGGGGCGCGGGCTCGTCTTCCGGGCCCCCTCGTCGTGAGAATTGGGAGGGTCAGAACATGCACGCAATTCAGAGCCGGCGCCTGGGGGCGCTGACGATCGTGGCTGCCGCCGTGTTCGCTGGCGCCGTGTGCGCCCAGCAGCCGGTTACCATCGACCGCGCCATGAATGTCGTCCGGGTGTGGAACTCGCCCGATGTCTGGGCCAACGATTTCCATGTCGACCTGATCGCCCGCGACTTGGCGGGCAACTACCTCGATCAGGCTGACCTCGACCCCTTCGGCTACTGGGACGGGATCGCCACCAATCGCGTCGTCAGCGTCGACCCGGTCACGCACCGCATCTCGATCGAGTGGTCCTTCCCGGACCGATGCATTACCGATCCGCTGGATCCGGAGTACGTCGCGCAATTCGGTTTCACCTTCTTCGGCGGCGTACGCTACGAGATCGTCGACTGGTACTGGACCCGCGACGGCGTGCGGGTGCAGAGCTATCCTGACGTCTGGCAGGACTGGGTCAAGAACCCGCTGACGCTCCAGCTTGAGGACGTGATCGTGCCGCGGCCACCGCCCGTGCTGCCGCCCTGGCCGCCGCGCCCGCCCTGGCCGCCCAATCCGCCGGCCGCCACGCCGGCCTGGATCACGCGCACGCTCAGCACCGCCCCGGCGCTCGGGCCGATCGCCATCTCCGATCTGGCCGCCACCGTGACGCCGCCCAACGCCACAACGATCGGCCCGCAGCCAGTCTACGTGACCACTCCGCCGACGACCATCGACTACGGCTGGGCCTGGCCGGGAGTCGATCCAACCTACTATATGTTCTATGAGCTTGCGGACGCGACGATGCAACCCATCGCCGGCTTCCGCAACGCCGCGCTGTTGGCCGAGGAACCGCTTGGCGGCACCTCTGAACCGCAGGCGATGCCCACCGACGCGTTTCCGCCACCGACCGGAGTCCTCGCCAATACCTCCGGTGTCACAACCGTCTTCGCCAACGGCGCGTGGGTGCGCAACTTCACGGTCAGCAGCATCACCAGCGGCAGTTCGCTGCCGACCGGCGCCGGCGAGGCGCTGATCCAGTCCTCGTCCGCCGCGGCTCAGTTCGATCTGTCGCTGGACGACGGCGGCACCTGGCTGTCGGTTACGGCCACCAACGGCCTGACAGCCCGCGCGGCCGTTGACACGACGGTGGGCCCGACGACGCTCTTCGACACCGAGATGCTCCAGTTGGCCATCGGTGGCGGCAACCTGCCGGCGAACGTGCGTCTGCGCGAGTCGCCCAGCTACCCGTCGCGCGGAGGCCTGAGCCTGTCCCCGGCTGACGGCACGTACATGATCGACAGCTTCTTCGACGTCTTCCTCGAGGTCAGCACCGATGGCGGCCAGACCTGGTCGCCGCCCGTCCTGCCCGCCCCCATCCGCGTCAATCTCGAACGGGCCCGTCAAGTCACGCTCAACCGCTCCCTCAACGTCGTCCGCCTCTGGACCGCGCCCGGCGTCTGGGTCAACGACTTCCACATCGACTTCATCGCCCGTGACGGAGCCGACGCACGCTTCCTCGACCTCGATGACGTCGATCCGTTCGGCTACTGGGACGGCATCGCCACCAACCGCATCGTGGCCTTCGAAGCCGCCACGAACCGCATCTCCATTACCTGGCAGTTCGCCGACATCTGCATCCCCGACCCCAACTCCCCTGTCTACTTCGGCTTTACGCTCTTCGGCGGCGTGCGTTACCAGGCGGTCGACTGGTACTGGACCCGCGACGGCGAGCGCGTCACCAACTTCCAGGACGTCTGGCAGGACTGGGTCAAGAACCCGTTCACGCTGCAGCTCGAGGACGTGATTGTGCCCCGCCCGATCCCATTCCCGCCACCGCTGCCCGGTCCGCCCACGACGGTCGCTTTCGTCTCGCGCACGACCGGCTCGCAGCCTGCGCCGGTCTCGATCGGCACCCTGGTCGCCACGGCCGTGCCGCCCAGCCCGGTTATCCCCGAGCCCGGTCCGCTCCCGGTCGTGGTCGACACGCCGATTACCTATGGCTGGGTCTGGCCCGGCATCGACCCCACCTACTACATGTACTACGACCTGCTGGACGCCTCCGGCACGGCCATTGCCGGCTTCCAGAACGCCGCCATCCTCGTGCCCACGCCGACCGGCGGCGGGACGCCCCAGGCCGCCGCCAGCGACGCCTTCCCGCCGCCCGCCGGGCAATACGGCACGGCCGCAGGCGTGCCGGTCGCGTTCGGCGGTGCGGTAACGGCTCGCAACATCATGATCGACGACCTGGCGCCAGGCAACGACCTGCCCGCGGCCGGCGACGCCGCCATCCGCAACGTCGGCGCCACGCTCGCCCTCGAGCTCAACACCGGCGGTGGGTACAGCACCGTCTCCACGCCGGCCCGGCTTTCGTTCCGCATCGCGGATGCCGGCCTGGAGGGCGACACGCGGCTCTTCGACACCGAATTGCTGAGTCTCGATACCACCGGCGGGACGCTGCCCCCCACCGTGCTGCTGCGTGAGCAGGCCGCTCCCGCTTCGCTCGGCCGCACCACGGTTCGGCCCGTCGATGGCACCTACCGGATCGACAGCTTCTTCGACGTCTGGCTGGAGATCAGCACCGACGGCGGCAACAACTGGACCGCCCCGGTCTCCCCGGCACGCGTGACGCTCACGTTCCCGGCGCCCGCCGCCACCCCCGTCTCCGTCCAGCGCTCGTTGAACGTCGTGCGCGTCTGGAACCAGTCCGGCGTGCTCGCCAACGATTTTCATATCGAGTTCGTCGCGCGTGACGCGGCCGGCGTGCGCTGGCTCGACCTCACCGACGTCGACCCCTCCGGCTACTGGGGGCCGATCGCCACCAACCGCATCGTCAGCTACGATGCCGGCACGCGCCGTATCTCGATCACCTGGCAGTTCCCCGACACCTGCGTCGATCCGGCCGACCCCGCCTTCTTCGGCTTCACGCTCTTCGGCGGTGTGCGCTACGATGTCGTGGACTGGTACTGGACCTACGACGGCGTGCCGATCGCCCGCTACCAGGATGTCTGGCAGGACTGGATCAAGGTGGACGGCAACCTGCGCGACGTGATCGTCCCGCGTCCGGTGCCCGAACCCCCGCCGCCGGGTCCATGGCCGACTTCCGTGGTCTTCGTGGCCCGCACGGTTGGTATGCAGACCGCCCCGGTCTCGATCGCCACACTGGCGTCCATGACGCTGCCTCCGAGCCCGGTGGTCCCCGACCCCGGCCCGGTCGTCGTCGTGCCCGCCACGCCGATCAACGCCAACTGGGCCTGGCCCGGCGCCGACCCCACGTACTTCGTCTTCTACGACTTGCAGGACGCCGTCGGCAACACGATCGCCGGCTTCCAGAACGCCTGCATCGTCGCGCCGCCGGTCTCCGAAGGCGGACCCATGCCGCCCGAAGTGCTCCTCATGGACGACGACTTCCCGCCGCCCGAGAGCCGGTTCGTCGGGGATGCGACGATCTCCTTCGGCACGACGTTCCAGTTGCGCGCGTTTGACCAGCGCGCCATGAGCCCCTCGACCCCTCTGCCCGACGTCGGCCAGGCCGTCTTCGCCGCATACGACTCGGTTGTGACCTTTGACTACAGCACGGATGAGGGTGCGACGTGGAACCCCGTGGTCCTCGACGCGGAGGCCCTCGCGCGCATCGTCGGCACCGGCATCGCCGATCCGTTCGACTGCGAGTTGCTGCAACTTCCGCTTGCCGGCGGCGCCCTGCCCGCGGGCGTCCTGCTGCGCGAGTCGCCCACCGAGGCGTCCGTCGGCCGCTACGGCGCGCGTGCGGTCGCCGAGGGCTACATGATCTCAAGCTTCTTCGACGTCTTCCTCGAAGTCAGCTTCGACGGCGGCGTCAACTGGACGCCCGCGAATCAACCGCTGCGCGTGACGCTCGAAGCCGATCCGCACTTCACCATCCGCACCGTCGTGGCCGATCCCAACGGTTCGATCAACGTGAACCCCGTGGAACGCGTCGCGCAGGGCGGACTCCTGACGGTCGTCTACACCGCCAACCAGTGGTATCGCATCGGCGAGTTGCACACGGACGGCGAGCCCGTCGTTGAGGCCGCCGGCCAGATTGCCTACGAACAGCCGTTCCTTGACGTCCAGGCGGACCACAGCAACCACGTTGCCTTCGCGCTGGCCACGCAAGAGCAGACCGGCCTTGGCGTGCCCAGCGACTGGGCGGGCGAATACTACGCCACGGAAGCGGAGGCCCGGGCTGACGCCGACATCGAGAAGGACTATCTGCTCAATGTCGACCCGACCATCGCACATGCGTTCGCGCTGAAGGTCATCGAGATCGCCAAGCGGGGCACGACCGTCACCGTGCGGGTCCGACTCACTGACGCCGGCCTGCCGCTTGAAACAACCCTCCACGGCGAACTGGTGCTCTTCGGCGCCAGCACGGCCGGCGGCAGCTACACGCGCATCGGCAGCACCGCCATCGAGGGCGCCCAGTTCGATGCGAACGGCGAGGCAACCGTGCCGTTCAATCCGGCCCCGGCGGCGGACTTCCTCTACGCCGTCATCGAGCCGTCACCCTGGTAGCGGTGATTGATGCACGCAAAGGGTTCAGGGTGGGGTTCAGGGTGTGGTTTCCGCCTGAGTCCTGACACCCTGAGCCCTGGCTACCGGCTTATGCAGGGGTTCTCCAAGGCGTGCTCCGCCCGCAACCCAACGTGGCACGGGCTTCCAGCCCGTAGCCGGTGACGGGCTGGAAGCCCTGCCACGATAGAAGAGATGCACGCGAAGACGTGTATCCCCATTGAAAAGGGCCTAAGTGCAGCACACTGCTCCTCGTGTGCTGGCAGCCTGTCGGACGTGAACTCAAGAACACAGAACAAGGAAGGAGTCTCGTAATGAACGTAAAAGCATACTTCGGTTGGATGCGGGGCTGCGCGGTTGCCGCCTTGCTGCTGGTTTCGGGCTCGGCGCAGGGGACGGTGCTCCGCGTGAAGGGCGGCGCGCCTCTGCCGCCAGACGGCGACACGTGGGAAAGCGCCTACCCCAACCCCGCCGCCGCCCTGGTCGTCGCCACGGCGGGCGACGAACTGTGGGTCGCCGCCGGCAGCTACCCCGGCAGCCTCACGCTGCCCTCGGGCGTCGCC
>CAZZCT010000058.1:0-27222 GCA_964652365.1 uncultured Lentisphaerales bacterium
GGGTCAAGAGCACGAAACTGCGGCAGGCTTCGCGGCAACTCTCGCAGAACAGGGAGTAACGGCGGCACTTGCAGGCCCGCAAGTCCCGCCCTACTGCAGCCCGTCCACCGCCCGGCGCAGCGCCGCGATGTGCGCGGGGGTCGTGCCGCAGCACCCCCCCACGACGTTTGCCCCGGCCGCCACCAGGGCCGGCACCTGGGCCGCCATATCGGCCGGCGTGTCCGGGAAAAGGTCCACCCCGTTGACGTTCCGCGGCAGGCCGGCGTTGGCATGCACCAGGATCGGCGCGTCCGGCTGCGCGGCACGCATCTCGCGCACGATCTCGACCATGCGCTCCATGCCGTTGCCACAGTTGGCGCCAATGATGTGTGCGCCGGCCTCACAGGCCGCGACCGCCGCCTCGGCCGGAGAGACCCCCATCATCGTGCGGTACTCGCCCCGGACATTGCGCTCGAACGTGAAGGTCACGATCACTTCGCAGGCCGTGTGCTCGCGTGCCGCCCGGACCGCCAGAGCCGCCTCGTCGAGCGCGCTGAAGGTCTCGATGCACACGGCATCGGCGCCGCCCGCCGCCAACGCCACGGCCTGTTCCCGAAACGCGTCGTAAAGTTGCGCCTCGGTCACCTCGCCCAGCAGCAGCATCTGGCCGGTGGGACCGACCGAGGCGATCACCCACTTGTCCGGCCCGGCGGCCCGGCGCGACAGTCGCGCCGCGGCCGCGTTAATCTCCGCCACCCGGTGGTCCAGCCCGAAGTGCTTGAGCTTGAAACTGGTCCCGCCGAAGCTGTCGCTCTTGATCATGTCGGCGCCCGCCTCGACGTAGCTGCGCCCGATGGCCTCGACGTCGTCCGGCCGCTCCAAATTCCAAAGCTCGGGACAGGTCCCGGGCCGAAACCCCTTCTGCTGCAAAAAGGTTCCCCAGGCACCGTCCGAAACCAGCACGCGCCCCCGCCGAATGGCCGCCACAATGCGTTCTGCAGGCATCTTGACACATCCTCTCTGTTCTGACCGGCGTCGCGCGCGGATCAGGCAACTTACGACCGCCGTCATGGTACGTCACCCACCGCCGGCCCGCAACTCAATCGCGGCCCCCAATCGCGGCGCCCGCTCGACGCCGCCGCCGTCCGCCGTCCGAAGGGGACGGGTGCCCTGTTCTGCGAGAGTTGCCGCGAAGCCTGCCGCAGTTTCGTGCGCTTGACCCTGCGCTGGCGGCTCGGCAGGAGCCTCGCCCTCCCGGAGCCCAGGTCCATGCGCTGGTGAGGTCAGGGGCGGGAGGGCGAACGTCCTCGTGAGCCGTGATTGCATGGGCATGCGCACGTCGGGGCGGCAGATTCGGCAGCAACTCTCGCAGTTTGAGGGGGGTACACCGTCCTTGCGTCCGGCGACCGTAGCGAAGTATGCTAAGCAATCTTGAGGTTCATCGGCCGCCGTCTTGCGGGATCGGCCGCAGGTGACGCCAGAACGCGAGAACGTCGACATGCCGCTGACAATCCTTGGCCAGCCTCCGTTCGCCACGGACGAACAGGGAAACCTGAAGTGCCGCATCGCGACCCTGTTTGTCTGGTCCGGCACGCTCGTGACGCTGCCCGGCGTGCACGCCACCCAGCGCCTGGCCTACACCGATCACCTCAACCGTCAGCGCCAGGAGCACGGACAGCCGCCCCTGCGCGAGGACGAGGAGTATCAGGAGTGGGAGTCGGCCGTTGACCTGATCGTCGAGCCCAACGCCCTCCTGATTCGCCCGGACCCGGCCAAGATGGCCCTGGCCTTCGAGGCCGACGCCCTGCTGCAGGATCTGGTGTCGAAGCGCAACATTCGGTTTCTGTACGTTCGGCAGGAGGGAGTCCAGCAGGCAATCCGGCAGCGCGGCGAGTACTGGCGCACCAGCCCGCGACCCGAGACTCCGGAAGCCATGGCGCGAGTCGTCGCCACCGCCAGCATCGCGATCGGCGGCCAGGCCTTCTACTACTACAACGCCGTAACCGGCGTGCGCTACCTCACCTGCCAGAAGTTCCAGGCGCTGGCAGACCTGGACGATGCCGGATTACGGCTGCATCTGGCCGAGATCCGCGATTACGCGACCCGGATCAACCGGCGCGGACACCGCGAAGTCGTTCTGTTCGCCGTGGACCAGACCTTCGGCCCGCAGGCGTTCGCCGGCCGCGACTTCGAACACGCGCCCATCGCGCAGGTGCGCCAGTGGCATGCCGAATTGGCCGACCGCTTCCGCCAGGCCGTGCCAGTGGGCCTGCTCGAGGACACGCCCGACAGCTTGCAGTGGCGCAACCAGATGTTCGCCTGCCTGATCGGCTCGCCCGATGAGACCGTCAGCGAAGAGATCCTGCGCGGCATCACCCCCGAGTTCTTCCGCCAGATCCGCTGGCTGCCCGGCGGTCGCGTCGAACACGGCGAACTGGTCTTCGACTCGATCTTCAACGAGCGCGATCTCCGGCCGGACGACGTCGCGCTGCGCGAGCTCTGCGACGATCGCGTCAAGGGGTTCATCTGTAACTACATGCGCGAGTTCGGCGGCCTGGAACACATCAATATCGGCTTCCTGGCGCCCGCCCTGCGCCATCGGCCCAGTCTGGATGGCCACCGCGCCTATATCGCCGAGGTCAAACACCGGGGCCAACCCGAGCCGGTGGTGCGCATCATCCGCCTGCAGAAATGGGGTATCCGCGAACACCTCGACGCCCAGAAGGATCTGTTGTGGGCGATCCTGCAGGCCGAAGACTACACCGAGTTCATCCTGGACCGTCGGCTGGGATGCTGGCAGTTGGGCATGCCGCTGCCGGGCCGGATCGACACGCGCCGGATCACCGAGGTCTATCAGGGCGCCCACTCGGCCTACCGCGGCACACGCATCTGGACCACCTGTTTCGAGCGGGACTTCATTGAGGGCGTGGCCACGGACAAGATCCCGCTCGCTCGCTACCGGGACGAGCGGTTCGCAACCGCGGTCGCGCGACTGCTGGGCGAGGCCGCAGCCTCCAACCTGATCGTCGGCCGCACCACCCTGGACGGCACGGTGATCTTCGACAACGGCGACGAGGTCCTGATCTTCGGCACCGACGGCAGCCCGCGGCGGATCGTCGTGGCCGACCACGCCGGGACCTTCACCGACTGCACCTCGGAACTGGCCTCTTTTGCCGCCGCCTACGCCCGTCCGATCGCCTTGCGCGCCGCGCGCGTGCCCGTCCCGGCCGCCTTTGCCAATGCCTACCTCGACGCCTTCGCCACCCGCTTCGGACAGATCCGCGACGAGTACCGGCGCCAGCGCCGCGCATTCGATGTCCTGTTCCAGCACAGCAAGCAAGGCACCGGAACCTTCGCCTGGCGCTGGGCCAAGGTGCTGACCCGCCTGGACCGCACCGATCCGCTCGATCTGACGCGGGCGATCCGCAATCAACTCCCCTAGGAGCCTGTCGAGCTTAGGCTTCAGACGTTGCCCCTGCCGCGTTCCAACATGCTCCCAAAGCCGCACATTTCCGTCGCCGCTCGGCTCGCCAGCTTGTATGATGCCGCCATGTCTCATCACGTGACAACGCCCCCCGTTCCGCCGCGACCCGTGGTCGGCTTGGTGCTCGGCGCGGGCGGTGCCCGCGGCTGCGCCCACATCGGCGTGGTCACGCGGCTGCAGGAACTCGGATTCGAGTTCGACCTGGTGGTCGGCACGAGCGCCGGTTCGATCGTGGGCGCCGCCCTGGCCGCCAACCGCCTGCCGGTGCTGCGAGATGTGGCCACCCACCTGGACTGGCAGCGCGCCGCGGCGCTCTTCTTCGAAGTCGGCCTGCCCCGCGCGGGCGTCCTGACCGGACGTCACATCGTCCGCTTCCTGCGCGACATTCTGGGCACAACCCGCATCGAGGACCTGCCCCTGCCCTTTGCCGCCGTGGCCACGGACCTGCACGCTCACCAGGAGGTGGTGCTCGCGTCCGGCGATCTCGTGGAGGCCGTCCGCGCCAGCATCGCCTTGCCCGGCATCCTGACCCCCGCGCGTCTCGCCGACCGCCATCTGGTGGACGGCGGGTTGCTGAACCCGTTGCCGGTCAGCGTGGCCCGCCGCATGGGCGCGACGCATGTCCTCGCGGTGGATGTGAACCTCAAGCCCGGGCGCGGGCTGGCCCCGCCCACGCGGACGCCCGCGCGGAACGCCGCCCAGAAAGCCCATCCCGCCTCACCCTCGCACCTCGTGCTGGAGGCCGTGCGCCGCCGCCTCCCCAAACTGGAGGGCCAGGTCAAACAGGCCGCCGCCGCGTGGCTGGGGCGCCACTCCGGGCCTTCGATCTTCGATGTGCTGACGCAGACGCTGCGGATTTTCGAGAATCAGATCACCCAGGCGCGCCTGCTGGTCGATGCACCCGACCTGCTCATCCAACCGGGGGTGGGCGATCTTGCCACGCTGGAATTTCACCGCGCCGAAGCCGCCATCGCGGCAGGTGTGGCCGCGGTCGACGCCCTCCCCGGCTTGCCGGACTGGATGCGCCGCGCGCCGCCCACGGACGTGTAAACACTGCGAGTGCACGCCAGATTTCGCCGACCGGCCCAGGGTCACCCGCGGGGCCGCCGCTCCTCGCGTAGCGCGGCCACCACACCCAGATGGTACGCCACTTTGGCCGCCAGCACGACAGGCAGGTGGACCAGCCTCCGGACCAGGCTGCCGTCATGCATACCATCAAGAAGATGCAGCGCCGCCCCCGCCGCCGCGTACGGTAACACCAGCAGGGCATAGCGCGCCGGCGTGCCACAGGCTACCGACCCGCGCGCCAGCCAACTCAGTCGCGCGACGTGGCGCCGCGGCACCAGCAGCCCGCTGCTCCGACCGGAAGCCCGGGCCGAACGCAGGATCGCGCGAAGCGATGCGCGCCCGTGCGCGTGCCGCACCACGCAGGCGGGTGTGTAACGGCAGACCCAGTCGCCCGCCTCCAGGCGCAGACAGAAGTCCCAGTCTTCGGATGCCATCAGGGCCTCATCAAAGCCGTTGCAGGCGCGGAACGCCGCGGGCCGCACCGCCAGCACGGCGGCACCCACGGGTCCGCTGCGGCTAACCTTGCCCTGGGTCGGACCGAACAGCGCGTAGTCGGCCGCCTCGGCCCAGAAACTGCGCGCCGCCGCGACGCAGCGGCCGCCCGCCACGGCGGTTCGCGGATCGGCTGCCACCGCCGCCAGCAGGGCTGCGATCCAGCCTGACTCGGGCGCGCAGTCGTCGTCCAGGAAACACCACCAGTCGCCGCGGGCCGCCCGGGCGCCGCAGTTGCGCATCGCCCCGGGCGGCAGCAACTGCCCCGTCGCGATCCCACGCACCTGGCCGTCGGCGACAGCCCCGGCGGGCGCATCGGGGCAGACGACCAGGATCTCGTCGGAGTCGCCCAGTCCGCCTGCCGCCCGCACCGCTTCAGCCGCGCGCCGGCCCTGCGCCCAGGCGCGTGAAGGGATGATGACGCTGACGCGCGGGCCGCTCATGTCCGCACGCTCCCGCCGCCCGGCGTGTCAGCCGCGCGCAACCCGTTCCGCACCGTGTCGAGGTAGCCCTGCACGACTTTCGCGGGTGCGTACGCAGACAGGACCTGCGCGCGCGCCGCCTCCCCGCAGGCCTGGCGAAGCGCCGGATCGCGCAGCAGCCGGATTACGGCCCCGGCGAATTCCGGCGTCCCGGGCGCCACCGCCGGGCACCCGCATCCGTCCAGGATCTCCGGGATGCCGCCGGCCCGACTGCCGACCACCGGCCGCCCCCGCGCACAGGCTTCCAGAACCACCGAGGGAAAATTGTCCCAACGCGACGGGGCCACCACCACCCAGGCCCGCCGGTACGCCGCATCCAACGCGGGCGCACCCAGTTGGCCCAGGAATTCCACGGCCGCGGCTTGGGCTCCAAGAGCCGCTTGCAGCCACGCCCGCATGGAGCCCACACCGCGGGCGTAGGTGTCCGACCCCGCCACCAGCAGGCGCGCGCCGCCGATCTGTTGGCGTACACGGGCGAGCATGTCGGGCAGGTAGGCAATCCCTTTCTGGATCTCGATCCGACCCGCAAAGAGCATTGTCGGCACCGCCGCTTCGTCCTCGGGCCGGGCGGCTGCGACCGGCATCACCGGATTGGGCACGGTCGATCCGGCCAGACGGCCGCCAAAGCCCTCGGACCGCAGGACCTCGGCCATGCGGGCGCAGGGCGCGACCAGCAGGTCCGGCCGACGGAGGCAGGCAGCCTCCGCGCGCACCTGGCGCCACGCACGCAGACAGGCCACTTCCAGCGCGAACCGCTGCCAGGCCGACCCGGCTTGAGCGCGACGCGAGATGCGGAGCGGCAGCGACGTGTGGGCCTTGATGATCATCGGCGGCCGATCACGCCGTGCCAACAGCGAAGCACACTCGCCCAGATGGTCGGCGCCTTCGATCCAGTCCACCCGCTGCTCACGCGCCACCGCCAACACCCACTCCGCCACACGCGGCGATCGAAGCTCCTCGCGCGCATAGCCGCGCAGAATCGTCACGCCCGCATGGATTTCACGCTCCGGCAGTCCCGCGACGCGTCCGGTCAAGAGCCAGGCCTCGTGGCCGGCGCCAGCCAGTGCGCGCGCCATGGCGAGCATGTAAGCGCCGACCCCGCCGCCTTGCGGTGGACACTCGCAGCCATGGAACAGCACGCGCATCGGCACGTATCATAACGGATGCGCCGCGAACAAACGAGGGGGCAACTTGACTCCCCGCGCGCCGACCGGTAGAGTCGCACCCTGTTCCGCGGACGGGCCGCGAAGGAAAGGAACGCCTGCCATGATCGGTCTGCTGGTGCTGGTGATTGCCGGTCTGGTTCTGTCGCTGGGTGCCCGCCGGTACGCGCGCTTCCTGGCCCGCTCCTGGGGCGAGGACACGGGACGGCTCACGCCTGCGGCCCGGCTGAATGACGGCCGGGACTATGTGCCGTCGCCCACCGCGGTCGTCTTCGCCCATCACTTCGCCTCGATCGCCGGCGCCGGCCCGATCATCGGCCCCGTGATCGCACTCTGTTACGGCTGGGGCCCGGCCGTGGTTTGGGTGGTGCTGGGCTCGCTCCTGATCGGTGGCGTGCACGACTACCTGGCCACGTTCATGGCGGTGCGCGAGGGCGGCCGTTCGATCGCGCTCGTGGCGCGCCGGCTGTTGGGAACCGGCCCGTTCCTGGCCCTGATGCTCTTCCTGCTGGTCACGCTGGGACTCGTCTGCGCAACCTTCCTGAACCTCTCGGCCACGGCCCTCACCAGCCTGGTGCCGCATGCCCGCCTGGGCCTGCCCGAAGCACAGCAGCTTTTCCGCGTGGTCGGTCAGGGCGACGCGCGCCAGGTGGTCATCGGTGGCATCGCCTCCACGAGCGTGATTGTCATCACGCTAGCGGCGCCCCTCATGGGCTGGCTTTACATCCGGCGCCAGGTGCCGGTCTGGATCTGCTCGCTGATCGCCATCGGGATCTGCGCGGTTAGTATCGCCGCCGGCCTGCGCTTTCCCGTGGCGCTGTCGGCCGGCCCAATGCTCGGCTCCTTTACCGGCACGGACATCTGGAAGCTGCTGCTGGCGGTCTACGTGTTGATCGCCGCCGGTGTGCCGGTCTGGATCTTCCTGCAGAGCCGCGACTTCATCAACGTGCACATCCTCTATGCCGGGCTGACCGCCCTGGCGGTCGTGCTGCTCGTGGGCGGCTTGCGCGGCACGGGCGTGGAGGCGGCCGCGCGCATCCCCATGCTGGATGTCGCCAATGGCACCCGCGCGCTGGGTACCTTCTGGCCCGCCCTCTTCATCACCATCGCCTGCGGCGCGGTCAGCGGATTCCACAGCCTGTGCGCTGGCGGTACGACCTGCAAGCAACTCAAGTCCGAGCGGGCCGTGCGCCAGGTGGGCTACTGGGGCATGATCCTCGAGGGTTTCCTGGCGCTCAGTGTTGTGGCCGTCGTCCTGGTCGGCACCTCGCGCCTCGACTACCTGCGTGACGTGCATCCCACGCTGCTGCAACTGGGCGGCGCGCCGAATCCGATCCTGAGCTTTGCCATGGCGGTCGGCACTGCCACGCAGGGAGCTCTGGGCGTGCCGGTGGCGGTCGGCGCCCTGGCCGGCATGGTGCTGCTGGAGGGGTTCTTAGTCACCACGCTCGACACGGCCGTGCGCCTGATGCGCTATCTGCTGGAGGAGATGTGGCGGGTGATCTTCGGCCTGGGCACTCTGGATGCGCAAGCCGCTCCGGACGAAACCGGCGGCACAGACGGGATCCCGGCGACGCTGGCGGTCGAGGAGCGCAATGGCACGGCAGCTCCGTCGCCCACGCCGCATCGCACCGCATCCTGGCCGGCGCGCCTGCTCGGCCACTACTGGGTCAACTCGGCCATCGCCGTGGCACTCATGCTGTGGTTCGCTTTCTCCGGCGGCGTGATGACCCTGTGGAGCCTCTTTGCCACCGCCAACCAGTTGCTGGCCGCCTTTGCCCTGCTGCTGGGCGCGCTGTGGCTGCGAAAGCGCCAACGGTCCACCTGGGCGGCGCTGGTTCCGGCCGGCTTCATGGTAGCCACCACTGCCGCCAGCCTGGTGCTCCTGTTCCGCAAGTACACCGGTGCGGTCGGCGCCAACCACACCCTGGCCGTGGCCGACGTCGTGCTGGCCGTTACAGGGGCCTACCTCTGCTTCTGCTGCGTGCGCGGCCTGTGGCGCGGCGAATAACCAGCGGATGGCTGCTGCTGATGCGGCGAGCCGAATCGTTTACTCCGCGCTTCTTGGGCCTTGGCGTTGTCGAAACCGCACAAGCCGGAGCAACAGAACAGGGCGACAACCGGCCTCATTTCGCTGGGGATGGGCTGTAGGACAGCATGGAAGCGAACACTGTAGACAACATTCCTTTTCCGGTTGCGCGCATGGAGTATGACCCGGCGGACAACGGCCGCGCGATGGGCGAACTGCTGCTCGGTATTCTCGAAGGCCGTATGACCAAACCCGCGAGGCTGACCATCGGCTTCAACTGGGAGGAGACCGAAAGCCCCGTCCGTGCAAACGCGGCGATCTGCGCGTCCCCGACCGGCGAGGCGGTGGGCTGCTTGGTGTGACGGGGAGAGGGGCGCAGGTCGGGCCGATCTGCGCCACAGGTGATGGTAGAACGACGACAGAACGGAGGCAACCCCGGCAATGAGTCCAGAAATTTCGGGTTCGATAGTGCGGCTGCTATGACGTTGGGGAGCGCTGCCGCAGCACAGGCCTGGGCTCGCCGAAGAAGACGGGAGCCGGTGTGCTGCTGTTGAGCGGGGCCAACAGCTATCTGGGTACGACAACCGTCGACGACGGCACGCTGATAATCAACGGTAACCAGTCGGCCGCCACAGGGACCGTGACGGTAAAGGCCGGCGCGGCGCTAGGTGGCAGCGGCAGGATCGGCGGGGCGGTGACGCTGCAGAGCGGCGGGAAGTTGAAGCCCGGCGACACCGGCGGTGGCATCCCGAGCCAGCTCACCATCATCGACGGGGCCTTTTCCTATGAGGACGGCACGCTGGATCTCTCCGGGCTGACGTCGCTGGCGACCGGAACGCACGTGCTCGCCACGTTCCCGTCGCGTTTCGTGAGCACGTTCGCATCCGTCGTCGGCATGCCGAGAACGATCATCCGTTACACGTCCACCCAGATCACGCTCTCCTCCCCGCCGCAAGGCACGGTGATTACGATCTGGTGACAGGAGACCTTGGTATGCGGAGCGCAGCAGCGTGTGCAGTCTGGGCTGTCGTCTTGGTTGCCGTCATTGCAGGCGCCGCCGAGCCGGCATCGAAGCCGGCCAGGCCTGAGAGAAGACCATCGGAGTCGAAGTCGGTGCGGATCGATCCCAACGCACCGCGGCCGGACTACCTCGGCCTGGCCCGCGCCTATGCCGACGCCATGATCGGTCGCGGCCGCGACCACTATGGCACGGAGCAGTCACCGATGTTCGCCTCCGTGCTGGACCGTGTGACCATGACGCCGATTGGCGAGGATGACCTGCCCAAGCTCGGCGGCATCCGGCCGCAGGACCGCGACTACGGCGGGGGCAACATCCTGCACGACCAGCAGCTTCTGCTGCTGCTTTACCGCCTGACCGAGGTAACGAAGGACGCCACCTACGCCAAGTCTGCCGACGAGACGCTGGCCTGGTTCTTCAGCCACTGCCAGAGCCCCAAGACCGGTCTGATGGCTTGGGGCGAGCACATTGCCTGGAACTTCACGTTGGAGGGACCCACCGTCGAGAACAAGAAGAACCCGATCCACGAGTTCTTCGAAGCCTGGGAGTTGTGGCCGCGGGTGTACAAGCTTGCCCCTGCCGCGGCCGACACGTTCGCGCTGGGACTGTGGAATCATCAGATCGCCGATCAGCAGGCGTGTCTGTTCAGTCGGCATGCTCGCTGGGATGAGCACGGCACCAGTCCCGGCTCGGAGTATCCGCGGCACGGCGGGTTCTACGTCGGCACCTGGGCGCAGGCTTACGCTAACAGCACCGATGCCAACATCAAGGCCACGACGCTCACAGCCATCGAGTGTCTGGTGGACTCGTTCGCCACGCGCCGGCTGCCCAGCGGGGTGTTGCCCGTCGGAACAGACGCGCACAACAGCAACGTATACTGGCCCAGCGGCGATCTCATCATGGCCATCGAGTTTGAGAAGGCGGCCCCTCTGCTGCCCAAGGCTCTGGCCGCGAAGCTCCGCGATTGTACCGCCAAGTCCGACGCGACGATCCTGGCGCTGCCCCACGATCTCAAGCCCGGCGGCGATGGCTTCGTCTTCCGAGCGTTGGCTTCCTCCAACCAGCCTGGAGACGGGCGCGCTGCCGACGCGAGCAAGGGTGGCAAGGCCACGGGCACGCCGGTCTGGGGGACGGGCTATGGCCAGTTGTCGCACGCGGAGTATGCCCTATTGATGCTCACTCGCTTCGAGCAGGCCAAAACCCCTCGCTACCGGGAGTTGGCCCTGGCTGCGGCGGATCTGTATCTCGACAGCGTCCCGAACCTCAACCCCCACAACCCCCCCGAGACGTACCCCGCCGCGCTGGCGGGCGTGATCCAGTTGATGCTGCAGGCGCATGCGACCACGGGCGAAGAGAAGTACCTCAAGCGCGCCGACTTCTTCGGCCGCGTTGCCGTCGCCATGTTCCTCGACAGTGGCAGCCCATTACCCAAAGCCGGCTTCCGCAGCTCGCACTACGAGACGATTACCGGCGGCGATGATCTGATGCTGACGCTGGCGGAGCTGCATCAGGCGATGTCGGGCGTCAGCCGTCAGCCGCAATGACTGATTTTGCCTCGCCCAACTGCGCCGCTTCTGGAGGTGCGGCCGTGCACGGGCCTGCGGTCGGGCCGACCGCAGCCACAGGCCCTCCGATCCGGCAGCCTTCAAACCGAATCCGGGGCATGAGGCGCTCAGCCTCGGCGCCGCGGCGGCTGCCGCTCAGCAACCCCAGTTCGCTGAAACAGAACCAGTCGACCTGGGTGTCGGTCACTTCGATGTCATGCGGCAGGAACCCCTCGCGCCAGGTCAGGCTGGTCTCGAAGAGCAGCGCCTGGCCGATGAAGCGGCTGTTGCGGATGACCCCGTTGCCGGCCTTGCATTTGAAGCCCAGCGCCCGGTTGTAGCCGAACTGGCAGTTGCGGATGATGAAGCCGCCATTCGCGTAGCGCAAGTTCACAGCCATGTGCTCGAAGGGCGCCTGGATGGCGTGGGCCGCCTTGTATTCGTCGCTCTCCGTGGACCAGTATTCGAGATAGGACGCCGTGGCCGGCCGCCCCAGCGCCTTGCGGGTCAGCAGGCCCGGCACGTCCCGGTCCAGCGTCACCCGGACGACCGACTGACCCGAGGGACGCTTGCCGGGCGCCGCCGTTTCCCACGGGGTGACAACCTCGACGGCCACCGCCTTGGCCACGCTGACACTGCCGTCGTTGCTGTTCATCAGCGCGACGGGATCGCCGGGCGAAAGGAACTCCTCTGGTTTGCCGACGGGATAGGTCACGAGCAGCATCAGTTCGCGGCTGGCCGGGTTCCAGTCCGAAACGGAGCTGGCGGGACTGTAGAAGTTGAGACAATCGTCAGCCTGGGCGAAGAGGCGGCAGCGATCGAGATAAGGCCCCTTCTGGTTGCGCGGCGCGTGGAACCCGTCGGCATTGTTCTGCGCGGGCCGGCCTTCGGGCGGCACGAAATCGCAGTCCACGAACTGGACGCCGCCGCTGAACTCCAGCCACACGCTGACGAGGTCGGACGCTTGCTGGCAGACCCGGTCGAACAGAATGTGCCGACTGCGCAGCACATGCAGGCCGCGGCCTTCGCCTCCGCGCCCGCGGGTGTGCCAGACCGCGGTGGCACCGATGGGAATGTGCGCCATTTCGGCGTTCCTGAGCCGGATCCGGTAGCGGCGATCGCCCAGCGGTTCGACGGCCGTGGCGGCCAGGCCGTTCCCGGATTCGCGGATGTAATGATACGTGCCGGCCGCCCGGATGGTGATCTGACTGACGCCGATCCCGTCCTGCTGCTTCGGATTTGCCCAGTAGGAGGCATCCGGCTCCGGCGAGTTCGGCAGCAATTCCATCTCGATCATGGCCGTGGCGTCGTCCTTGCTCCGGATCGTGCCGAAGGCGAACGGCAACGGGCTCATGTCCAGCACCAGGTTGCGCATCACGATACTCCGGCAGCGCTCCATGCGAATGCTGTCGCCGGCCATGAAGGCGCCGCTGGTGACGATGCGCGCGCCATCCCGCCCCTCGAGAATGAGATCCCGGACATCCTCCAACACGATGCTGCCCGCGCCCTTCCCTTCGGGACCGGCGAAATAGTAGTCGCCGGCGGGGAAGACGAGGCGGAGTCCCTTGGCCTCCCTGTGGCGCAGGTCGGCCCGACCTGCGTCGCTGTGGCTCACCTCGGCCCGAGGTGAGATCTCTCGGGCAGCGGACGAGCCGTCCGCTGCCACACCGCCTGTGGCGCGGGTCGGCTCGACCCGCGTCTCTTCCGCTGCGATCGGGTCGACCCCAGCCACACCGCGGTCGAGCCGACCGCGGCCACCTATCAGCCGTTCGAGCGCCTCCCGGTTGTTCGTTTTCCCATCGCCCACCAGGCCGGCGTTGGTGACGACGACCATCTCGTATTCCAACCGCTTGCGGCGGGCGTGCACCTCAAGTTCCTCATCCAGGAACGCCAGCAGCTCGTCGGCTTCCAGGGCATAGACCTCCCGCTGCCAGGCCGCGACCGAATCGACCGGGCGGGCGGCCGCGACGCGCGCCATCTCGGGATCGCCGGCCATGTCAGGCTCATCCTTCGCCGTGAGCAGTGCCTCGATTTCGGCGCCGGCGGCATCCGCCGGCGGCCGCGGCGCGCCGAGTGCTGTCAGCAACCGGTCGAGAATGCCGAGGCTCTCGTCGAAGTAGTCCTTGAGCAGATCCTCGAACTTGACTGTGGTCCCGGCCTTAGTTTCCATCACTGTCAATCGCGTGCGTAACCGCTGCATGTCTCCATTCCTCTCGATATGTTTCAGGTCGCCGGCACCGGCCGTCAGACACACGCCCATCGCGAGCGCCAGCGTCAGGCGCGCCCAGGCATGTCTTGCCCGACCGAAGTCCGCTCGCCTCATCGTCCGTACCTCAGCCCCTCGTCGAGCCCAGTCATGCCCGCACTCCCGTCCCCACGCTCAGCCCGTACGGGCAACTGTTGAGCATCACGGCCAGCGGGTGGCACATGACCTTGTTGGCGCCGTCAAGTCCGCCGAGGATCGCGCGGCGAGGCGTCTCCGTGGGACCGCTACCCCCCTGTTCGGTGAAACGCACCGCCTTGTCCGCCTCGCGCAGCGCCTCTTCGATCGCCTCGCGAAAGATGGACTCGCCGGTGCGGCGCCAGGCCAGCGCCAGCACGGGTTGCAGGTCGAGGAACGCATCGAGACGCGATGCGAGTTGGAAGCGGGCGTAGCGCACCAGCGCGTCCAGAAGAGGACCGTGTTCCAGCAACTCGGCGGCTTCGACGAGCGCGTGCTGCCCCCCGAACTTGTTGAAGAAGAAGCATGCCTCTTCATGGGCGGTGGCATCGGCAAGCCGCAGATTGCCACTCGCCAGGTCCAGATGGACCGACTTGACGTACCGCCCGTCAGCGGCGAAGCCGTCGGCCAAACCGTCCATCAGACGCCGCACCCGCACCCGATCGACGCGTTCGCCGGTCATCTCGGATCGGACATAGGCCGCCGCGAACGCGCACACGGCGTCCGGCGCGAGGCGCAGGGTGCGGGGCTGTTCCTCGTAGATTCGCCAGGTTTCGTCGATCACCTCGCGGGTCCAGGGATCCCCGGTCACGTAGTAGTGAAGCCGCTTCACCAGCGGCATGGAGATGCGCCATTCCTTGCAGGCACACCCCCAGTGGTTGACGTTGTGTCGGCTGCCGTACCCGCGAAACGGACCGCGATGGTGCATGTCCACGTCCCGGTTATGACGCGTCATATCGATCGCGGCCTCAAGCCAGTCGGCCCGCCCGCTGCAGAGGGCGGTGAGCCACAGCCCGTAATCGGGCAGACACTCGCTGTTCGTCCAGGCATAGCCGCCGTGGTCGTAGCCCCACCGGTTCAGATTCGAGAAGAATGACATTTGGACGTCGCCGTAGTCGTACTGCCCGTACCAGCCGCGGACCTCCCGCTCGTGGACGACAAACTCGGCGATCCGGGCAACCAGCCGACCGATCCGTCGCGGCGTGGCTTCGGCCGCGGACGGGGCCCTGTCGTCCAGCGCGGCCAGCTTGCCGACAACTCCGGAGGCCGCAAAGCCCGCCGGGTCGGACAGGATTCGGCAGGGGGCTGTGAACGCGCAGGCGCGCGCCGCGACGTCCGAGGCCGGATCGATCACGTGAAGCCGCGCCGTTTCTCCCCGGTGAGCGACGGCCACGGCCTTGAGCGTTGAACCGTGAAAGCGCAGCATCAGCTCATGCGCCTTGGCGACCCCGAGGGCGCCGAAGCGGCTGTCCCATCGGTTACCGTCAAGCCGGAGCGGGATATGTTCGTACCCCGGATTCGCGGTCTCGTAGACCGGCGTCCCGTAGACGGTCCCGGAATAGCGCCGGAAGTCCATCGGTTCTGCGTCCGCCGGCCACAGACCGAACGTCAGCGCGCCGCGCGCCGCATCGATGTGCAGTTCGCGCGGGTACTCGCGCCACAGGTTCCGCACGGCCGCGGTGAGTCCGGACGAGGAGTCCGCGAGGTGACACCACCCCGCCGAACGCATGCCCTCAGCGGCCTTGACCCACGGGTCCGACGCCGTCACGCGTTTCTCGATCTTATAGAAACTGGACCCGAGCTGCAGCAAGCGGGCCTCCTGCCAGCGCGGGCCTTGACCCGAGAAGGTCTTCACGCTGTCGCTGTAGCCGGGTCCGCGTTCCTCCGCGAACGCATAGGCGGCGCCTTCGCCTCCGAGCGTGGTTCGCACCGTGAGGGTGAGCGAGCGCACAAGGTCCTGCTCCGGCGTCCCGGTGTAGATGAAGACGGGCTGCAAGCGCAGCTCCGGTATCCCGCGCATGACTTCGGCGAAGAGAATCAACTCGCAGCAGGGCGTGTCCGCCTCGCTGACGAACGGCCCCTGCATCCGCACGACGACGCGGTTCGCGGTTGCCACGACCGTCCGTGCTTCACCTGGCCGCCAGCGCCATCGCTCGTGTCGCGCGCGGGCCGCATCGGTGAGGACAAGGCCGGCCGACAGCCCGGTTACGGTTCGCGACATCAGTACGGCCGTTCCTCCGAACACCGTGCCCGCATCCCCGTCGAGAACGTGGATCATCGGCCCCGCCGTTTCGCACCGGAGCCCCGGCGCGGGCGACGCGGCGCCGGTCATCAGTTCGAAACGGCTGCGCTCTCCGCCCGCGAGGTCGAGAGCGCCGCAGAGGAGCAGCCACTTGACCGATCCGTCCGGCCACCACGCCGCGGGTGTGCCCTCCAGCGTGTGATGAGCCCCGTCCATCGAGGTCGCCGCGAACCACCCGCCCGCACTCAGTCGGCCCCGCGCGATCGGAATCCCGCCCAGAACCGGCTCGCCTTTCCGGTTCGGGCCGGCGGTGTTGTCGATCAAAATACTACCCACGGCGGTCATCGAGCCCTCCCCGCGTTCACTGCCCTTCCAGCACCCAATCGACATAGAGGGCCGCCGTCCACCCATAGTCGTGGACGACCTGATGATAGGGGCTGTTCTCCGGGGCGCAACGGCCCTTGCGCAGAAGTTGCGGCGGCGGCACTTCGCCGCGGTCGTCGTAGTACTCGAACGCGACCCCGAATTGCTCGCAGGCCTCCTCGATCGCGGCGCAACTGCGCACCCGAATCCGCGCCGCCAGTTCGCCCATGCCGTAACGCTCGAAACCCCGGGCAATGAGCCAGTTCAGATTGATCCAGGTGGGCCCCCTCCACATGTCCTTGGCGTAGTGTGCAGCACAGGAGACCGCGACGGATGGCACGGGGAGAAGCGTTCCGAAACTGTCGGGGCTTCGGAGGTGCGTTGCCAGGTGCTCGGCCTGCCGTACCGTGGCGGCGCCACAGATGAGCGGCAAGAAGCCTGAGCTTGCCAGCACCGGCGACGGGACGCCGGCCTCGACGTCGTAATCCACGAAGAAGTGGAGTTCTTCCGACCAGAGCCGCTCGCGGATGAGCCCGCAGAGACGTTGGTGCCGGTCCATCCACCTCCGCGCGTCTTCGTCCCAGCCGAGTTCCGCGGCAAATCCGGCCAGGGTCTCGCATTCGAGGGCAAGGAAGGCGTTGAAGTCGACCGCATCGAGCTTCGTCGCCGCATCGAAGCGCGGCGAGTTGTCCATGCCGCTCTCGCCGCTGCGGCAGCGGGGGTCTCCCTCGATGCTCCACTCCGCAAGCCCCGCCCCGTCGCTGTCGCGGTTGGCGAAATCCCACTCGACGTAAGCACAGAGCCGAGGATAGAGGGCCGCAATCCACTCCCGATCGGGCGCCGCCTCATGGACCAGCTTGACGCCCAGGGCCAGGACCGGCGGTTGGGTAATGCTCGAGCGCTCCCGCGGCGTCATCATGTGGGCCACAAACCCGTCCTCGCGCTGGGTATCGAGAACCGCCGCGAGCATCTCCTTCGCGAGGGAGGGGGCGACATGGCGCCAGCCCACGGCGTGAAAGGCCGAGTCCCACAGCCACATGTGTCGATGGGGCCAGCGGTCGGGCGTGGTCCAGGGATGTCGGATATTCCCCTCCGGCGAATAGACCTGCGTCTTCATGATAGAGAGCATCTTGGAGAACGTGCGGCGGGCGGCGGGGGAGACCGACGCCGGACAGGGCTGACGCCGCAGCCATTCGGTCCGCGCACCCAGCGTGGCGTCGAGGTCGGCCTCGATGCGCCCGCCATCGAAGTGGGCCGCCGCACCGACGAGAACGCGCGCGCTCTGGGCATGGCAGACGAGCGGGCCATCGATGGGCCCGACCTCGCAAGGCCCGTCGATGAGCAGGTGGTGTGCGTCGAGAAAGGCGCCGCGAACCCGGCCCTTGGGTGCGGCCACTTCGAAGGCGTCACCGGTAATCCAGTGCTCGACGTTTGCCGCCTCGCCGAAACGAATGAGGCACATGCCGGGCAGCTTGACTTCGAGGCCGGGCGCGCCAAAGGCGGTGCGCGCGGTCAATCCTTGCCCGTGATCGGTCGCCCCGTCAATGCCGGAGAAGGCGAGGATCTGCCCGCCACACCACACCTGCCGATTCAACGTTTCCATCTTCATCTATTCCGTCACCCATCCGCTTGCTTCCCTTCATAACCGTCATTGTCGGCAGCCGGCATCGTGTGGCGGCTGCGGCTCGTGCCCGCCATCAGCGCGCAGGCAGCAGCGCGGTTCGAGCCAGGGATAGAACCCGATCGCCTGGCGCGGCGGCTCGTCGAACTCGAACTTGAACACCGGTGTGCCGGCAATGGCGTCCGGATCCTGCAGCGGAACGCCGCGCACGAAGGTCTGCAGACCACGTTGTTCGAGGGTTAGCGTTGCGGTGCAACCCAGAATCGAGACGCGCCGGGGCGGGGTGTCGAAGCCGCCGACGATCATCTCGCCGCCTTGCGGGTAGCTGCGCAGGTTCCAGAGATAGGCGGCGTTTCCCTTGGATGTCCAGAAGCCGTGGCTGGCCCAGTGTTCCAGGCGGCCCATCGAACGGTCCATGGGGCCGTAGAAGGCTTCGCCGTTGACCGCGGCCCAGCGGCCGACCGTCTCCAGCCGCTCGACGGTCTTGGGGTCGAGGTCGCCGTTGGCCTTCGGCCCGATGTTGAGCAGCAGGTTGCCGGCGTCGGAGGCGCATTCCCGCAGTGTCGCCAGGATGCGGCGCACGGAGAACCAGTCGCCTTCGGGACGCTCGGTGTGACACCACTCCCCGTCGTTGAGGGTCATGCACACCTCCCAATCCCGATCCTGCGCCTTGACGTGTCCCTCCGGTGTGCCGAAATCCTCGGGCGTGCGGGAGCGGTCATTGATGAGGATGCCGGGCTGCTGCTCGCGAACCATGCGGTTCATCCTTTCCGACTCCCAGGACACCGCATCCGGCAGCGGCATGGCGCCGTCGTAGAAGAGGATGTCGATCTTGCCGTAGCGGGTCATCAGCTCGCGGACGCAGCCCTGCGTGAAGTCGAGAAAGCGGCGCCGGGCGTCCGGATCATTCCAGCAGGTCCAGCCATCCGGGTGATGCCAATCCATCAGCGAGTAGTAGAGGCCGACCCGCAACCCCTCCGCGCGACAGGCCTCCACGTACTCGGCGATCAGGTCGCGTCCCGGCCCGTGCCGGACCGCGTTGAAGTCGGTCTGTTGCGTGTCCCATAGGCAGAAGCCCTCATGATGCTTGGCGGTCAGCACCATGTACTTCATGCCGGCCCGTCGTGCCAGCGCCGCCCAGTCGCGGATGCAGCCGGGCCGCGGGTGCCACTCGTCCGCCAGCTTCGCGTATTCGTCACACGGGATGCAGTCGCGGTTCATAACCCATTCGCCGCGGGCGAGCCGGCTGTACAGCCCCCAGTGGACGAACATGCCGAACCGCGCTTCGCGCCACCAGTGCAGATGCGGTTTGTTCATCAGTAACGCTTCGATTTCGGTCTGACTGTGGCGCACCTCGGCCCGAGGTGCGGCTCAATGCGGCACGCCTCGGCCCAAGGCGAAGCTCTCTCGCATTCTGGGCTTGCGGTCGGGCCGACCGCAGCCACACGCGCCTACCTCACCGCACGCGGCTCAACCGGAAGGGATCGTCGGAGGCCAGGTTCACCGGCCGCAACCGCAGGCGGAACTCGAAAGCCTGTGGCTTGAGGATGTGCTGCTCCAGCGGTCCGGGACCGCAGCTGTTGCTGCCCAGGCCGGTCTGGGCCTGGTCGAGGTTCAACGTCACCGTGTCGCGCCGCACCAGGTCATAGGTGTGCCGCGCCTGCTCCAGGTCCACCGTGTCGTACCAGTGGGCGCTGAAGTCGAAGAGCCCCTCGGACCACGCCAGCAATCCCATGCCGCGCACGCCCGTGGCCGCCACCCAGGCCACGTCGGTGCGATTGCCGTTCTCCTGTGGGAAGATGTAGTTGGTGAAGAGCTCGTCCACCGTGGCCTGCCACAACCCCACGCGCTGGCCAGCCTTGCTGTCGCGGTAGCTCTCACCCGGGCCGCGCCCATACCAACGCACCCGGTCGTTACACTTGGGCAGTCGCAACTGCACGCCGATGCGCGGCCAGGAGCACTTCCACTCTCCGGTGGGCGTTCCCGCGACCGCCAGGTCCAGTTGTCCGTTCGGCCGGATCGTGTAGGTGTAGGTGCAGGCCACGCCGCACTTCACGATCGGACCCGCCACGACGCTGCGCACCGTCACAGTGCAGCCGTCGCCCGCGGTCGCCGCCGCGGTAACGGCCACGTCGTCGATCCGGTGCTGCAGGGCGTGCAGGCCGTGTTCGCGCCACTCCCGCTGTACGCCGCCGCCGCGGCAGCCGCCGTCGTTGTCGGTCGGCGCCCGCCACAGGTTGAGGCGCGGGCCCGCCGCCACCACGTTGCGGCCCTCGTGCGTCCAGCGCGCCAGGCGGCCGTCGGCCTTGGTGAAGACCAGCTCGAAGCCGTCGCCTTGGACCGTCACGGCCGTCGCGCTGTCGGCGGCGGTCGGCGTCCGCGCGGGCGTGCGGAGCAGCGGCGCACAGGGCGCGGCCGCGCGCAACGGAAACTGCGCCCAGGCCACCGCGTGACCGGCCGGCGCCCAGAGGGCCTCGCCGGCCAGGTTCCAAGCTACATCCAGATGGTATTCACGTTCGTCGTCCGGCAGCGGCCCCAGCGGCAGCGCCAACTCGCCCGCCGCGCCGGCGGCCACGGACGGCGCCGCCTGCGTTCCGCTCTGCACCGCGACTCCGTCCGCGCGCACGCACCAGCACACCGTCAGGTGGTCGAGTCCCTGGTACATGTAGCGGTTCTGCACCCGCAGCCGTCCGGCCGCCAGGTCCGCCGGCTCAGTCTTGACCGGCTCGAGCGCCTTCTTGAGCTCGGTCATCGCCGGTGAGGGCGTGCGGTCCGGAAACACCAGGCCGTCGATCACGAAGTTGCCGTCGTTGGGCTCATCGCCGTAGTCGCCGCCATAGGCGAAGTACTCGCGGCCGTCGGCCGTGCGGCGGCGGATGCCGTGGTCGAGCCACTCCCAGACGAAGGCGCCGCAGATCCGCGGATGGCGGTAGTAGGCATCCCAGTACTCCTGCAGGTTGCCGGGGCCATTCCCCATGGCGTGGGCGTACTCGCACTGGATGAAGGGCACCTTCCCATATTTCTCAGGCGCCAGCGTCTGGTTGCCCCAGAGCGTGACCGGCTCGACGCCCTTGCCGATCTTCTCGCACTCCTCGACCGAAGCGTACATGCGGCTGTAGAGATCGGCCACTTCGAGTTGGTAGTCGCCCTCGTAGTGGATCGGCCGGGTGGGGTCGAGCTCCCGCGCGGCCCGCGCCATGGCGTGGTGGTTGCAGCCCATACCGGCTTCGTTGCCGAGCGACCAGATCACCACGCTGGGGTGGTTGCGGTCGCGCCGCACCATGCGCTGCATGCGGTCCACGCAGGCGGCCTCCCAAGCCGGGTCGGACATGGGGTTGCGGCTCCAGTTGCTGTTCCACGGCATGGCGAACCCGTGCGTCTCAAGGTCGCACTCGTCGATCAGGTAGATGCCGTAGCGATCGCACAGGTCATACCAGCGCGGGTCGTCCGGGTAGTGACTGGTGCGCACGGCGTTGATGTTGTGGCGCTTCATCAGCAGGATGTCCTGCACCATCGTCTCGAGCGGCAGAGTGCGGCCCAGATCCGGGTGGTGCTCGTGGCGGTCCACACCCTTGAACATCGCCTTGACGCCGTTGATTCGGATCTGGCCGTCGCGGATCTCGACCTGGCGGAAGCCAACCCGCACCGGCACGACGCACACGGTGGCGCCGGTCGCGTCGCGCAGCGTCAGCAGCAGCGTGTAGAGATAGGGATCCTCAGCCGACCACGCCCGCGGCGCGGTCACGGGCAGCTCCAGCCGCAGCGTCTGGTTGGCGCCACCCTTGACCGCCACGGCGGCCGGTGCCACGGCGACCGGCACGCGGGCGCCAAGGTCATCCAGCAGTTCGGCGCTCAACGTGCAGCCGCGTGCAGCCGCCTTTCCCGTGTTCGCCACCTCCGCCTGGATGTGCAACACGGCATCGCGAAAGGCCGCGTCGAAGGTGGTCTGCACCGCCACGTCGGCCACATGCAGCGGCGGCAGGGCAACCAGCGACACCTCGCGAAAAATGCCGGAGAGCCACCACATATCCTGATCTTCCAGGTAGGAGCCGGCCGACCACTGCAGCACGCGCACCGCCAGTACGTTGCGGCCGGGCACAAGCTGATCGGTGATGTCAAACTCGTGCGGCAGGCGGCTGCCCATGCCGGCGCCGACCGCCACGCCGTTCACCCAGGCCTCGAAGCAGGAGTCGACGCCATCGAAGCGCAGCCGCACCCGCTGGCCGGCCCACTCAACCGGTATGCTGAAGCTGCGGCGGTAACTGCCGGTCGGGTTCTCGCTGGGCACGTGCGGCGGATCGACCGGGAAGGGATACATCACGTTGGTGTAGTGCGGCCGGCCGTAGCCGTGCATCTGCCAGCAGGAGGGCACGGGTAGGTCGTTCCAGGCGCGGTCATCCTGGTCGGGCACCTCGAAGTCCACCGGCGCCTCGACCGGGTTGGGCGCGTAGTGGAACTTCCAGATTCCGTTGAGCGACTGCACCCAGATCGACTCGCCGGGCACGCCGCGGACGGCCGCGGAGCGGTCCGGGTAGGAGGTGAAACAGGCGCGCGGCGCCAGACGGTTGACACCAAAGCGGTTCGGATCTTCCCAGTTCTTGTAACTCATGGTCGGGCTTTCAATGGGTGAGTGGTTGATGACGTGACGTTCGGTCGCGATGCGATCAGGATGCCCGGTCGGCGCCAAAGCCGACGGCGGCCAGGAAGGCGCGGGCAATGGTCATGTGGCCGGTCTGGTTCGGGTGCACGCGGTCCCAGGCGATGGCCATGGGATGCACGTACTGCAAGCGGCGGTCGAAGGCGGCCTGAAGGTCCACGCAGGTGGCGTCGTGGCGCACGGCCAGGCGGCTGACAATGGCGCCGTACTGGTCCATGCGGACGCGCATGGGGTCCTGGCGATTCGACTCGATGAAGTACGGGGTCATCAGGACCAGCCCCTGGAGCGTGGGCCGCACGCGCGCGAGCAGTTCGTCGTAGGTTGCCTCGTACTCTTCGGGGCCGACGTGCGACTCGGGCATGCGGGGCAGATCGAACTGGCGCCAGACGTCGTTGATGCCGATTGCCACGGCCAGCCAGTCGGGATGCAAGCCGAGCACATCGCGGTCCCAGCGGGTGCGCAACTCGCGCACGGTATTGCCGCTGCACCCGACGTTGACGACGCGGATGCCGAGTTCGGGATAGCCTTCGGCGATCAGGGCGTCGACCAGGGTCACGTACCCGCGGCCGAGCGGATCGAAGAGCCCTTCAGCCACGGGCTGCGCCCGCCCACAGTCCGTGATGGAATCGCCGATGACAACCAGTTTCTGTCCCTTGCCGATGCGCATGCCATGCTCCTTCCGCGGTCAGGCCGCAAAACGCGCTTCATGATGCGCGGAATTGCCGCGCACTGCAATGCCGGAAGCGACCGTAGCACGGTGCTCCGCGCCGTGGCCCCCCAGCCGGAACGGTCCGGAGGACCGTTCTATCTCAGGCCCGGCGTGGCGCGGGCATGGTCTGTTGCGCCGCGTTGCCCGAGACATCGATCTGTAGCAGCGGCGTATACGGGCTGCCCGCTGCCGCGATCTCGAGCACCAGCATATACGGACGGACCGTGAGGCGGTCGCCATCCTTCACCGCCGATTCCTGCACCCGAACGCCATTCACGAACAGGCCGTTGCGACCGCCCCGGCTTCATCCCTCGAACAAGCTGCCGGCGTGGAGAATCGAGGCAAGGCGTCGATAGGAAATGACTTCGATGCCATCCGAGAGTCTCAGGTCGGGGGAATCGGGGCACACGACGAGCCTGCGGACGACCCCAGGCGGCGTGCCGAAGGCCCGCAGACCCTTGCACCAGGTTTCGTTGAAGACGGCGCCCGACTTCACCTCGATGGCGACCATCCGGTCATTGCGGCTCGCCAGAAAATCCACTTCGGCGGCGGACGCGGAGACCGGCGCCCAGTAGCGCACATCGGTGAAGGCCCGGCGATAATCGCGATACGCAAGAAGCGTGGTGCACACCAGCCCCTCAAACAGGTGGCCCCGCTCTTCGGCCGCCAGGACGGGCTGAAGCTGTTGTTTGGCGGCGCGCACCAGGCCGGGGTCGATCCAGAACAGCTTGGGGTGCGGCTCAAGGCACGGCCCGCAAGGAGATTGACGCCCGCCACCCGCAACTTGCGGGCGCTGGAGCCGCAGAGGGCAAATCTGAGGCGTCGGGATTCGATGAAGCGGTGGACCTCGTTGAGCAAGTCGGGCATCTTCTGGATTTCGTCCACGATGACCCACGAGCCGGGTTGAAGGGCCTCCAGCTCGAGGGCGAAGGCGCCCGGTTGAGACATCAGGCGGAAGCGCTGCCGCTCGTCCAGGAGGTCGATGAGCTTCGCCTCTGGAAACCGACGGTGCAGCCAGGTGCTCTTGCCCGTTCCGCGGGGACCGAGCAGGAAGAACGACTCCTCGGGACAGACTAGGGCTCTTTCGTAGTACATCGCGGGTTCCAGAGGTTGGATAGGGGTCCAGCGTGCCACAGACTTTCCGTAATCGCAACCGAAACCTTCGCTTTTCCGTCTTTTTCGCAACCAGCGACTGCGAGGCCTCATCGTCCTCGGGAATCGCGTACGAGGACGACGACGAGGACGAGGACGATCAGCACACGAGTCGGCAGACGACTACGGGCGACGCCGTAGAACGGTCCTCTGGGCCGTTCGTCTTCGCTCACATGGTCCACTGCACTGACGGCACGGCGCAGAGCACCGTGCTACGGACATTCCGGACGGGCACGACGGCCGTCGGCTACGGAACAAGATGAGGACGTAAGCCAGGACGCTTGCGTTACGTTGCCCAGTAGGGGTGCCCCAGGCCCCTTGGGGCACCCAGTCGGCCGCCGGCTGTCTCGCCGGGACGGGCGGACAGAAGACGAAGGCCGGGCATCCGCCTCGTCACCCTCCGAAACGAGCGAAGATGCGCTCGGCGTTGTCGCGCAGAATCTTGCGGCGCGCCGCCTCGGAGATGTGCGCGAAGACCACGCAGCCGATGCCGTACATGGGGTCGAACCACGGCAGGTCCGTGCCGAAGAGTATCCGGTCCTCGATGCCGGCGTCGACCAGCTTGCGGATCAGGCCCTGGGTGGCGTAGGCGGCGCACAGTTCGCAGTAGACGTTCCGGAAACGCTTTGCCAGGTCGATGGCGCCATCCCAGTCGCCGTGCATCGAGTGGCCCATCAGGATCGTGGCGCCGGAGTAGCGCCGGGCCACAGCGGCGACCTGCGCGGGGCCGGCATAGGCGTCCCCGCCCCAGGTATGCAGCAGCACCACCAGCCGGGACTCGTGCGCGTGGGCCCAGAGCGGCTGGCAGGCCGGCAGGGTGATGGCCGCGCGGTAGTACCCGGCCAGGATCTTGTAGCCGGCGAAGCCGCACAGCTTGGGCCAGTTGGCCACGTCGCGCCGGAGCTGCTCGGGGTAGTTCGGGTTCACGGCCCAGTAGCCGAGCAGGCGGTCCGGGTACCCGGCAATCGCTGCCATGGCCTTGCGGTTGCCAACCGGGCCATCCTGGAGCGCTTCGTGGTGCGAGAAGACCAGCCGCTCCACGCCGCAGCGATCCATGGTGCGGATCATCTGCGCGGGCGTGTCGTTGGGCAGGTAGATGCCGGCGAAGCCGCCCATGTGGCCATGGGTGTCGATCACGCGGAACGACTTCAGTGTGCCGGTCTCGACCAGCTCCTGGGCAATCAGCGAACGCAGGCCGATCTTCATAGCCGCACCCCGGCCAAGAGCCGTTCGAGGTTCGCGTGGGCGATCAGGGCCTTGCTGGCCAGGTCCAGATCGAGGGTCCGCAGCAGCAGGGTGGCGCCGCCCATGGGCTTCAGGTGGTAGCTGCTCCCGAACAACAGCCGCTCGGCGCCATACTTGGCCACCAGTGCCGGAATACCGCCGTCGAGCTCGTAGGTGGAGGTGTCCAGGTAGAGATTCGGGAAGTGTTCGAGCAGGGGCCGGAAGTAGCGGTCCGATCCCCAGGGGCCATGGTTGGTGACGATCGCCGTCAGGCTGGGAAACTCGCCCAGCACGGCCGTGACCAGCGGCCAGTTGCTGTCGAGAAACAACGGGATACGGCGGCGCACCAGTTCCTTCAGCAGGCGGCCGCAGGTGAGGCCGTTGAGGAGAAAGCGATGGGTGTCGGGTCGCGCCCGCAGCGTGCGAACGCCCTGACGCGCCATGTCCTTGAACAGCTTGCGTGGCTCCATCTCGCCGGTTTGTTCTGGCAGGATACACCAGACCGGATGCAGTCGCGGGCTGGCGACGCAAAAGGCGGCAACGCCGGCGTTGGACTCCAAGGCGCCTCCGATCTCGAACGCGGCGCTGTGGACGAGCGCCTCGTCGACACCGCAGCGGTCCATCTCCGCCAGCAGGTCATCCGGGGTCAGCGCCGGGTCCAGCGGCGGGATGGCACTCACGCCCGCCAGGGCGTAACAGTCGTACAGGCGCAGATCCGCCTGGTTCGTGCGGGCTTTGCGGGGCATAGGCACCTCGGGAGGCGTGTGACGGAGCAGCATACGTCAGGGCGGCTGCGCCGTTCAAGCCGCGAGTTCATTGTTTTCATTCAGCGGCGGCGGCATATCCGACGGCGCGCTGGATGGCTTCTGCCAGTTCGCGGCCGATGCCGGGCACGGCAGCGATGGCGTCGACTTCGGCGCGCGCCAGGCGGTAGACCGAACCAAAGGTCTGCAGCAGCAACTGCTTGCGGTGCGGGCCAATGCCCGGGATCTCGTCCAGGGCGGACTCACGGATGCGGCGGTTGCGCAGGCGGCGGTGGTAGTCGATTGCGAAGCGGTGCGCTTCGTCGCGCAGTTGCTGCAGCACGTGCAGCGCCGCAGAATTGCGAGTCAGGTCCGGCGGCTCGCGGCCGTCATCCGTTACGAGGGTCTCAAACCGCTTGGCCAGGCCCACACAGGGCAGATGCGCGAGCCCCAGTTCCAGCAGCGCCTGACGCACCGCGCGCAACTGGGTGATGCCGCCGTCGACCAGGACCAGGTCTGGCAGCGGTTGCTGTTCGTCCAGCACCCGGCGGTACCGGCGCGCGACGACCTCCGCCAGCATGCGGGGATCGTCCGCGCCGGCCACGGTGCGGATACGGAACCGGCGGTAGCGCCGCCGTTCCGGCATGCCGTCAACCGCGCACACCAGGCTGGCCACGGCCAGCGAGCCCAGGGTATTGGAGATGTCGAACCCCTCGATGGTCCGCGGCGGCTTATCCAGGCCTAGCAGGATGCCAAGTTCCGCCATGCCGCGGGCGGCCTCGGCGCGGTGTAACTGGGGCGAACCGATCGGGCGCGCCCGCTGGCGCAGCATCTGACGCAGGGCGAGATACGTATCGCGCAGCAGGCCGGCTTTCTCGAACGCCTGTGTCGCGGCAGCCGCCTCCATGGCGGTGCGTACCTCCTCGATCACCTGTACGCGTTCGCCGCGCAGGAAAGCACAGGCCTCGTCGAAACGGGCCCGGTAGTCAGCCGGCGTGATCCGGCCGACGCAAGGGGCGGAGCAGAAACGG
>CAZZCT010000059.1:0-27176 GCA_964652365.1 uncultured Lentisphaerales bacterium
TGCCGTTGGCGTTGGCCGACGCCACGGCCGCCGTGATGTTGGTGTAGGGCCGCGTACTGGTGCCGTCGCCGGTGCCGTTGAGCCCGTCGTAGTTCACATCCACGTAGAAGGTGGCCGCGCGCAGCGCTGGGGTTGCCGCCATCGCCGCCAGCAGCACAACAGCCGAGGCGCGAAACAGGCGTGTGGAACGCGGTGTGTTCATCGTTGTCTCCTTGCGGGATGATCAGGATACAGTCTGCAACTCGGCCGCCGCGGCACCCGCCGCGTCCGCCAAAAGAGGGGTTGCCACCGGGATGATGCGGAACGGCAGCAGCGGCCGCTCCCGCGGCAGGGGCTTCCCGGCGAGCAGACGGGTGAGCGCGCCGCCAATCAGAGCGGCGGCTTCGGCCGGGTCGATCTCCAGGCGGGTGACCGACTCGGGATAGGTGATGTCGGCGCCGCGGGTGGCGTGCGCCACGATTGAGAGTTGCTCCGGAAGGGCGACGCCCACGCCGCGGATGGCGGTCATGGCGTCCCGGAAGAGGATGTCGTCGGTCACCAGCAGCCCGTCAGGCTTCTCGTCATGGGCTGTCCAAATCTCGCGAAACTCCTCCCAGCCGGCGCCCGGCCACTCGGGAAGCAAGTCGTCGCGCACCCAGCCCGGCACGAGCGGAAGCCCGGCCGCCGCCATGGCGTGGCGAAAGGCGTCGGCCAGGCTGTCGCTGTGCCAGGCCATCAGCGCGAGGCGCCGACGCCCCTGCGCCGCGAGCAGGCGGACCCCTTCGGCGACCATCCGCTCCCAGTTGAAGACATACGAGCAGTAGAGGTGACCCTCTACGTCACTGACCACCGGCACCTGCGTCCGCTCCAGCGCGGCAGTGAGGTCCGGCAGCATCCGGCTGCAGACTACCGCCACGCCGTCCAGCCGCCGTGCCGCCAGGTCTGAGAGGAAGTGGTGGCTGGTCACCTGCTCCGGCTCAGCCGTGCCAAAGGGCACCTCGCCCACATACAGGTTGGTCTGGAGGCCTTGTCTGGCAAGGAAGAGGCGCAACTCGCGCACCACCTGTGTGTGGTAGACCGAGCAGCGGGGGTGGAGTATGTCGTGCTCCACAAGGATGCCGACGGTCCTGGGCCCGCCTTGCGGCCGGATGTAGACCCCGCTGCCACGGCGGCGTTCGACCAGCCCGTCGCGTTCCAGGATGCCGAGCGCCTCAAGGATCGTGTTCACGCTGGTCTCGAAACGCGCCGCCAGCGCGGTCACGACGTCCAAACGGCCTCCGGCGCCTTCTTTGGCTTCGATCTCCCGGCGCAGCAGGTGCGCGACTTCGATCGCTTTGCGCTTCATAGAAAGGCTCGCCTATTACCTCAAGTTGTCTACGAAGTGTCTCAAACAGTTTCGGGACGTGCAAGCGTAATCCCAGCGATGCTCCGGCTCGTCCATAACTTGAGCGTTCTGCCAGCAGACCGGCCCTGTTCTGCGAGAGTTGCCGCGAAGCCTGCCGCAGTTTCGTGCTCTTGACCCTGCGCTGGCGGCTCGGCAGGAGCCTCGCCCTCCCGGAGCCCAGGTCCATGCGCTGGTGAGGTCAGGGGCGGGAGGGCGAACGTCCTCGTGAGCCGTGATTGCATGGGCATGCGCACGTCGGGGACGAGGTGATCTTCCTCAAGACAATCATTCCCAGTCTCAGGATGACCAAACAGTATTTGGGAGGAGATACACAATGAAGCTGACACAGGAAGAGAAGAGCCTGCTCGACTCCGTCGAGCGGGGCGAATGGAAACGTATCCCGGATTTCCGGCGGGAGGCAGTGCGATACCGCGAGGCGGCCCGCGCGACCCTGCGGAAGGACAAGCGCGTGAACATCCGAGTAGCCCAACGCGACTTTGTCCGCTTCCAGAAGGCCGCTGTTCATGAAGGACTGCCGTACCAAACGCTGCTCTCGAGCGTCCTGCATAAGTACATCAACGGCCGACTGGTCGAAAAACCAGGGTGATGGCAGGCCAATAGGAATTCGCCTTCCAAACCTCTGGTTTGTGCAAGCACAGGGTTCAGTGTACGATTCGCACTTGAACCATGACCCCTGAACCAGGTTGCCGGATCTTGCAGGAATTCTGCAAGAGCCTCAAGGAGTGCCCTATGCTGATCGAACGCGCTGCCGAAAACCCCGTGATCCGACCTGAGACTGTCAGACCGTCGGCCCCCGGTCTGGAGGTGATGTGCGCCTTCAACGCCGGTGCCACCTTGTACCGCGGCCAGACACTTTTGCTGGTGCGCGTGGCCGAGCGCCCAGTGCCGCGTGCCGGACATGTGAGCACCGCGTTCATGGATGCAGAACGGCCGGGCGAACTGCGTGAACTGCATGTCCGCCATGACGACCCGGACTTGGTTGCCACCGACCCGCGTTTCTTCATCTACCGCGGTGTGTTTTACCTTACCAGCGTCAGTCACCTGCGCCTGGCCCGCAGTCGCGACGACCGCCAGTTCACGGTCGAAGAGCGTCCCGCCCTGGCACCGATGGCCATGAGCGAGGTCTACGGCTGCGAGGATCCGCGCATCACGCGCCTCGGGGCCTGGTACTACATCAACTACAGCTCAATCGCTCCGACCGGCGTGACCACTAGCCTGGCGCGCACGCGCGATTTCTGCGCCTACGAGCGGATGGGCATCATCTTCGCGCCGGACAACAAGGACATCGCCCTCTTCCCGGCGAAGATCGGGGGCAGCTATGCCTGCTTCCATCGGCCCAGCGCCAAGCAGATCGGTCCGCCCGCGATGTGGCTGGCGTTCTCGCCCAACCTGCGCGACTGGGGCCGGCATCAGTACATCTTCGGCCCGCGGCCGGGCGCCTGGGACAGCGAGCGCGTGGGCTGCGGCGCCGCACCCATCCGGACCGAACGCGGCTGGCTGCAGTTCTACCACGGCGCGAACCACAACGTGCGCTACTGCGTGGGCGCGGTGCTCCTTGATCTCGATCAACCTTGGAAAGTGCTCGCGCGCGCGACCGAGCCGCTGCTTGAGCCGCAGGCCCCCTACGAGATGCAGGGACTTATGCCCAACGTGGTGTTCCATAACGGCCTGGTCGAGCGACCCGGTGGCGTGGTGGATCTCTACTACGGCGCCGCCGACACGACCACCTGCGTGGCCCGCGCGCGGATCGGCGACGTCCTGTCCTGGCTGCAACCCAACTGAGGTGGGCACGGCATTCGGTGTTCAGCTCACGAGAGGCCAGACCGCACCCTCCTGGCCCATCGTGTTTCCATTCCTGTCATGTGCACTTTTCGCAGAGCTCGCGCACCAGCCGCACCCAACGGGTCAGGCGGGAGGGGTCGCCCTCCACGGTTTCGACGTCCTTGAGGTGGATATGCGGGAAGCCGCCACGGCAGGCGGACAGCCCCTCACCGATGATCCGGCGGATTCGGCTCTCGTCATATCCCCGCTCCTGCCGCGTCCGGCCGCCGTCGTGGCTGACGACGAGCCGGCCGCGCAGCGAGGCATCTGAGCGCGGGTTGCGGATGCGGCGGCGTGCGGCGGCGTCCGTCAGGGCAGAGCCTGTCGTTTACCTTGGCGGCGGCGCTGCGCCTATGGGAGAATGCGACCTGCTGATCGCGACCGCCTGCCGGGCGGCGGCGGAGCGAACGCACACTGCCAGGAGCGTCTCATGCCAACCGAATGCGCCGACGGAGATAACGCAGTCCCTATCGGCGCTCGCCGACAACTCCTGATCAGCGGCGAGATTCACTACGCGCGCTCACCGCGCGCGCAGTGGCCGGCGTTGCTGGACCGCAGCCAGGCCTGCGGTCTCAACACGATCGCCTCCTACGTGTTCTGGAACTGGCACGAGCCGGAACGCGACCGCTTCGACTTCACGGGCGACCACGACCTGCGCGCCTTCCTGGATCTATGCGCCGAACGCGGGCTGAACGTGCTGTTGCGCCTGGGTCCCTACTGCTGCGCAGAGTGGAACTTTGGCGGCTATCCGGCCTGGCTGCGCGATGAGCCGGGCATCACCATCCGCACCTGGAACGAGCCCTACCAGCGCCGCGTGGAGACCTACTTCCGTCGGCTCTGCGCCGAAATTCGGCCCTGCCTGACCACCCAAGGCGGGCCGGTCGTGCTCTGCCAGGTGGAGAACGAATACGCCAACGTGGCCAAGCGCTACGGCGAAGACGGCCAGCGCTACCTGGCCTGGATGGCGACCCTCGCGCGGGAACAGGGCATCGACGTGCCAATTATCATGTGCGAGGGCGGCGCCGAGGGCGTTGTCGAAACGGTCAACGGATTCTCGATCTCGGACGACCGTATCGCCGCGTTCCGCGCCGCGCACCCGGATCTGCCGCTGATCTGGACCGAGTTCTGGCCGGCCTGGTATGACACCTGGGGTTTCCAGCACCACCGCCGCGACGCCCGCAACCTCGCGCGCCACCTGCTGCATTTCGTGAGTCGCGGCGGCGCCGGCTGGAACTACTACATGTGGCATGGCGGCACTAACTTCGGCCGCACCAGCATGTACCTCCAGGCCACCAGCTACGACTTCGACGCGCCGCTCGACGAACATGGCCGCCTCACGGCCAAGGGCGCCTACCTGGCCCGTCTCCACGCCGCCCTGGCCGGACAGACCGATCTGCTCCTCGCCGGCGACCGCCAAACCGCATCGCACGGCTCCGATGGCGAACAGACCACCTGGCGCGGACCGGACGCCGCCTGTACCGTCAGCCTTCCGCCGACCGGCGGCAGCCTTCGCGACGGTCACGGCACGGTCCTCTTCGACGTCGAGGAGACCTGGCGCGAGATCACAGCCCTCCCCACCCCGGCCGGACGGCCGGCACGTGCACGCCCCTGGGATGTGCCCTGGCAACCGGCCGCCGTCTTGTCAGCCTGGCAGAGCCAGCCCGAGCCGCGACCGGCGGCCCGCACCGACGCCGCAGTGGCCGACGAGGCCCCGCGCGAACAACTCGCCCTGACGCATGACCGATCGGATTACTGCTGGTATAGCACAGACCTGACCACCGACCGCGCTGGCGACATCGTCTTAGACATCCCGTACGGGGGTGACTTCTTCTGTGTCTACCTGGACGACCGGCTTGTCGCCCAGTCTCAGCCGCCTTTCCGCGAAAACCGCGGGCCCACGCAGCCGGACGCCGCCTGGCCGGTCGCCAACCAGCTCGAAACGCAAGTGCTGGATGGTTTCCACCACGCCTTCCGCTTCCCGGCCAGCCCCGGCACCCACCGCCTCGACATCCTGGCGGTCGCGCTCGGACTGGTCAAGGGCGACTGGCAGATCGCCGGCCCCATGAATACCGAGTGTAAGGGAATCTGGCGGCCGGTGACAGCTAACGGCCGCGTGCTGACGCCCTGGCGCATGCGTCCGGGACTGGCGGGCGAGCGCGCCGCACCGGGCGATTGGCAGCCGCTCGCGCCCGCGCCGCAACCCCTGACCTGGTACCGGACCACCTTCGCACTCACACCAGAAGCCCTTGCCGCCGACGCGGACTGGCGTCTGGATGCCGTCGGCCTCGGCAAAGGCATGGCCTTCCTGAACGGCCATGCCCTGGGGCGCTACTGGCTGATCGCCGGCCAGGGCTATGGCGCAGACGCGACCTGGCAGGATACGACCCTCGACGCACTCTCGCTCCACCCGGCGGGCGAACCGACCCAGCGCCACTACCGAATCCCCGCCTGCTGGTTGCAGCCCGAGAATGAGTTGCTGCTCTTCGAGGAGCAGGCCGCAACGCCCACCGGCGTCCGGATCGAGGCGCGCGTCATGGCGCCTCGCGCACACGGATAGCGCGCGGTCCGTGGACGCGAAGCGGCGGCGGCACCGTCGCGATGCGCACTACTCCACCAGAGTCCAGCGCACACCGCAGGTCGGGCTCGTCACCCAGTAGGGGTGCAGGGTCAACCCGTTCAACTTGCAGACAGCCTTTTTGTCGCCCGAGAACAGGCTCGGCCCCTGGTCGTTGCCGACCTTGAATACGAACCCGAAGGTCGTCCCCTTCTGGAGTTTCAGAGCTGCGATTTCGGTCTTGGGAACCGCCAGCTCATAGATGCGGACGCTGCCCTCGACCTTCACGACATGCCGGGCGTTCTTTACCGCACCGGTGGTCACCGGACCCTTAGGCTGCCGCGGGTAGTCATGAATGCGGGGCACGCCGGGTGCCAGCAGGCGCCAGAGCTCGCCCTTTCCGTCGGTGCACCGATAGGCGGAGTACTCGTAGTCGGAATCGGGCCAGGCCGTAAAGCCGGCCGGCACACGGTCCGTGTTCGGCTTCAGATCGTGCCAGTCGTCGGTCACGTCGAAGGCGAACTGCAGGCAGTCGCCATCCCAGGCCGAGTCAACCCCCTTCTTGTAGACGAAAGGTACCTGGCCGAAACTGTAGCCAAGTTCGCGCAGGGTCTTGCCGCCGATCTTGCGGGTATCCAGGAACTCCTTGTAGGGGGCCTCGTGGTCCGACTTGGCGCTGTGGAAGAAATCGTCGTCGTTGCGGGTCTCGCCGCGCGTTTTGCCCATCTGCGGGGTGGGGTCGTTGACCCGGGCACTGACGAAGAGGAAGTCGTCGTCCCACGCCAGCTTGACCTCGGCAAAGGTGCCGTCCGGTTGCTTGGCGCGCGTGTCCAGCCATGGCCGGCGGGCTGCCTCGGTGGGGTCGAGCGTTTCGCTCTTGGCGGCCACCAGGATACCGGGGATGGCGCTCCAGTCGTCGAGGCTGCCATCCACGGTGATCTTTGCCTTCACGGCGATGGCGGCGTTCAGCACCTCCTGGTACTCCGCCCTGCCCGCGGGACCTTCGAACCGAAACTCGAACGGATAGGCGTTCGCCGGCGACGCGCGGCCTGTTGCGAGCGGAAACGCCAGCGCCCGGGTCTCGCCTGGCGCGAGTTCGACCGGCTGCGTGGCGGCCTGGAGCTGGATGCCGTCCGGTGCCTTGACCGCCAGGGTTCCCTGGATCGCGCGGTTGAGCCCGTTGTGGACCTTGACCTTCAGCACGGCCCCGACCGCGTCGACCGGGGTCTGGAAATCTTCGGGCAGGATCTCGACCGGCCGCTTGCCCTCGATCCGTGCCGTCCGGATGCGCGCGGCGATGGCCCCCGGCCCCGTGGCGCTCCGAATGTAGGTTGGTATGAAGCCCATCGGCAGCGTGACGGTCTTCTCGCCCACGTAGACCGGGTTGCCCGCGATGTCCAGAAAGCTGAGCTGTCCATCGGCGTTGTCGATGACGATGGTGCCTCCGTCGGACGCCTCGAGTTGGGCCCACGGCCGCTCCGCCACGGCCTCCTGCGGCTTGCGGCAGCCAAAGCTGATCAATTGCCCGTAGAGCACCACGAGGCCATTGGGATCCGGATCCTTGCCGAACTGAAACAACCAGGGCAGGTGGTCGCGGAAAACGACTTTCTCAAACTGTTTTCCGGAAGTCAGCGCGTTCAGGGTCGCCGTGGCAACTACCACCGGTGTGGGCATCGCGGACCCGCCCGGCATCGTGTCGAACAGGTCGCGCGGGTGCCAGGGGTTGATCCGGGTCTGACCCGAGGCCAGGAAGGTCAGTACGGCCAGGGGTAGCCGGTACTCCGAGTTGGCCATCCAGGACTCGGTCTCCATGGAGACCTTGCCGCGGCTTTGGGCCACCAGCGGACCGTAGCACATGGGCGGCTTCACGTAGTGATCGGTGAACGTGTCGACATACTTGCTCATCTCGTCCGAACCGTCCGAGTAGAACTTGTCCTCGGTGTTCATGACCGAGGAGGCCGCGAAGATCGTGATCTTGTCGGAGACTTTGCGCGCCGAATCGGCGATCACCTTCTGGAGCTCGCGGTACTGCAACATGTCGCGCGCCCAACCGGAGATGCCGCCACCCTCCCACGGCTCGTTGTAGTTTTCCAGGCCCCAGAGCCCGCTCTGCCCATCTTTCCAGTAGCGCTGACAGAAAGCCGTGATCCAGCGGCCATAGCGTGGGTAGTACACCGGATCGATGACCCAGTCGCCCGTGCCGCCGTAGCCGAAACTCTTCTCGTGCCAGTTGGCGGCCGGCGTCGGCTCAACGCGGAAAGGCCACCAATCACCGTTCATGCCGCCGAGGGTTGCCATGATGCCGACCTTGTGCTTGGTCGCCGCGGCAAAGAGCACATCCAGGCGACTCCAGTCGTACGGGCCCACGCCCTGCGGGTCGGCCTTGCCCGCCGCCTTCTCCTCAGGCGTCCATTGCTCCGTCGTGCTCACCTCGTTCCGCTGGCCGCGGATGCCCATGCGCTCATAGGCCGCAGCGCGAATGTCCATCGTCTGCTCGTCCCCGGAGATGAAGCTTCCTTCGCCCAGTATCCAGGTGTTCGCCACGGTCGCGGCCGGATTGTCGTGCGGTACGCGGGCCACCGTGCCGAGAAACTGCCGTCGTGGCGCCTCGGCGCCGTCGGTCCGCACGAGGATGATCGCGAACGTGCCGAATCGAGCAGGCACCGGCACGCGCTTCACCTCGAACCGCGCCACCTCCTGATCGCCGAAGGTAACGGTCAGTGGATGACGCACCGGTTGGCCTTCCACGCGCATCAGTTCAGGTGCGCCGAAATCGGCCACCCCGGCCAAGGTCGGGTCGGACTGCTCGGGTACGCGCTGGGTGATCTCCTGGATCTCAAGACTGAAGGCCTTGACCTCACCCCGGTCTTCGCCGCGCGTGAAGGCAAAGGTGAGGTCGACCGCCTCGTCGATATAGAAGACGAACATCGGGGATGACGAACCGGCCATCACATAGGATGCATCGGGCATCGCGCAATTGAACCGCTCCATGTTTTGCGGATGGGCGATTGCGTGGTAGTCGTCCGCCCGGGAGGAACCCATCAGTAGCGTGTACAGCAGGCAGAGTCCGGTCAATGGAGACAATCGCATGGATGCACTCCGAGTTCGCGGGTTTCGTGGGTTTCGCGGGTTTGGGTGGAGTGTCGCACTGGGCCACCAACACGACAAGGTAATTACTTTGCATGTTCATTGCGGGACACAGGAATAGCACCGTGTCGGCGAGAGGTGGCCGGGTGGACCAAGCACAATCAAACTGATGTGTGTTGGTCCTGTCAGGTCGATGCGCTATCATTGAGCGCGAACGTACCAGCCCGGGGAGCCCGACATGAGCGACAACCTTGCGCATAACCTTGCCAGCCGGATCGGCTGCCACTGCTGGGGCACGAATGAGGCCTCCGTTAATGCCGTGCCCACCTTCGCCAAGGTGGGGTGCCGCTGGATCCGCGCCACTCGCCCCATGCAGATGGAGGTGGTCTCGACCGGTCCCCGCAAATACAACTTCGGCGACGCCGGCGAGCGGTCCATCGATCTCGCCGTGGCGAGCGGCATGTCCATCATGGCCATTCTCGATGGCCGCTGGGGCAACGAAACGCGCATCAACAAGCTCCCGTTCGCGTCACCCATCTGGGAGCACCTGGACCTGTGGGAGGACTTCGTCACGGCGGCGGTCAGCCACTACAAGTCCCGCGTGAAGTTCTGGGAGGTGATCAACGAGCCACCCTTCTTCTGGTGGTACCCCACCCCGGCGGGCGTCGTCATGCCGGAGTACAATGCCGCGCTGCAACGCGCCCCGATCCAAGCCTATGCAAACCTCCTGAAAGCGACCGCGCGCGCTGTCCGGGCCGTCGACCCCACCGCGCAGATCGTGGTGGGCAGCGGCTTCCCCGATGGCTACTTCCTCAAGCACCTGTACGATCTGGGCGCCAAGGACGACTTCGACATCGCCTCTGTGCACTACCTGAACTGCCGCCACCCCGAGGACTTCGGCCGCGGACACGCCTGCGTGCGCCACGTCATGGCCGAGGCCGGCGATGGTGCCAAGGCGCTGTGGGACACCGAGAACGGACCCAGCGGCGCCGTGATCGGATGTGCCGTGCAGACACCCGGCGAGTATGAAGCGATCTACAACATCTACCGCCACTGCCTGGCTCACCAATTCGGACTGGAGCGTTACTTCTGGTTCAATCCGGTTGACCGGACGGAAGCCGGCGTGGCGCCGGAACTCGGCGTATCCTGCTACGACGCCCACGGCACCCTCGTCCCGGCCTACCGCGCCATGCAGACCCTCACCACGCTCGTCGGCGACGGGGAACTGCTGGCCCATGCGCACCCGGATCGCGAGGTGCACGCATATGTGTTCGCTGGGGCCGCGGGGCCGGTTTCAGTTCTATGGGCCACAGCACCGGCCAGCGTCCGGCTGCGCGGGCGCGCCGTCGAGGCCACCACATTCGTCGGCGAGACGACGCAGCTGCCAGCCGAGTTTGCTTTGACCGGCCGGCCGCTCTTCATCCAGGGCAACGTCCTTCGCGACCTGGATGTCACGGTGACCGGACGCCGTGAGACCGTGGCGCCCTGCTGGGAGAACAAGCGCGTCAATCCGCTGGCGCCCCGGGTTGCCAGCCCGCGCGTGACATCCTTCCCCGGGTGGGACGACGCAGCCTGGGCCTCAATTCCGCCGGTGGCGACGCGCGACCAGGTGAGCGTGACAGCGCAACAGAACCACTTTTGCCTGGTATCCACGAGCGTGTCGGCGGAACTGCAGCTTGCGCACGACGATGCCGCGCTCTACCTGCGAGCCCGGACCTATGATGACCGTCTGGACCCCAAGGCGCCGACCGGCCTGGTCCAGTTCACATTCCGCAATCAAGACCCCGAGGTCGCGGAATGGTCGTTCTTCTTCAACTCCTATGCCCTCTTCAACCTATTCGCCTCGGACCACGGAACCATGCTGCTGCGGTTTGACCCACTGTATGCGGACCAATACCCATCCGGCGTGGTCCGTGCGGCCGAGATCCGGTCGCGCGCCGCCGGGGATGGTCTGGTATTCGTCGCCCGCATTCCGTGGGACGAGATCGGCCCGGTCCGACCCGGTCGCCACAATCCAGCCTACATGATGTTCATGTTCAGCCGAGCCGACAACCTGCTGAACGTGCCCAAGGGCGAAACACCCGAGGAGTGGTCGCACAACTTCGCGGACAACTTCATCGTCAAGCCCCCCGCACTCACGCGCTGGGTCGAGTTCCGATAGCCCGGCGGGGCCAGCGACGCAAAGCGACGCACGGACCACGCCGTTGCTGGCACCGCGGGGAAGCGTCCAACGCATTCCAGCTTTTTCGCCCGGGGCGGCCCAGTCAGGGACGTTCCTCTTCAACCGCCTCGACGCGCAGGCTGCCCAAGACCCCATCGACCCCCTCGCCGACCGCCGTGACGAGCATGGCCCTCGCCTCGGCCAGCAGTTCGCATCGCCGCTCACCGCACTCGAGGGGCGCCAGCGTGAAGGCCAGGGTGGCGGCGTCGACCAGGCGCGCGTCGTACGCCTGCAGGCGGATGACGCAGACGTCCGCCGTGTCGCCGACGTTGCGCACCCGCATCCGGATCACGCCGGGCCGGACGCAGGTGTGAGCGTGCAGCACCGGGCGTTGCTCGACTGTCAACTCGACTTCGCACAGCCGGCGCGGCGGCAGGCTTGGTCGCAGCGCGCTGGTATGCAGGCCGATTTCCCCAAGCGGGATTGCCTCGAAGCCGAGGTTCCAGGCCGGCGACTCCGGGCTGAGACGAAAGTCGAGGCGCGCCTCATCCACGAAGCGCGGATCCTCATCCTGCAGGTTGTCGGCCAGGCGCACGCCCGGCCGTGCCGCCGCCTCGATCGTGTTGCCGCTGCCGCCGCGGAAGATGTTCCGCGCGATCACGTTGCCTTTGGGCAGTGCTGGCTCGTCGTTCAGGATGCCCGCGAGTTCCGGGTAGCGCGTGGCCCATGGCTCATCGCGGTAGGGCATACTGTCGAGCAGCGCGACCAACTCGGGCACGTAGGGCGCAGCCCAGCCCACCGCACGCGCATCCAGGCTGATCGCCCGGGGGCAATCCACGAAGACGTTGTTCACGGAGATGATGTCGCGCCCGCCCCCCAACAGAAACCCCAGCGATACCCGGTAGAGGATGTTCGCGGAGATTTCCGTGCCGGAGAACATGTCGTCCAGATAGATGCCGCTGCAACCCTCGCCGCGAAAGCCGGAGATATGGTGCAGGTAGTTGGCGCGGATGCGATGCCCGCGCATGGTCCAGTCCTCGGGGTGCGCCCCGGTCGTGTAGATGGCGCCAGCGTCGTTGGCCCGCGTGACCACCTGGTAGATCTCGTTGTATTCGACTACCTGGTCGTTGCCGGTGAAGCCAATCGCCACGTGCGGCAGGTCGTGCAACCGGTTGTGGGCCGCACGGTTACCGCAGCCCGAAAGCTGGATGCCTACTTTGTAGAGCGGATTCCAGCGGGCAATGTGGTGAATGTGGTTGTTCACCGCCGCGTGCCGGCCGGGAGCCAACGTGCGGCGGTCGCCGCCGTTCAGCAGGATGCCGCCGTCGCCGGTCTGGCTGATGTCGCAGTCGCAGACCACGTGCCCCATTCCGCCCTCGATCCGCACCGCGTCGGCGCCGAGGTTACGCAGCGTGCAGCCGGCGACTCGAACCGCCTCGCCCCCCGTCACCCGGATAGCCGTACCGCGCGCGGCCTCGATCGCGAAACCCTGCAAAGTCACGTGGCTGACCTGGTCCAGCCGGATGGGGTCGCGCACCACCGACACGACGACATCATTGGCGCCCGGTTCGCCGGGGTTGTCCGACGAAGCACCGATTGGTACGGGCGGCCAGAAATAGAGCAGACCTGCTTCGCGGTCCAGGTACCATTCGCCTGGCTGATCAAGTTCGCACAGCAGATTGAAGGCGTAGAACCACTGCCCCGCGCGATAGCCGTAGCCGTGCGGATGGCCCGCATCGAGGGTGATCTCGCCGGTCTCCGGATGGATGGCGGCCACCGCGAGGCGCTGGTCGGCCCAGTCCCAGAACCAGTAGCCATGCAGCATCGCACCGGGCTCTCCTGCCCACCGCCGTAAACGGTCGCGCTCCCCCGCGATCCGGAAACGGCCGACATGACTGCCGTGCGTGCCGCGAATGTGGTGACCGTCGTCCACCGACAGCTCGGCAATGTGCAGGAACCCCTCGTTCGGATAACGGGCCAGCGTCATGGGTTGGTCGCGGAAGAAAAGCTCGAGCCCGGGATCCGAACTGGCCCACGACCGCGCTGAGCCCATGACACCCAGATCGGCGATGCCCTGGCCGGCCAGGTCCGCGCACAGGACATGACCGCGGGCGTCGGGATGCAGGCGCGCCACCGCCGCCGGCTCGTCGACCAGGCGCCACGCCCCGATTCTGACCCCGCCCGAGATCCGCACCGAGGCGCCTTCGGCCGCGCGGTAAACCACCGGCGCCGCGGCGCTTCCGCTGTCCCCGGCCCCAAACGCCAGTGTCTCCCGCAGCTGGTATTCGCCGCCGGCCACGACCACTGTGACACCACCGGACGGCAACCCGGCCGACGCCTTCAGTGCGCGGATGGCGTCGCGTGCGCGCGCCAGGCTTGCGAAGGGGCCGTCCGACCGGCCGGCACTCGGTGTCCTGCGTGTGCCGCTCCAGGAGTCGTTCCCCCGCGGCGAAACATAGAGTGTTTTCAGACAATCACCCCTCGTAACATCCATGCATAGGGGCCATCCCCAACGCCCTGTGGGCCGTTCGGTAGCCGCCGTCGGCCCGACGGCGGCCCCGCGGATAGCCCCACTCCACTGTCGCGAAGCCCGTCGGGCCAACGTGCCCGACCTGCCGCGCCCAGTATGTGGGTCCCAATCGACAGTTGTTGAGGCGGAACCGCTACGCAGAGTGGCACCCCGCCGCGAGCGGTTCCCCTATTCACCGGTCAGTTGCGCGGCGGTTCGATGACCGGCTCAACGAGTGTCTCGGCGGCCGCCTTGATCTCGCCGCTCTGCCACGTGTCGGTCCGGAACGGCGAGGCCGCAAAACCCTCGGCGTTGTACAGGTTGCAGATCGGGTTGTTGGCCCAGCCATAACGCACCGCCACGGGACGAAGAACCTGTTCGCTGGAGACCGCCACCGCGGAGCCGTCGATCACGGCTGTTGCGGCGTGGAAGACCTTGTCGTCCCCGGCGACGGCGAAGCCCGTCAGGGGCGCGCCCCTAGCCGTCAACCCGCCGCCGACATGGTCGAAGGCGACCAGGGCCCGGCCGTCCTTGACGGTCATGGCGCGATAGAGCGGGCCGGAATGGACCAGGCCCTTCTGCCCATAGGTGCGAGCCAGAGCCCAGCACGCCAGACGGTGGCCGACGGTCTGCTTGTCCCTGGGATGAATGTCCGCGGCCTCGCCCACGTCGATCGCCACCGCCATGCCCGTGCGCGGGACCGCCAGCGTCAACCGCTGCGACTCACGCAGGTCGGCCCAGCCCTGGGTCTCGACCGGCAGGCTTTGCCGGGCCATGAAGTTCGCAAGTTGCACGAACAGGAAGTCAAACTCCTTCTGCCCCCAGGCCTGCCGCCAGGATCGGATCAAGGCCGGGAAAAGCTCGGCATACTCCTGTGGCTGACCGGAGTTGGACTCGCCCTGATACCAGATCGCGCCGCGCAGGCCGTATGGAACCAGCGGCGCGATCATCGCATTGTAGAGGGTGGAGACGTCCCAACTCGCGCCTGGCACAGAAGGCACATACAGGTTGGGCCGGCCGCGGGTGTCGATCGGACTGCCGAACGCATAGGTCCATCCCTTGGTCAGGCTGATGGGCTGCTCGCCTGGCGCAGGTTGTTTCGGGGCCAGGTTGAAGTCCGACTCCGTCCCGAAGATCCCGATCCCGCCGATCTGGTTCATCACCCGCACGACCAGCAGGAGGTGCTGGTTGGTGACCGCCGCCGCTGGAATCGTGTAGTGCCGGGGCTGCTGCCACTTGCTGACGTCAGGCGTCTCGCCCACCACCGTGCCGTTCACGTAGGTCGTGTCGCCCTCATCGACCGATCCGAGGTTCAGTGCGAGCTCGCGGTTCAGCCACGCGGTGGGGATCTCAAATGACGCGCGACACCAGACATAGCCGCTGTAGTTCCCGAGGAATGCGGCCCCCTGCTCCATGGGCATCGCGGTGGCGTGCCACGCGTTCGTCCCGCTCGCGCCGGTGCACCAGCGCTGGACTTGCCCGATGTCGTTGGTGGCGTGCCCGGCGTTCCACAGCGTCAGGGCCTCGTCCTGTTTCTGAAGCGCCGCGTTGCGCGCCTGATCGAACTGCGCCTGGCCGGCCCGATAATCCGCCATGGACTGCTCGTATCCCGCTACGCGCGCGGCCGCGGCGGTCGTGGCCCGTAGCGCATCCAGTGAGGTCCAGGGCTCGACCGGCGATCCGCCCCACGAGGTGTGCAGCATGCCCACGGGCACACCCAGATCCTGATGGAGCTTGCGGGCAAAGAAATACCCAACAGCCGAGAACGATCCCACAGACTGGGGTGTGCAGACGATCCACTTACCGTCGCACGTTGTCGTCGGCACCGCCGCCGTCCGCTTGGCCACCGTGAACATGCGAATCTGGGGATAGAGGGCGTCAGCCTTCTCAACGCTGGCATTCCGGGCGCCACCGACGCCAAACTCCATGTTGCTCTGCCCGCTGCAGATCCAGACCTCGCCTACCAGCACGTTGGTGACCGTCGCGATGGTAACGCCTCCCGTGGCGTCGTGACCTTGAACCGCCAGGCTCTCCGGAACCTGGCCGGACTTGGCGGTCAGCTTCTTGAGCGTGACGCGCCAGTTGCCTTGCGGGTCAGCCGTGGTCGCCCGCTCCTGCTTCCCGAACCGGACCGTCACGCGCTCGCCCGGCGACGCGGTGCCCCAGACCGCCACCGGAATGCCTTGCTGAAGCACCAGGTTGTCCGTGAACGGTGAGGCCAGGCGAACGCCCGCCTGTGTGCCGCCACACATCAGACCCATGACAGCCAGCCACGCCCCGACAAGTCCTCTATTCATCGCAATGTCCTTTCGATCCGTCCAGTCACGTTGCGAAACGGTGTCATCTTTCGCGTGGGCAGACAAGCGAAATGGCAGGACTTGCCGCGTGCGCGACCGAAGTAGAACGGTCCTCCGGGCCGTTCCCCGGCAAGATGGGTGCACGGCAAGCAGGGGAAGCGGAGTGCCCCTCTGCGAACGGGAACCGGCCGACGATGCCACGAACAGGCGAAGAAGAAAATGGCTTCTGGCACCCGTTCAGGGTGCTTCCCCGGCGCATCACGGTTCCGGGGGTATCGCTGCGCTCAACCCCCGGCTACGTTCTGGCATCCCGTCGGGATGCGTGGGACGCGCGCGCCATGCGACACGCGGTGGCGGTCCGGCCCTGAACGTTTCATTCTGGGATGCGCGCAGAATACGACGTGGTGCGGGGACCTGGGGTTGGCGCAGCGTCCAGGCACCGTGTCTCCCCCTGTTCTGCGAGAGTTGCCGGGAAACCTGCCACTCTCCCATGCGCGGCACCATGCGCCTGGTTGAGCGGCATAGGGTCGGCAACTCTCGCAGTTTGAGGTCTGTTCTCGACCCTTCTCCGCCAAGGCGCTATAAATTACATGTTTCATCGGTGCGTCGGAGATCGAAACGTGTGAGCCACGACGCTTGGCGTTTGGCGCCGACATGCCGCCGATTACCCGTGAGGAACGCCATGCAACGGCAGGTCTGCGCGAGTCTGTTATCAGTTTGCCGGGGTCTTATTCACCACTCCGGATGCTGCCGAGTGAGGCGTTTGTCATTCCTGTTCGCCTGGTTACCGGCCGTGTGGCTCCAAGCGGCCGAACCAGTACCGGCACTTGATGTGCCGTCCGGCACGCGGTTCATCAATGGGACCGGTCAACTGCCGCTGCTCAACCATATGTTCAAGGCTCCGGGGTTCACCTGTCAGGGCTACATGGAGGTTTGCGCGGCGGCCGGACCGCGCGTCTGGCTGCTCGGCTGGAACAACTCGACCTCGCCGGTCACCCTCCGAATGGCCTGCAAGCCGTCCGTCACCGGCGCACTGACGCGTGTAACCTTCGCCAACCGCAACCGGCAGCTCGGACTGAAGCAGCCGCCCGAGGAGACCACGGTCGCCGCCGGTCAGTTCTACACCACCGATCCGGTCCTGTTGACGGTCCGTCCCGGCATGCAGCTCTACCTGCGCACGCATGTGAAGCTGGAGTGCGACCTCACCATCGGCTGCGGGGTGTTCGCCCCCTTCAACGATCCACGTACCGACGGACGGTGGTCCTGGGGCGTCTACACCGGCGCGGACGATCGCACCCTGGACTCCGATCTCGAAACGCAGTGGAAGCCGAGCTTCGACGGCCTGTTCGTCCCGTTCCTGCTGGTGGGCGAAAACGTCGACCCCAAAACGCGTTTCGTCGTGGCGTTGGGCGACAGCCTGACGTTCCAGAGCGGCCCGGACAAGGGGGGCGTCTGGTTCCAGCGGGCGTTTGCGGATGTCCCGCACTGCAACACCGCCATCGGCGGAGATGCCCTCGGCAACGTACTGACGGCCGACGGCGCAATCATCGGCAGCCTCAACCAGGCCCGCTTCGCGGTTCTGAGCCACGCCACCGACGTGATCAACTTCTACGGCCACAACGACCTGGGCAACGGCGTGACGGCGGAGGCACTCCTCAACCTGGACGCCCGCCTCTGCGCGCGACCCGAGCTTGCCCGGGCGCGCAAGTGGCGTTGTACGCTCACACCGTTCACACACAACAAACCCGGAGTGGAGATTGCGCACCTGACCGAGGCGGACCAGACTCCCGACAAGACCGCGCCGGTGATCCTGGCCTATAACCGCGAGCTGCGCGCCAACTTCCGCACGTACGGCTACGACGGCGTGGTCGACATCGGTGCGGCGCTGGCCACCGGAATCGACTCACCCTTCTGGAAGCCCAACCTGGCGGCGGACGGAACGCACTTCGGGCGCGACGCGCCCAGCGAACTGATCGTCCCCGTCGTCCGCAAGGCCATCCCATGAAGCGCCCCTGCCCTCTCCGGGCCGCCTGGCTCGCGGCTGCCTTCATCGCCGGCACGGCCGCCCGCGCCGCGCCGACGGTCGCCACCAACGTGGCGGCCGCGTCCGGCATCCGACTGCGGCTGGACAAGCCCCACGCACTCTACACGGGCCGCGAGCGCATCACCGTGCGTCTGGAGTTCGACACCCACGCCACCCATCGCAACGGCCTGGTCCTGATCGCCGAGGACGCGTGGGGCGCGCAACGCCTGCAACGCGCCTGGACCGACACCAGCGCCGTGATCCGGCTACCGAAGGCCGATCGCCACTACCTGAAACTGCGTCTGGTCTCCACCGACCAGCCCACCGTGACGCTCGACTGGTGTGCGCTGGCGGTCATCGCGCCGATCGCCGCCACCGACGCCCGCTTCGGGTTCAACACGCAACCCGACCTGGCGCCGCTGGTCCGGCAACTCGGGGGGCGCTGGGTGCGAACGCACCTGCCGTGGGAACAGGGCCGCCCAGATCAACCTCAGGGTACCAATGGCACCGAACGGGCCATTGCCGCCATCCACGCGGCCGGGTGCGAGGTCTTCGGCATCTCCAGCTATAGCCTGCCATGGGCCTCGGTCACAGCGCCGGACGACCGGCGCAGCATGCGCGGATTCTTCTCCGTGCCGCGCCCCGAGCCGTGGGATGCCTACGTGCAGCACGTCGCGCGGCAGGTGCGCGGTCGCGTGCCGATCTTCGAAGTCTGGAACGAGCCGAACTTCGACCATTTCTGGGCCTCGGTTCCCAACACTCCCGAGCAGTGCCTGGACGACTACGCGGCGCTGCTGCGGCGCACGCATGCCATCATGAAGCGCGAGGCCCCGGAGTTGCGCGTCACCACGGGATCGATCGTCAGCCTGAAATCCCGCAACCATCATCCCTACTTCCGCGGCCTTCTGGCGCGCGGATGCGGCGAGGCCTTCGACGTTCTGAATGTGCATTACTACCGGGGCGGCACGTCGCCCGAGGACACAGCGCGAGGTGCGGAGGGACGCCTCGAGACGTTTCTGGACGGATTCACGCAGGCCCTCCGCGACGCGCGCTTGGAGCGTCCCGTCTGGATGACGGAGATTGGCTGGAGCAGCACAGATCCTGGCTGGGGTTTCGTCAGCGAGTACGAGCAGATGTGCTACCTGGTGCGCTCCCACGTGCTCTGTTTCGCCAATCAGGTCGAAGCCGTGCTGTGGTTCAAGCTCGAGGATGAACCGTTCGGCCTGCTGAGCCTGGAGCGCGGCCCGAAGCCGGCCGCCGCAGCCTACGCGCAGATGGTGCGCGCGCTCGGTGGCAAGGCTTTCCGAACCGCCCTGGCCAGCGACAACTGCCGCGCCTATCTCTTTGGTGACGGATCAGATCAGGTGGTGGTGGCCTGGGCTCTCAGCCCGGAGAGCTGGCATCTGCCCGAGGGATCCCGAATTACGCGCATGGAGAACGCGCTGGGCGAAACGATGCCCCGACCGCGGCGCGATGCGATGCTGGCGCTGACCGGGGCGCCGATCTACCTGCACGGTCGGTTTGGTCCGCGCTGAACTGCGGGGCCGACCGCCGCGGCGCAGCCGCGCGGCAGGCACGTGGCCAGCAGGCTTCTACCGCAGGATCAACTGGGTGCCGCCGGCGGGCGCCTCGCAGACTCCCATGTCGACCGCCCGGCCGATCTTGCGGCTGGCGCCGTCGAAATCCTCCTCGCCGGTATGCCAGCCGAGCGCTGTGCCGCGATCCACGCAAGGCGAGGCGCCTTGCAGGTGGTAGTCGCCCGGCACAAAGGTCAGACCGGGCGTGCCGCTGCCGGCGTTGCGGAAAAGCGGATCGGCGGTCGTGTTGCCGGTACCGGTGGTCAGACCCGGCGAGCAGGAGTAGGTCACGAGTGTGGGATCGGTGAGGTTGGCCGCACCGTAACCGGCGACGTTGTTGACCACGATGCAGTTGCGCACGGGGGCCGGAGTGGCGAAGCAGATGCCGCCGCCCTCATAGCCGGCGTAGTTGCCCGCCGCTCCTAGCGCGCGTGCCCCCCCCGGACAAAGGCCGTCTTCGACCAATCCGACATGGCACGGTCCGGGCCAACCGCGCGCAACCGGTAGGCGGCGGAAGACGCGCCGGAGCTATCATCGAGCCAGGTCCGCGCGCCGGCCGGCGGCTGCGCGAGTTCCACCCAGGAATCCCAGCCGGCAGGATTGAGACGGCGGCGTTCGATGCGCCACCCGACGGCACCTGCGGCTGGCTCCCATGCGAGCGTCACACCCGGCGCCTCCGCGCGCTCGGAGGTCAGGACCGGCGTCGGGAGCCACCCGGCGGTGGCGCCGTTCCAACGAACAACGGTGATCGCGTTGCCAACATACTGCGGCATGGTCAAGACGTAGCTGTCGCGGAGCTTCGCGGCGACCAGTTCCGGCGGACCGTCAAAGATCGGCGTCTGGCTCTGCGGCCCGATGTCGATGCGGCCCAGCAGTCCCAGATCGTCACCGCGATAGGCCAGTACCGTCATGCGGTGCATGTAGCCCACGAAGAGCATGTCGCCGGCGAGACTGGCCGAGTACGGTTGGTCACGGTCCACCCCGCTGAGATTGCAGTCGTAAGGCAGTTGCACCGTGTGCGTCGGCTCCAACACGTCCCCAGCGATGCGGCAGCGCACGAGAACGCGGCCGAGCGGCACGTTCCATCCCACCGTGTTGGGCAGGGCCTGGCTGAAGCCGAACAGGAATATCGCGTTCGCGGCGGCATCAACCTCGAACCCCCGCACGTCCAGGGCGCCGCCGGGTAGATCGGGCAGCTCGAAATCGCGGCGCGCCGCCCACGACCACCCCGGCACGCCATCGACGCCCAGGTCGTTGCCGACCGGCAGCCGATGCAGACGCCACCGGCCACGGCTCCGGCCGACGATCCACAGGTCGCCAACAGCGTCGATCTCCAGACTGCGAACCTCCAGTTCGTCGCGCAAGATTTTCTCATACTCGCCGGACTGGAAGCGGCCGTCGCCGTTGCGGTCACGCCAGATGAAGGGACCGAAGCCCAGCGGCTGATTGGGCGGCCACACACTGCCAGTGGTTCTCGACGCAATCATCGCGCAAGGGATGGCCGTGGCGCCCGCGGTTCGCTCGTCGAAGCGGTAGATGTAAAGGGGAAGCTGCGCCTGGGTGGTGGTGATGAGAAAGCGGTGGCCCTGGATGCGACGCACGCCATAGACCAGGCCCGAGCTGCCGTTGACGCGCGCGTCCTCGGGGTAGCGCTGACTGTCGACGGTGCTGGCGGCCCAGTTCCACCCGCCGCCCAGCGGCTTGCTCCAGTCGAGCTGGAAACGGTTCACACAACTGAAGAGCGCCGACTCGTCGGACGGATCGACGGCGGCTGAGTCGAGAAACGCCAGCCCCTCCAAGCGCCAGCGCGGCGTGCCGTCGCCCGCGGCGTTCTCCAGGACCGACTGGCTGACGCCGGGGGCTCCGACGTGGCAGACGCTGACGCAACCCTGGGTGTCGATACCAACCCCGCGGATGTTCTCGAAGCGCAGAGGTCCGACCTCGCCGCGACCGGAGCCCGACGCGGCCAGCCGCCCGCCCCGCACGCCCAGCCGACCTTTCACGCCGAAGTGGCGGTCCAGACGCGGCTGACCATCAAGCCGTGTGTAGGCGCGCACCTGATGGTCCGGACCGCCATCCGCCACGAGCAAACGCCGGTTCGGGCGATCACAGGCGATCGCGACCGGGTTGGCGACCTCCCGCACCTCCTGGGGCAGACGCCGGCCCTCGGGTGAGAAGCGCACCACGCCGCCCGGTGCGGCCGGTGTCGGGCCGTAAGCTTCGAACTCCCGCACCCGCAAGGCCGGCCCGGCAATCCGGACACAGCGCCACGACTTCGCCGGATCCAGGAGCAACCACTCCTCCGGCCAGCCGTTCGGGCGGTCGGCGAACTGCGCCAGGTCGGTCCAGGGACCGTCACGTCCGGCGGTCGCCCCCTGGATGCGGTGCTCACGAAACCGCGCGTTATCGCCCGAGACGAAGAAACGCAGGGCCGCGAGCGCCCGCGGCCGGCCCAGGTCGAGTCCAACGAAGCCAAACTCCTTGTCTCCGGCAACGAAAACCGCCTGCTCGTCGCCACGCACCTGGGCGCGCGCGGGCGCGTGGCCGGGTGCATCGGGTTCGCTGCCGAAAGCCTCCGCCGCCAGCAACTCGCGGCCGCCGCGGTCCGAGGACTGCATCACCCACACGGCGCCCGCATGATCGACGGCAAGGCGCGCGGCGCGCGGCAGAGTCACGGCGAAACCGGGGTCGCAGGCGCCGTCGGCCAGCCTGACCGCCCGCACGCGCGCGCCATCGGCCCAGTAGATCCGGCCGCGCGCCTCGTCGAAAGCCAGGCTCCGGACCGCCGGCTTGGGGTCGCCGAGTTCGAAGCGCCGGCGGCTGCCGGGTTCGACGCCGCGGCCCGGCATCCGCACGAACAGGTCAATGCCGCCGTCCTTGGCGTAGGCCACGTGACGGTCGGTCACCGCAACGGCATCGCCGGAGCTGGGGCCGCCCAGGTTCGCGCGCTCGGGCAGGGCGTCGCCGTCGCGGTAGATGCCGGACGGCGTGCACCCCTCCTCCCAGGTGGTGGTCAGGTAGACGAACCCGTCGGCGCTGACCGCCATCTCGCTGGTGTAGAGCTGCAGGTAGGTCTGCGTCGGGTCGCCATGGATCGGACCACCGCGCAGGAGGGTGTTGCCGATGCCGGCAGTGGTGACTGGCAGTCGAGCCAGCGTGGCGACGTCCGGGGCCGGCGCCAGCAGCGCCTGTCCGTCCGCCGCCGCGGCGCGCAGAGCGCCGCACAGCAGCGCGGCGAGGGCGCCGCGCACAGGAAGCCCGGGGTTGCTCATGTGTGAGGCCCCCGGGTCATCGGACCGCCAGCGTGGTTCCACCGGCCGGCGGAACTTTGACGATCTGCATGCCGTTGAACACCGTGCTGCTGCTGGGATTGTACATGATGACGGCCACCCAGTCGGACGCCGAGGTCACCGTCACGTCGGCTTGGGCAAACTGGTTGCCTGCCGTCCACGCCGCGTTGTTGGCGCTGCCCGGCCCAATGGTGGATACCGTGCCCTGCCCGTGGGCCGTAAGGTCAATGCCGATGCTGCAGTACTGGGTGCGGCCCGGCGCGTCAGGCGATTGGGCGAACGCATACACGCGATAGCAGCCCGGCGCGAACCCCTTCACGCGCACGCCGATCGTGTCGCCCGGGTACCGGTAGATGACGTCCTCAATCAGGGCCGTGTTCTGCACGCCGCTGCTGTTGCCGTCGTAGCTCCACAGCGCAAGCCAGTTTATGAGGCCGAACCCCGGCGTCAGCGGGTCTCCGTCTCCGCCCCAGCCGTTGTCGCCGGGGTAACCGGTCCCGAACTGCAGCACCCCGCCGGTGAAGCTTGACCCATCGGCCCAGACCAGGCCGACGTTGTCGCCCGTGGGAGCTGTGCCATAGGAGTTCCAGCTCGTGGCGGTCGCCGGCAGCAACCCCTGTCCACCCAGGTTCGGCGTGCCGTCGATGTCGTTGACCGAAGAGGCCGGATGCGCAGGACTGATGTCGTCCGCCATCGAGCCCCGTCCGGTATTGAAATCGAACTGCACGCCGCCACTCTGGGCCAGCACGCGTGCGCCACCGGCCGCCAAAAAGGCCAGCAAGCCGGCCGAGGCCGCCAGCAACTTTCGGGATGTGTTCGCGTTCATACTGCCAACTCCCTTGTCCGTACCCGCCCCGACCCGACCGCTCGGATTACCCGCACCTGCGTGCAGACGGCCGCAACTGTGCACCACGGCCAGATCAACCAACCAGATGTCGTGAGCATAGTTCCCGGTCGCTGCCACCTCAAGGTAATCAGTTTGCATTTTCTTAGGCCCACGCCTACCATGAGTTTCTATGTCGCGCAAGCCCGTCCACCGCGAATTGCCCAAGCTGGCCGCAGTGCATCCGCGTTTCCACGGTTTTCCTCCCCGCGAGACCGCCTTGCGCTGCCTGATACAGGCGTTACGGCGGACGGTCGCGCAGGTGCGGAAGGACCAGCCGGTCGCATTCTACTCGCAACAGCAGGTCGCGGGTTTCTTCGGTGTGCCGCAGCGCACGGTGCACCTGGCCTACCGGCAGTTCGTCCGGGAGGGTCTGCTGACGTCTCGCCGCGGTTCAGGCACGCTGCTGTTGGGCCGCAAGCTGCAACCGGCCAACCCGCCGCGCGGTGTGGTCGGACTGCCGATCTGGACCACCGGCTTCGTCTTGCTGCCCTACTGGCGGACGTTCTTCATCCGGATCGAGGAGGAACTGCGACGGGGCGAGTTCGTGGCGGATACCGTGCATTACGAGACCTCGCCGGCGAGCGGGACCGAACTGGCAGACCGGTTGCTGGCGCACCACCTCGATTACGTGATCTGGCTCTACCCGCTGACGCGGATGCGGCAGGTTTTCGAACGGCTGGCGGATGCCGGCGTGCGCGGGATCGCGGTCGTTCACCAGCCGAGAGAGTTCCCGCAGGTGACGCAGTACCACACCGCATGGGACCTGGCCTACCTCCAGGCGCTGACGGTGTGGCACCGCGAGGGCGTGCGCGAGTTGATCGTGGTCGCGACCCCCGAGTCGGACGCAGCCTACTGCGCCGCACTCAACCGGGCGCTGGCGCGCCTTCCCCTGCGGCACACGCTGTGGCACGGGTCCAACCTGGATGCCCTGCGCGCAGGCGCGCAGGTCGGTGTGGTGTTCCCCGACGACCTGCTGCAGACGACACTGGGACGGCGCAACCCGCAGGCGCTGGTCCGGCTGATGCAGCGTGCGCGTGTGCTGGTGACGCACTCCGTGTTGATCGAAGAGGTCCCGCCAGACGTCCGGGTGGACGTCGTGGGAATCGATTGGACCAGGCTGACCCACCGGATCGCGCAGGACCTGGCGGTGCCGCCGGACTCCCTGTCCGCCCCGCGCGTCGTGGTGCAGGCGCGATGGCTGCCGCGCGTGCCGGCTTGCCAGTTTGTCGCCGCAGTCTGACCGCACCGCGCGGAACCACCCACGACCGACCGAGCCCGCAGACAGGCGCGCCGAACGTCGGGCCGATGCGCGCCACAGACGACCGCGTTGAGCACCGCTGGCGCCGGGAAAGCGCATGGGTTGACCCGCACGCCGATGCGCTCTAACATAGGACGTACAACTTTTGAACACGAAGACGGCGGCGATTCAGGAGCGAGCGTTCAGGGTTCGGGGTTCAGGCTGCCAGTTTTGTTTCCGAGCCCTGACACCCTGAACCCTGGCTCCTGCGCCGTTACAGGACGAGGACCCGACCATGCCGACGAGCCCGACGAAGCAGTTTGATCTCAACACAATCGACTGGACCGTGGCCGGATACTTGCCCACCTCCTGGACCGGCAAGTCCCTGGAAACGGGCTTTGCCCTCGAACCCGTGATCCCGCCGGTGCCCATGCGGGTTCCCGGGTCCGTCCAGGGCGCCTTACGCGCCGCCGGCCTGCTGCCGGACTGGTTCACCGGGCTCAACGCGCTGGCCTGCGAATGGGTCGAAAACCGTGATTGGATGTTCTCGGCGCAACTGCCCGATGCCTGGTTCAAGTCCGGCCGTCGCGTCGTCCTGAACTGCGGCGGCCTCGACGGCAACGGCCTGGTGGTCTGCAACCGGAAGCAGGTGGGCTCGTTTGACAACAGCTTCATCCCCTACCGGTTCGACCTCACCGAACACATCCTGCCGCAGGGCAACCAGCTGCACATCATCTTCCGGACGCCGCCCCGCTGGCTGGGACAGGTGGGCTATACGTCGGAGATGAAAGACTGGAAGGTGCGCTTCAACTACACGTGGGATTGGGTTCCACGGCTGGTCCAGATCGGACCCTGGGAGCCGGTGACGCTGGAGGTGACGGAGGCGGCGACGATCGCGTCGCTCCGCTGCCGATCCGACTGGAGTGTGGCCGAGGAGACCGGAACCCTTTGGCTGCGGGGCGATCTGGCGCCAGTCGGGGCGTCGGGTTGGCGGATGCGGCTGACATTGCGCGCCGGCGGGGCGATCGTGCGGAACGCGGAGTTGACCGCCGCCGCATTTGCCGCGGGCGTGGAGTGGCGTGGCCTGGCGGTCCAGCCGTGGTGGCCCAACGGCGAGGGGGACCGGCCGCTCTACACGGTGGTTGGCGAACTGCTGGACGTGCACGGCAACGTCATCGACCGCCAGGAGCGCACCGTGGGCTTCAAGCATGTGGCCTGGCGGCCCTGCGCCGGTGCACCGGCCGACGCCAATCCGTGGATCTGCGAAGTCAACGGCCGGCCAATCTTCCTGCAAGGGATCAACTGGACGCCGATCCGCCCCTTCTTTGCCGACCTCACGCGCGAAGACTACCAGGCGCTGATCGAGCAGTATGCGGATTTCGGCTGCAACATCTTCCGCGTCTGGGGTGGCGGCTTTCTTGAGAAGGCCTGGTTCTACGACCTGTGCGACGAATACGGACTGCTGGTGTGGCAGGAGTTTCCGCTGAGTTCCTCCGGTCATGAGAACTGGCCGCACGACGACGAACCGAGCATGCAGACGCTGGTGCAGACCGCGGAAACGTACATCGTCCGCCGACAGCACCACGCCTCGCTGCTGATGTGGTGCGGCGGCAATGAACTGCAGGGCGGGCTGGACGGCGGCAGAGTGGGCATCGGGCTGCCCGTGACACTTCAGCACCCGTTGATGCAGCGCTGGCAGGCGCTCGTGGAGCGGGAGGATCCGGGCCGCCGCTTCATGCCCAGTTCCTCATCCGGACCGCGCTTCTTCGCCAATGCGGCCGACTTCGGCAAGGGGCTGCACTGGGACGTGCACGGCCCCTGGAAGGGACCTGGCGCAAACGCCGTTGAGTGGGCCGACTACTGGAGCCGCGACGACGCCCTGTTCCGGTCGGAGACCGGAGCGCCGGGAGCCAGCTCGGCCGAACTAATCCGCCAGTATGCCGGCGGGCTGCCGCTGGTGCCGGGCACGATGGAGAACCCGCTCTGGCGGCGCTTCTCCTGGTGGATTGAATGGGATCTTTTCGCCAAGGAGGTCGGACGCGCACCCGTGGCGCTGGAAGAATACGTCAGCTGGAGCCAGGCACGTCAGGCCGCCGCCATCGCGCTGGCGGTCCGCGCCTGCAAGTCGCGCTTCCCCGCCATCGGCGGCATCATTCTCTGGATGGGGCATGACTGCTTCCCCTGCACGGCCAACACCGCGATCATCGACTTCCACGGCCAGCCCAAGCCGGCCGCGCTGGCCGCGGCGGAGGTCTGGCGGATGCCGCGCGGGCGGAATGAATGAGAACGGCTGAAGCGGGTGCGATTCACTTTAGTTGATGGTTAGGCGGCCGCGAGGTTGGAGCGGAAG
>CAZZCT010000060.1:0-25815 GCA_964652365.1 uncultured Lentisphaerales bacterium
AGCACGGAGTAGAGGCCCTTGGTGACGGGCCGCTCGACCGCCCACTCCGGCTCGGTGCCTTCCCAATTCAGCGGGGAGTTGCTCCAGTAGGTCACGTTCTGCAGCGTGGACGGCGGCGGGTCGATCACGATGAAGGTGTCTTCGGGCAGGTAGCCGGAGCCGCGATTGAGCACCTCGATCGTGCTGACTATGCCGTTCAGGACCTCGGCCGAGAGGACCGCCCCCGAGCCCGAGCCGCTCACCACGGTGACGGCGGGCGTGTCGGTGTAGCCGGCGCCGTTATCCCAGATCATGACCCAATAGAGCTGCCCATCGGTGATCCCGCCGCCATCACCGGGGGCCGCTTGCGCCTGCTGCCCTTCGTCCGGCACCCCGGCGTCCACCAGCGCGAACTTGAAGCGGCCGGTGCCGTCGAAGTTCACGCCTCCGACCGCCACGCGGCCCTGGTAGTTGATGAGCTGGGGCACCTGGGCGCGCGCGCCCGGCGCCAGCAGCGCGAGTACGGCGCCCAGCGCCGCCGCCAACCCGAAGCCGCCTGGCCTCCTGACCCTGCCGTCTTCGTCCCAGTTTTTCGTTGCCATCGGCTTCTTCCTTTTTTTGTACTTTCGACTTCGACTGATTTCGACTGCTACTGCCCACTGCCACTGCCCACTGTTCGCCGTCGCGTGGTCTGGGGGCTTAACGGTTTCGGACTGCGTCTTGGGGCGCCTCGGCTTCGGCGCTGTTGAGCAGCCGGCGCTCCAGCGCCGGGTACGACTCGGGTGGCAGGCCGTGCTTGTCGAACATGGCGCGGAAACCGGCCAGCAGCTTGCGGCGCGCGTCGGCCAGTTCCGCATCGTCCAGCCGCCCCTCCTCATGCAGGTAGCGCACCCGGCGGAGGTCGCGGCTGCAGAGGGCGAAGGTGGCCTGCAGCGTGCCGGGGATTTCGGGCAACTGACGGACGCGCCGGGCCGTGGCCTGGCTGGCCGCGTCGAGCGCGCCCAGCGCCAGCACGTTCGTCACGCCGTCCGCCATCACGAACGTGGCGTGCGTGTCGGTCAACGCGGTTAGGCGGGCCGTGAACGGCCGGCCGGCCGTGTTCGTCCAGACGGTTTGCGCGCGGGCCGCGGGACACGCGAGCGTAGCCAGAAAGAGCAAGCTAAGGGCAAGCGCGCTCGTAGACCAGGGCGGCACCCACAGTGCGGTGATGAACGATGGGGTATCGTGAGGAATGCTGGGATGTTGGAATACTGGAATAATGGATGAATACAGCGCATCACCCGTTTCCAACCCCCGCATTCCAATATTCCGCCCTTCCAACGAAGTCATGGACGAGTGCGGTGTCCGTTCGCTCATGCGTCTCTTCCGGCTGTTGCCCCTCCCCTCGCCCTCTGGGATCGGCCGGGGTGAGGCTTGCGGACTCCGCACGCGTTACCGCGTTAGTTCGCGCCGATCCGATAGAACGCCTGGCCGCCTGTCTTTTCGACGTATACCGTGGCGGTTCTGCCCGTGCCCTGATAGGTCCGGTAACCCAGCTCGCCCGAGGAGGTGTCGGATGACCGTACGGGCGACCACGTCGGCGCGTTCAGGCTGTCGCTGACCAGAATGTGATACATGCGGGTATCGCTGGTCGGAAAGGTCAGGGCCAGCCGTCCCGAGGCGGGCTGGGTGGCCAGCGCAGTGATCGCGAAAACATCCGTTCTCAGGAACGGCAGCGTGCCGGCCAGATACTCATCGCGGTTGTTCATGCCGTCAACGTCGGAGTCATCGAGCGGGTTGATATCGAAAATGGTGTCGAAGAACCCCTCCGACCACACCACCATCAGCTCCTCCCACGCATCGGGCAGACCGTCACCGTCGCTGTCCACGGCGGTGGCGAAATCCACCCTTCGGGCGACGCCGGCGGCCGGGGCGTCAAAGAACGGAGTCGGCGTCAGCGGCTGCACCACCCCGCCGACGGTGACGACGATTTGCATCGGCGTGCCGACCAGCGCGGCGTAGGGCCGCCAGAGCGGCGCGGCGCTCTCCAGTTCGAGCGAGAGCCGGTAGTTGACGCCCGGCTGGAACTGGCCGTTTACCTCGTACTGCGCGCAGATGGTTGCGGGGTCCGCCACCTTGATGAGTTTGACCTGCGCGTCGCTGGTAATGGGCTGTCCGTACTCATCACGGATCAGGCCGTAGGTGATCGTGGGCGGCAACGGCAGGCCGGCCTGCGCGGCGGCCGCAAGCGCAAGCGCCGCGCTGATGAGCACTGTTTTCGGCGTGAGGTTCATGGGTATCCCTTTCGTCAGCCTAGTTGCCGGAGAACGAGTAGGTCTTCAGGTAGAGCTTGATGTCCTTGACCTGGTTCAAGAACCGCGTGCGGGCTGTTTCGTCGTCGGCGTGCAGCGAGCCGGCCGGGATGATGATCCACCACTGGCTGTTCCAGACCGAGCGGCCGACCAGGCGGGCGTTGTAGCTCATCTGCTCGGGCGTGTAGCCGCTGTCGTGGAAGGCGCGGATCGAGGGGTACTTGCGGATGCTCCAGAGCTCGTTGCCGCAGAGGTTCTTGAGCGCGCTCCAGTCCGGCGCTTCCCACTGCGAATCGGCGAGCGGATAGGGCAGCGGCAGAACCTGGTCAAGCACCTGCCAGCCGCGCGTTGTGGCGGCCGCGCCGTTGGCCTGAATCGGCACGCGCATGAAGTCGACGCCCGCGGGCACGAGATAGACCTGCGGACGGTTGGCCAGGCCGGTCGAGACATTGGACGAGTAGCCCTGGAACCAGAGGCCCACCCCGCGCACCTTGGTGGCGAAGTAAGTGGAGTCGAAGGCGTTGTCGCCCGCGTCCAGATCCTGCCCGAAGTAATTCTTGCGGAAGGAGACCGTACTCGAGAAGGGGATGGCGAAGCCGGGCTCCACGGCAGCCATCGGCGAGAACGGCAGGCAGTAGCGCTGGAACTCCGGCATGTCGCGCAGGTTGGTGCGCCAGGCGTCCTGCAGGACACCGCGCCAGGCGGTGTCGCCAGCGGCGGCCGGCACCTTGCGGAACAGCTCGTACCGCAGGCTGAAGGCGTCGGTCTCGTTCTGCGGGTTGTTGAAACCCAGGCGCCCGTTGAGGACGGTCCAGTTCTCGTTCATGCGGAACAGGATGTCCGCCAGACCCGGGTCGCCGACCGAACCGCCGCCCAGCGGCTCGCCGGGCGAGCCGTTCACGAGCGTGAAGCGGCCGAGCGCGCGCGTCTTGACGATCTGCGTCATGAAGTCGCGGCCGGCGGTGTGCGTGGTGTCCGATTCCAGGAGACCGGTCTCGTAGTCGTAGGCGCGGGCGGCCAGGTAGCAGTAGCGCGCGGCGGTCTCGAAAGTCTCGTTGTAGCGCTGCAGCTCGTCGTTGCGCAGGATCTGGTACATCATGTTGCGATAGCGGCGCGTGCTGAGGTCCGACGACCACTGCAGGCGCAGCCGCTCGCGTTCGATCTGGAGCTGGTCGCCTTCGGCCTCTGCCGCCGCAAAGCGCATGCGCGCGGCGTTGGCGACGTTCACGACGCTGCTCAGGCGCGAAACGGCGGCCTTGGCCGACTGCGCGGCGCCCAGGATGGCGGACAGCAGCCGGCGGCGTTCGGTGTTGTTGACGGAGAAATCGAGCGCGTCCGCCATCAGGCCTTCGATCTCCCCGATCTTGAGCACGAGCGCCGCGATCTTGGCCTGCTGATCGGCCTGCTGCAGGTTGAGCGTGTCCTGTACGCCGGCGCTCAGGGACAGCAGGGCCGACCGCGCGGGAGACGTCAGATCGGAGGCCATCCCCACAACTTTCGGAAAGGCCTCGACGCCCGCCCCCGTAATGATGCCCTTGATCTGCCCGATGCTGTCGACCTCCGAAGCCAGCTCCTCGGCCTGCCGTTTGGCCTCCTCATAGAACTCGCGCACTTCGTCGTACGCGACGCCGACCGGCAGGTACATCAGCGACTCGTAGTCGTAGGCGCGCAGCTCGTCGAACTTGGTGCGGACCAGGGTCGCGGCGGCCACCGCCGCCTGTTGGGCGTCCTGCATCGCAAAGATCTGCACGCCGTACTCGGCGAGCGCGATCTGGATTTCGCCTTCGGCCCGCCGCTGCCCGGTGTAGCTGGGCGGCTTGCCCGTGAAGCCGTAAGGCGCCACATAGTAGTGAACGGTCTGCGGCTGGTTCGTCCAGCCGACGACGTTGAACCGGTAGGTTACCTGCCCGTCCAGCAGGTTCGAACCGTTGTCGACCACGAAGACGGGTTGCTCGACCGCCGGCAGGTTGACCCACTGGTTCAGGACCGAGTCGTCCGACTCCAACTCGTCGATCGTGTAGATCAGTGTGCCGGGCTCGACGTTCCCCATGCCACCGAGGTCGGCCATGCTGGAGTCGATCTCGGCCTGGAAGACGCCGTTGATCGTTTGATTGATCGGCTGGTAGTAATCCACGCTGACGTCGAAATACCGGCCGCTAACGTTGGTGTAGCTGTTGTCCAGATCGTACAGGTCGATATACGCATAGTTGAGCAGGTCTGGCCCCTGATAGCCCTGGGGGTAGTTCTTGCCGGGGCCGATGTCGTCGGCGTAGGGGTAGCCGTAGATTTCGATCAGGCGGCGGTTGATGGCTGCCTCCTCGTCGTCCACCATCGTGTCGAAATCACGCGCCTCGTTCTGATCGCGCAGGGCGTTACTGACGTGCTTGACGCGCTTGAACGCCTCGGCGGCGTTGCGGAGGGCGCGGTGGGCACGCTCGTTGATCTGCTCGTAGTGCGTCTTGCCGGCGTCGATTTCGGACGGGGAGATGTCGAACGGGATGGCGTTGTCGGCCAGGCCCAGCGGATTCAAGCCGCTATCGGACTTGTCGGCGTCGCGCTGGATGCGCCGCGCGATGTCGGCCAGTTCCTGCAGCTCGGGGGTGCCCTCGCGGTCGATGATGCGGATGCCGACCTCGTCGGCCTGGCGCGAGGGCAGCAGGGCGTTGGCGGTCAGCCAGTCGAAGTAGGCGCCGAGGTGGCCGCGCGTGGCCCATTCGTCCACGCCCCAGTGGCGGTCCTGGTCGTCGTCCTCCGCGAACTCCCAGGCGTCGTCCTCGCCGAAGCGGTACAGGTCGCGGTGGGTGCGTGAGACGATCATCTGGGCGGTGCGCGCCTTGGCGACCGCCGCCATCACGAAGCGCTTCTCGTGGAAGTAGGAGATCGTGACCTCGGTATCGCCGGCCAGGATGCCCTCGACCTGCGGGAGCCAGCCAAAATACGGGTGGCGCAGCAGATAGTAGTAGCCCTTGATGGCGCTCAGGTAGTGGCCGTAGGCGTCGCCATGCCCCTGCGGGAATAGCGCGCTGCCGTCCGCCGCGTCGAGGCTGCCGTCTTTGTTGCCTTTGAGGTCGCTGATGCCGTAGTTGAGCACGTAGGCGACCTGCCCGCCCATGATGTCTTGCGTGAAGTTCCAGACGAGGCGGTTGTACACCGGGAACGCCGAAGGCGCGATATCGAACTCGACGGACTGCAGGTACTCCGACGAGAGGTCGCGGCCACGCAGCAGCGCCAGTTCCTCGTCTAGCAGTGAGCGCTGCTGGTTCTGGAAGCAGAAGATCGAGCTCTCGGCGAAGTCACTGACGGGCGCCTGCGAACCCAGATCCACGGTTGGGTTCATGGCGTCGGCGAGGGCCTCGTTACCCAGCACCATGTACAGCTCACTGATGCGACCCGCGGCCATCTGCAGGGCGAGGGACAGCGACTCGGTCGCCCAGAACTCGGCGTCGATCGAGAGTTTCAAGGCCTGCCGCAGCAGCGTCTCGTAGATCGGGATCAGGCCGTAGTCGTTGATCGCCTCTTGATTGAGCGGGATGTCACCGTTGTAGGGCTGGCCCGCCTGCTGCACCATGGACAGCTCGGTGTTGAGCGCCACGTTAAGATAGTCGCGAATGCGCTGGTCGAAGGGGTTGACGGCCTTGAGCACGCGCTTGATCCAGCCTTCCGCGAGTTGGGGGGATGTCCACTCAGACGGTTCCTCGCCCACCAGATTGATGACATCTGGGCTCAAGGCCTTATAACGGCAGCGCACATAGTGGTCTGAGAGGCCGAATACCCCCGCGTCGCCGATGGTGGCGTAGTCGGCGAACTCTGTCCCGGCGCTGTCCAGCAGGGCCAGCCACGCCTGTTCATCGTCCGGACTGGGGGGGCGTCCGTTGACCGGGTTACCGTACTGCCACTCGAACTCCCAGAGCTCCGTTTGGCCGGCAAAATCGGCGGTGTACTTGAGGTTCATCTGCTTGTCGAGCGGATTCGAGGAGAAGATCGGGTCGAGCTTGCCTTGGTACAGTTCCGGCTCGACCTTGATCACGTTCAGGATGACGCTCTCGGAGGGATCGACCATCGCCCGGTTGGTGCTGTTATTGAAGGCAAGCGTCACATAGCCCGCACCGCGGCCATCTGTGGCCAGCGCCAGCGAGTCGAAGGGCTTGCTGTCGTCTGTCACCACCACCACGTCCCCCCCGGGGGGCAACCGGTCAAGCCCGGCCAGCCAGTCCGGGTCATCGGCGCCGGTCACGATCTCCGGATCGCTGGCGCCAGCCTTCAGACGCGCGTCCAGCACGTTCAGCAGCAGGTAGTTGTGGCCGTCGGTGCGTTCGCGGTACTGGCCGATCAACTGGAACTCTTCTTCGGCCTGGGCAGCCGGATTCCAGTAGAGCCGCTCGCGCAGCAGCGGCGGCAACTCGGAGAAGAAGGTGAAGGACGTGCGCGGGTCGCGGTAGCTCTTGAGCGATCCGGGGAGTTCATCCATCGAGACTTTGCGTGCTAGTGTGGGGTCGATCAGGTGGACGCTGGGATAGAACCCGTCCACCTCGGGCTTTGGCTTGTGGTGGCGCGACTGGTCGTAGAGAATCGCCGCGCTGAGCCGGCCGCGGATGGCGGGAAGTCCGTCTTTCTCGCTGGTCAGCGTATCGCCGACATAGAGACGTGGCACATCGTTCGGCCACAGGACGTGGAAGGTGTAGTTGATCGGCGAGTCCAGCGGATCTTCGGGATCGCGTGTGGGCCACTCCTCGCCGCGTCCCGTATAGTTGGCCATCCACTTGATCCGCGTACCGACGGCCGGCGCACTGCCGTCCGGATAGTCGAAGCTCTCCTGGTGGGGATACTCGAAGTCGAAGATGTAGTTCGCAGGCCCGCCGTCGTTGCCCGCCTGCTGTGCCCAGAACCAGCCCTTGCGGTCCTTGAAGCAAGTGGCTTGGCCCGACAGCACAGGCCCGTCGATGAAGGTGTGCCAGTTGGCAGGCTGCAGCAGCGCCAGCGGCGCCGGCGACTGCACCATCTGCCCCGCCTCCATGAACTTCTCGAAACGGTACATGTCGTTCTCGGGGATGACCTGCAGCGCCTTCATGCGCGGCTTGCCGGTGTCCGCGTCGGTGTACTGCACCAGGACGAACGGTTCGGAGGTGTAGGTGGCCGTATCCGTTGTGGTGTTCAGGTCGCAGCGCAGCGCGTAGGCGATGCCGCTCAGCAGCAGCGCATGCTCCTCGTTGGGGTTGTAGCCGTCGGCCGTGCGGTCGCGCTGAACATAGAGCTGCGCGTTGCCGCCCGCGAAGACCATGCCATTCGCGCGCTGATGGAGCGCGTCGTCATCCGCGACGGCCAGTTCATCCCACTCGCCCAGCGCAACGTGGTTGTCATTACCCGAAGAGTCCAGCAGGCTGTCCAGATAGGGGAACGCATACAGCCCCGTCGCCGGATTTAGCACCGGCTCCATCAGGTACTCGGCGATCAGGTTGTCGTCCGGTTTGGCGACGGCCCTATAGCGGCCCGCGAGGATCTGTTGCCACGTACGCGTCGCGGACCACAGACGCACCCGCATGGCACTGCCGTAATAATTGTTCAGGAAGCTGAACTGGTCCTGCCCGAAATCGATCGCGGGCAGGTCGGGCACAAGGAGTACGGCTGCGGGATGGCCGTTGATGTAGTAGGTGCAGGTTCCGTCCGTCTGCCTCGTGACCGCGAAATGGTGCCAGGTGCCGGCGGGCGGCGGCAGTTCGCTTTCAAGCGGCCGAAATCCGCCCTCACTGCTGGATGGAACAAAACCGCCCGAGGTGGTCCGACCATACGGATTGAATTGGGTCGGGAAGCCGTCGAACCCCGTGGAATAGGACTCGCCGCCTTCGATGCGGATGTCCAGATTGCCGGAACGCATCCCCAGCGTGAACAACGTGTTGACCGCGCCTTCATCCTCCACCCGTGAGAAGCGCGCCAACTCGAAGTTCCCCAACTCCCCGTCCGGCTCCATCCTGAGCCAGATTTCGAAGGTGAAGTTCGAGGTAAGCATGCCGCCACTCAGATTCGCGATGCGGCCCTCGTTGGGATTCGTGATGGTGAAGTTCGGCCCGGTCACGGGCGCAAAGTCGTTGAGCGTGCCGCCGGCGCTGCCCTGTCCGGACGCAATGACGATCTGGGTGGGCACGTCATCCCAGGCCGCGCCCGCCGTGGGGTAGCTCGCTTGGTACAGCCGCGGTGTACTCGGAATGAAGACCGGCGCGGGCAGCGGCGCGACGTAGTCGTCCACCGCGGCGGGCTGCCGGTTGAAGCGGCTGCCCTGCGCCCACCAGATCTCCAGAAGGCCGGCGTTGACGGGAAAGATCGCCGAACTCAGCAGGTTGGTCGAAACGTAAACGGACGGATACCGGTAGGTGTTGTCGTTGTAGGGATTTCTGACCGGACTGGCCGACGCGCCACGTGTCTTGATCCAGCCGGGATAGAAGAAGCCGCCAGCGTCCGCGAGCGGATCGGTGATCTCCTCGGGGATCACGGCTGGCTGTGTGCCGCGCACGAAAAAGTCCGCGTTGTCGCCGGCGACCGAGCGGAGGGTCTCGAACCAGACCAGATCGCCGCTGGAGTACCGGAGCAGGGCATAGCCTGAGACGGCATTCGTGCCGGCCTGGCTGCCATAGGTGGTGTAGTACGAGCCGGCCGCCGCCACCGCATGGCCCGCCGGCACCTGGTACGGCATGGCCTGCACGCTCATGGTCGCAGGAACATACACCTTGGGCTCGGGCAACGCGGTCGTCGCACCTGGCGTAACGGGGTCGCGGGCGTAGATCTGCGCGTGGGCCGGATCCCAGCGTGCTTCGTAGATGTCGACCTCGAAGGGCCAAAGCACGTCCAACTCCTCCTTCGCCCGCCAGTAGACCTCGATCTTCCACGCCTTGCCGACCGAATCGCGGATCGCCCACAGCCAATCCTTCTGCGGCCCGACCGCATGCTGGTAAACATAGATCTCGTTGTTGCCGCTCTCATCCACCATGCCGCGCGTCACGGTCGGGAAGAGTTCGTCCGTGTCGAAACGCGTGATCGGCCGCAACCGACCGCCAATGTGGACGTCGAGCTTCGTGGACATCGGTTCCATCACGTCCACGATCTCGTAGGCCAGCAACTCGCGCTTGCCAAGCACCTCGTCGAGGCGCGAGTAGACCAGCAGGAAGGTGCCGCGGGTTTCGCTGAAAGCCTGAAGTTCGGTCCCATTGAGACGCACGTACCCGAAGGAGTCCCAGGCCGAGTAGGTTGTCGGATCGTAGAGATGAATCTGGGAGTTGGGATAGATCTCAACACGGTAGTTGTTGCTGAACTGGATGGTGGGACCGGCGTTCTGAAGCGGCAGAATGTTGACGGGATCTCCGGGATCAGCATAGGGCGGCCGCTCGTGGGTCCAGTAGAGGCGCACCGGCCGCTTCTGGGACTGCGGCGAGACGGTGTAGACGACCGTCGTCGAGCTTCCGTTGGAGAGCGTCCACGTGATCTGGACCGACCCGACCCCGCTGGCGATCATGACTTGCGCGTAATCGATCCACTCGGCGTCGCCGCTCCCATCGAGGCTTTGTACAGCCGGATCCACGTTCAGATTGGCGCCCGCGGGCGGGGTGATGATCTGGCCGAGGAAGGTGTCGGCGGGTTGCGCCGAGACCGGTGCGCCGATCGTGGTGCGGAAGTGCGCCACATCCAGAACATCGTAGTTCGGCAGCCAGATGCCGCTGTAGCCATCGAATCGTACCGAGTTCATGCCGCTGCCCAACCCGAGCATCACGCCGTTCGTGATGCCATAGGCATTGGGATGCGTCCGATTCTCGTAGCGCGTAGTCAGGATATCCAACTGCGCGAAGGCCTGCGTGGCGCACAGGAGGGCCAGAGCCAACCCCGTCCTTCGTCGTGCTCTGGAAACTTGCATCTGCATACTCGCCTCCTCCAATGACCCCGGCGCATCCGGTCTCAGCCTGGCCGCGTTCGAACCTCTGCCAGCACTCCGGCTGGCCCCCTGGAAGCCTTCGTCACGCCTCGACGACTAATTAGCGGTTGTCGTCAATCAGATACTTGTTGATGAACAGGACATCGACCACGTAATTCCTTGCGGTGGTAATGGGCGTATCACGTTGAAGGTAGATCTTCCACGCGTTGCCAGTTTCGCCCGTAGTCATATGGAAGCTGCTGAGCGCGTCGCCAACGGCGCTGTCAGTAACCGTGGGTCTGACGGCCGTGATGGCAGCAGCGTAGTCGGACACCTTGTTCAGCACCGTGTCGGAAATATCCAGATACCCCTGGCTTGCACCGCTGGCCAGAACCACCGTGTACTGCCGTATCACGAACGGTTTGGCGTACGTCGATGATGAGGAGGGCTTCGACCACTCGAGGGCGTTGCGCCCCTGCACCTTGGCGCCCTGCAGGCTGAGCGTGCCCGACCCGCCGGATACGGTCGCCCCGGTCGTACCAATGAGCTTCGCGGTCGAGCCGGCATCAATCGTGACCGGTCCCGAGCTGTCGACGTCGAAGTCGCCGACCATGAACCACTCCTTGGTCTCGGTATCGTGCAACACGGTTTCTGACTGCGTCACCAGCCCCATCGAAGTGATCGAAACCGTGTTCGGAACGTCACTCCCGAGTCCGATCTGCACCCACGGGGTCGTGGCGGGATAGCCGCCGACGAAGGTCTTCAAGATCGGAGTTCCTCCCACGGCGTAGCTGGCCGTCAGTTTGCCGTTGACGACGAAGTTGGTGGACTGGTTGGCGTACTCGGCGTAGGCGGCGGTCTGGGCGCGGAAGGCATAGGGCGCGGCCAGCAGGTTCTGGCGCGGGGCGAGTTCCGCGCGGCTGGCGGGCTGGATGAACTGGCAGTATGCGTCTTGATACGGCGTGATGGCGAGGAACAGCGAGTTCTTCAGGTTCTCCGGCGTGGCCGGGTCCGGCCAGAGGGCCTTCCACAGCGCATTGTGCGCGTAGGTCGGGCCGGCGAGGGCCACGCCCGTCTCCCCTCCCAGCATGATGTTGAAATAGCCGCTCTTGACGTACGTCGTGTAGGTGCCGCCCCACACGGCGGTGCCGCCGCTGAGCTCACGGTAGAGGCGGATGTCGAAGGTATAGCTGCCATCAACATAGGCGCCGCCCTGCGGCCCCGGGGTTACGAGCATGCCTTGGTAGTTGATCATCCCCGGCGTGTATTGCATGGCACTGGCGGGAACACCGCCAGACGCGGGATCGGTTCCGAGGCCGAACAGGACGGCGAGGGCCAGTAGTGAGACGATGGTTCTCTTCATGGTTGAACTCCTATTTGCCTCGCACGCTTGGCGGTGGCGCGAGAACACCGTGGTGTCAATGAGAGCGCTGGGTTGGAAACGGGTTAGTCAGCCCCGCTGACCGTCAGGATACGCGACACGTCCGAGACCTTGGAGAGACGGAACGCGCCCGAAGTCTTGATTTCGGTCTTGTTCAGTCCCGCGACCGTCTCGGTGTAGAGGCCACCGGTTTCCGTGACGTTCCATCGCGGGTTCGAGCCGGTCGGGTCGCTGGCGACGAAAGCGAACGTCACGCGGCGCTCCACGCTCCACGACTCGTAATCGCCCGTGCCGTCGGCTCCGCCTAATTTCTCTCCACGCACACCGTTCGGGAAGTCGAGGTTGTCGTGGTTGGGATGGAAGCCGTGGACGAACGGGTTCACGCGGTCGTCGAAGGCCAGGACAATGTTGCCGGACAGCTCCGCATCCGCGACGGCAAAGCCCCCGCCTCCCAGGCTCAGGGGCGGCATGAAGGGGAAGTTGGCCGAGCTGATCCGCCGGATGACGGCGGTCGGGTTCTGCGCGCGGAAATCGGTGGCCGTCTGCTTGGAGGGCAGCAGCGTATTGCCCGCGTTGGGCGAGCCCTGCGGCACCGAGGCTTGGAAAATCTCCTTCAGCAGGCGCGTCTGACCGTACTCGTCGACGTGCAGGATCACGCGGAAGCCGAAGGTGCGCGGCGCGGACTGTATGACGTCGGGGTCCCACACGTCCTCCGTCTGCGACAGCATCTGAGCCCGGTTGACGCCGTCCAGCACCACGTTGCCGATCCACAGTCCGGTTGGCTGGACCTGCTCGGCGAGATCGCCCGCGGCCCGGACGCCCACGCGGTACATGCAGCGCCCCTGGGTCAGCGCGGCGTGGTTGTCTGCACTGCCTTGGTCGGAAATGATGAGGATGCTCTGGTAGGCGCCACCGGAGGCCGGCATGGCGGCCAGCTTGGGCAGCAGTTTGAGATCGAGCGTGGCGTTCGCGGCAATGTTCGTCACCCACGGGAAGGCGATGTCCACATAGGTTTCGCGCGGGTAGCCCGCGCTCCAGTCGATGACGGCGCGCATCAGGGGCACGGCCCCGGCCAGTGTGCCCTGGCCGGCCGGCGGCGTCTCCGACGCGACGCGGTTGATTCGCACCGTCCGCGCGACCCCCGCGTTGTTCTTGACGCTCAGCGTGCGCGGCGACAGCACGCCGGCAAAGGCGATCACCGCCGCCGGGGAGTCGAGCGTGACGTTGAAAGGCCCGGAGTACTCCGCCGAGCCCGAACCTACCGTGGTGACCCATAGCGCCTGGCCGGGGCTGGGTTTGTAGGTGCCGCTGCGCTGCACGGGCGTGCCGCCGATCGCCACCGTCGCGTACGGGTAACCGGCGCCCAAGCCGCTGAAAAAGCCGAAGTATTCGTTCAGCATGACATTGTTCGGCAGCGGGACATGCATGCCGACGAGGTTGGGCATCCCCAGCCACAGCAAGGACGAGGGCAGGGCGGGCACCCCTTTGACCGTCAGCGTGGCCGGCGCGCTCGCCTGGATCAGGTAACACCCGTCGCCCAGCATCCGGAAGAAGGTGCTTGCCGCCGCGTTGCCGGGATACCAGGCGCGCATGTCAGGTGCCTGCGCCCCCCCCTCGCCCAGAGCGGATACGTCGCGGCACCACCAGCTCACGGCCGTGACCGGCTGGCCGGCAAAGACATCATCGCAGGCGTCATCCACCGGTTGGACCTGTAGGTGGACCGCATTCCACCCCGCAACCAGCGGAATGGATTGCGACACCCACTGCGCGCGTGCCGACACGGCCACCAACAGAAGCACCCCGCAACTCAGTCTACGCATACCCACCTCAAATCTTGGTGTAAGTTCGTTTAGAATGTAACCACAACTCCCGAAACGTCGCAACGTTAGTTTTCTGTGCGTCCACAACTTGGATATCGTGTCACGTTGGCATTCGGTCATACACAGCAGGCTGCGTTCCTCGCGAGAACCGCGCCGCGAGCACGCGCGGGAGATAGGCGGTGCCCATCGGACCTCGTGTGTGCGCATTCCCGGGCGGTCGTCCCGTCTCTCCATGGGAAACGCGTGGTGTGGCAGGTCAGACGCAAGCCACCCGTGTTGGTCCCCGGAACGTCCCGATGGCGCTGGTCCACAACCGCCGGAGCGGCCCCTATTCCCTGCGCACCAGCCAGCCGCTGCGCCATTCGCCAATCTGATGCACCGCCCGTTCGGTGAAGCCCTGCGCCGCAAAGGCCGCCAGCACGTCGGGATACTGTGTCGCCAGCACGCCCGAGAAGACCAGGGCGCCCTTGCCTCCCGGCCGCACACAGGCCGCCAGGCGCGCCGCGTGCTCGGTCAGCACCGGCGCCAGGATATTCGCAACGACCACGTCGGCCTGGGTCGGCCAGTCGGCCACGTCGCCCGTCACAAAGGCCGCGGCAACGCCATTGCGTTCGGCCAAGGCCGTGGCCGCACCGACCGCCTCGGGGTCGTTGTCAAAGCCATGCGCCGACCGAAATCCCAGCTTCAGGGCCGCAATCGCCAGGATTCCCGAGCCGCAGCCCGCGTCCAGCACATCGCGCTCCGCGTCCTCCGCCGCAACCTGATCGAGGAACTGCAGGCAGGCCCGTGTCGTGGCATGGTTGCCCGTGCCGAAACTGACGCCAGGATCCATGGCAATGACGCGCTCACCCGGTTGCGCGTCATACGTCTCCCACACCGGACAGATCACCAGGCGCGGCGAGACCCGCGTGACATGAAAGAAGCGTTTCCAACTCTCGGCCCAGTCCTGGGGCGGCAGGATGGCCGACTGGATCTCCAGATGCAATCCCAGGGGATCCGCGCAGGCCTGCAGGGCTGCAGTCGCAGTGGCCGGATCGGCAGAGCCATCCAGGTAAACCTCAATGGCCGTCAACCCGCCCGCATCCACGTCCTCCCAGGCGGCGGCGCCCCACCCGGCTTCGGTCAGGGCCTCAATCAGGAGATCGGCAGACTCACGGGGAATCGGCGCCCACACCCGCGTCACGGAGCGGTTCCATTGCATGGTCAATCCTCTGGAAACGGTTGATGTCCTCAAGCCCGGCCAGCGAGCGGATGCGGATTGGAAAGCCGCATTCGCGCAGCGCGGCGATCGGGTTGAGGCCGCCCACCACGATCAGGCCGGCATGGTCGTCCGACACCGGAATACCCAGAAGGGGGCGACTGGGACGGCCCAGCGTCAGAATGCCGCCAAGCCCGACACTGCGCATCTCGCGCCCGAGCTTTTCGACCTCGTCGATGGCCGCGGCCGGAATTTCGCGGAACCCGGCACAGATCACACCCGAGCCTTTGCGGACCACGTCACGCACGCTGGTCATGCCCGCCTGGATGAAGACTTCGAGCGGGTCCAGGGTCGAGCCGCGGTATTCGATCAGTTCGACGAAGCGCACCGGCTTGCGATCGCGCATCTCGATCAGGCCGCCGAAACGCGACGTGACGGGAATGCCACGGTGCAACAGCACGCCGTTGATCGTCACGCTGCAGACCGTGCCGATGCCGACGTGATGCTCGGGCACGACGCTATTGCCCACCATCTCGCCGGCCCGCGCCCGGATGATCCGGCTGCCAATGCCCAGTTGGTGCCGGAACACGAGGCGCATCTCGATCAAGGCTTGGTTCAAGTTAGCCGTGTGCAACAGCGTGTGGTTGACGACCACCGCGCCGCGGTCCTCGCGGGGATCGTAAGACATCTGGTAGGTCAGCGTGTCGACCCGGCCCGACACTACTCCGACCTTGGTGATCACATCGACCTTGGACAGTTCCTCGCGTCCGGCCTTGGTGATCAGGCGCCCGGAGCGGCGGTTCACCAGCTGGGTGAGCCCGCGACGGTCCAGCTCGAGCAGATGGAACCGCACGGTGCGGGGGCGCAGGTCCAGGCCCGCCGCGAGCAGCGACTCGACCACCCGCGCGGCACCCAGCGGGCCGCGCGTGTCGCTCAGCACCCGCAGAATCGCGGTCTGCGCCCGTTCGACCTTGTCGGTCATGGAGTTCCGTCACATCCTTCGCACCGGGTGCGCCGCCCTTTGAGCGCAATCAGCCAGATGCACACTTCGTACAGCACGCACATCGGCAGGGCCATCGCGATCTGCGAGACCGGATCGGGCGGCGTCAGCACCATCGCGATCACGAAGATCGCCACAATCGCGTAGCGCCGCCGCTCCCGCAGCACGCGCGCCGGCAGCACACCCATCCAACCCAGGGCCAAGAGTAGCAGTGGCAGCTCGAATGCCAAGCCAAAAGCCAGCAGGGTCTGCAGGACGATGCCGACGTAGTCTTCCAACTGCACCGGACCCAACTCCACGCCCATCCACTGGTTGACGGACAGCAGGGCACGCAGCGCCGCCGGCAGAGTCGGGTTGTAGCCCATCGCCACCCCACCCAGGAAAAGCACGCCGGCAGCCAACAGCATGCCGGTGACCAGCCGTCGCTCGTGTCGGAGCAGGCCGGGAAAGATGAACTGGGCCGCGAAGACCAGCAACAGCGGCAGGCTCAACACCAACCCGCCCCAGAGCATGATCCGGAACAGCACGGTGAACCCGGTTGCCAGGCGCATGCCGCGGATGAGCGTATCCGGGTCGGCCCCGGCCTGTCGCAGCGGCGCCAGCAGGAGACGCAACATCCCCGGGGCCAGGGGCGCCATGAGCGCGGTGGCCACCACCCATGCCACGGCGCAGCGAATGACGCACCGCCGCAGGTCCACGAGGTGCTCCAGGAAGGGTCGCGGCGGGTCGTCCGCGCTGGAGCGCGCGGCCCGCGACGCGGCGGGCGCGGCCGGGGTCACGTGGCACCTCCGGACGGCACCGGTGGCAGTGGCTCACCAGGATCATGACGCTCGGCACCGGAGGCTGCAAACGACGCTGGAGTTGCCGCGGCGGGCGTTGAGTCGGCAGGTGCCGGATCTGCGCGGGAGGGCGAGTCTGGGCCGAGCCGTCGCGTGTGCCGGTCGGAGGTCTCCGCGGAGGCTGCACCCGCCTGAGTCATCCGATCCGCTCCGTCCGGCGCGCCGGCGCCGGGTGGCGGGGACTCCTGCTCGGTCTGGTCGAGAGTCATCAACTGGTCCCGAAACTGATCAGCCGTGTGCCGGAGTTGCTCCAGCGCACGGCCGATCTTGCGGGCCAGTTCGGGCAGCCGGCGGGGGCCGAAAACCACCAGGATGACGACCGCCAGAACCAGCCATTCCCCTGCGCCGACGCTGTCGAAAACGAACGCCTGGCAGCAGGGTCCATCCATCGCACACCCGCTCTACTTGAAGAGTGCGAATTCGCAGCGCCGGTTCAGGCTCCAGGTCGACTCTCCGCTGCCCTGCGCGGCGGGACGCTCTTCACCGTAGCTGCGGGTCTGGATACGCTCGGCGGCGATGCCCAGGTTGATCAGGTAAGAGCGCACGGACTGCGCGCGCTGCTCGCCCAGCGAGAGGTTGTACTCGTTGCTGCCGCGCTCGTCGCAGTTGCCTTCGACGATCACGACGGCCCGGTCGTTGCTGGTCAGGTAATCGGCCGCGCGCTCGATCTTGGTGACCTCCTCGGGCGCGAGCTGGAATGAATCATAGCCGAAGTAGACCGGCGCCAGCGCCGTGTCGGTGAGGCGTTCGCGGCCCTGCTGGTCGAACGGCGTGCCGGATCCCAGCGGGAACTCGCCGTCGCCCCCCAACTGCTCGGGAATGATGGTCGCGCCATCGCCCGCCAGCCCGTCCTTGGCCTTCTTCTTCGAGCAACCGGTCAGCAAGGCGGCTCCGGCCAGCGTCAGCATCATCACGATTCGAAAGGACATGCGCATTGTGTCAACTCCATGTGTGGGTGGTGGAAAACGATCCATGTGTGTCTAGCGTCTGGACCAATCGGGAGCAGTCCAGTCGCCGACCGTCGCGAACAAACGTACCGGAGGGTCACCCGGTGTGTCAAGCGCGGGCACGTCGAGGATTACGAGCTCGCGCCGGCCGGAGCTGCCGCGCGAGCAGACAATATGGCGGTTGTCCGGCGCCCAGGAGGGGTCCTCGTGGTCAGGGCCGGAGGTGACGGTGCGGCCTTCGCCGCTGGCGGGGTCGAGGATCGCCACCTGGTAGCTGCCCTGCCGCGTGCAATAGACGATGCGTCCATCGCTGCCCCAGTCGGGCGCCACGTTCTCGCTGCCACGATAGGTCAGGCGTCGGGGCTGTTTGTTGTCGGCCCGGATCGCATAGAGCTGCGGGCCACCGGCCGCATCGCTGACGTAGACCAGCGACTGGCCATCGGGCGACCACGAGGGGCTAGCCTCGGAGGCCTGCGGCGTGCGGGTGAGGCGCGTCAGCGCACCGCTGGCGAGGTTGACGATGAAGAGTTCGGGGTTGCCGGGCAGCGACAGGATGAGCGCCATCAGGCGTCCGTCGGGCGAGACGGTGCCGCCGGTGTTGAGGCCGTTGAAATTGGCCAGTTTCTGGCGGGTACCGCCGGCCGCCGGCACGCGGTAGATGTAGGGCGCACCCCGCAGGTAACTGGTGTAGAAGACCGACTGACCGGTGGGATCCCACTTCGGGCCGATACAGGTTACGCGGTCCGAGGTGATGCGCATGATGCTCTGTCCATCCGCGTCGCAGCAATAGAGATCGGAGCCGTCGCCTTTGCCGATGAAGACGATGCGTGTAGCCGCCATGCCCTTCTGTCCGAGGATCCGCCGGACCATCTCATCGCTCAGCCGGTGAGCCAGCCGGCGCGCCTCGGCCTTGCCGGTGGCCTGCTCGGACCAGGCAAAACGGCCCTTCGGCCAGGCGACCTCCAGCGCGGTGCGCACCGCGGCCTGGTCGCCGGCCACGCTACCCGTCACCTGGATGCCGGCCGTGGCGGACGGCTCGACCCGGAACCAGCCCGAACGCGTCAGGTCATTCTGCAGCGTCGCCAGAAAAAGCTGGCCCATCTCACCGACTGGTCGCGCGCCGGCCAGCGTCACGCCCTCCTTGCCGGCGCCTTCCTTGACAATCCGGACATCGGCGCCGCGGCTGGCACCCGCCAGAACCAGCGCGGTCGACAGAACCGGAAACCAAACCAGACGGTTGATCATCGTTGCACCCAGCTTCCCAGAGTTGTTCGTCCCCATTGTGCCATGTCGCCCGGCGCATTCAAGCGCGAAGGTTCGACTGCCCGATCGAAGCCCCCGGACACACGTTGCAAAGTGTGTCCGCAAGCAGCGCGACTGCACCACCTCGGCATAGCATAGCCTCTGATCACACTTTATAAAGTGTGATCAGATGGTGCGCGCGGCCGGAGAATGCGAAGACTAACCGCCCTGCTCACACTTTATAAAGTGTGATTAGGTCGCGCCCGGTGGAAGCCATTCGAAAACAGACGCGCGAAGACGCTTGAGCGCGCGCGCGCCAGCCGCCATACTGCTGGCCTATGGCTTTACTCGGACTCCAGGAAGTCTCGCTCAGCTTCGGCGGCGCGCCGCTGCTCGACCACGTCACATTGAACATCGAACGCGGCGACCGCATCTGCCTGCTCGGCGTCAACGGCACCGGCAAGAGCTCGTTGCTGCGCGTGCTCTCGGGCGATATTCCACCCGATGAGGGCCGGCTCGCCCAGGCGTCAGGCGTACGCATCACGCGCCTGCCCCAGCAGGTTCCCACCCATCTGAAGGGGCGCGTGATCGATATCGTCCACCCCGAACATGCCCACGATCCGGAGGCGCGCCGACTGCTGGAGGCCGAGCAGATCCTCGACCGCCTCGCGCTCGATCCGCAAGCCGATTTTGCCACGCTCTCCGGAGGCACGCGACGGCGCGTGCTGCTGGCACAGGCCCTGCTCGGATCGCCCGACCTGGTGCTGCTGGATGAACCCACCAACCATCTCGACCTGGAGTCGATCGCTTGGCTCGAGAACTTCCTGCTACGGAACTGCCGCACCTTTCTGTTCGTCACCCACGACCGCGCCTTCCTGCGGCGCCTGGCCACGCGCATCGTGGAACTGGACCGCGGCGCTCTGCGCGACTGGACCTGCGACTACGACACCTTCCTGCGACGCAAGGAGGAGGTGCTCGAGGCGGAGACCCGGCAGTGGGCCGCGCAGGATAAGAAACTCCAGCAGGAGGAGGCCTGGCTGCGCCGCGGCGTCAAGGCCCGCCGCACGCGCAACGAGGGTCGCGTGCGTGACCTGCAGAAGCTGCGCAGCGAACGCGCCGGGCGACGCGAGCACGCCGGGAACGTGCGCATGGCCATCCAGGAGGCGGAACGCACGGGCCGCGTCGTGCTCAAGGCGCAGGGGCTGGCCTTCGGTTACGAAGCAAAGCCCCTGATCCGGGAGCTGTCGACCGTCATTCTGCGCGGCGACCGGGTCGGCATTCTTGGACCGAACGGCTGCGGCAAAACCACCCTGCTGCGCCTGCTGCTGGAGGGCGCCGGGCCCGGCGGGCTCCAGCCCCAGGCCGGCCGGATCGTGCATGGCACCAATCTGCAAGTGGCCTACGCCGACCAATTGCGCGACCGGCTCGAAGACAACCGCTCGCTGGCAGAGAACATCGGTCGCGGCCAGGAGTACGTCACCATCGACGGCGGCCGCCGCCACGTGATGGGCTATCTCCAGGATTTCCTCTTCAGCCCCGAGCGCGCGCGCCAACCGGTCGGCTCGCTCTCCGGCGGGGAGCGCAACCGTCTGCTGCTGGCCTGCCTCTTCGCCGAACCGTCCAATGTGCTGGTGCTCGACGAACCGACCAACGACCTCGATCTTGACACGCTGGAACTGCTGGAGGAGCAACTGGCCGCCTACCGCGGCACCGTGCTCGTCGTGAGCCATGACCGGGCGTTCCTGAACAACGTGGTCACCAGCACGCTGGCGTTCGAGAAGGCGCGTCCCGATGCTCCCGGTGAATGGCTCAATCCCGACGACGGCTGGTATGTGAACGACTACGCCGGCGGCTACGACGACTGGGATGCGCACCGTCCGCGCCCGGCGGCGACGAACGTTCCGGCCGCACACCGGCTGCCGCCGGCGACCCCGGAGCAACGGCGGGCGCGGCGGCTATCGTTCAACGAACGCCGAGAGCTGGAGCATCTGCCGGGACACATCGAGGCGCTGGAGGCGGAACTGGCGCAATGGCACGCGCGCCTCGCAGACCCGGCCTTCTACCGCCCCGAACACGCCGCCGACCTCGCCCGCGCGCGCCAACGCACGACCGAGATCGAGCCCGAACTGGAGACGGCCTACAGCCGCTGGACGGAACTGGAGACACAAGCCGGCGGCGGCGGCACGTAATGGTCGCACCGCCACCGCGGCGATGGTCGTTCTCGCCCGAAGTGATCAGCGAGCGGTAGCCGGTATCCGGCGGCCATCGAAAGGACTCCAAGGGAATGCCATCATGTCCTGCTCAGGTTGATGATGCCACGCTGGGGGTACCCAACGGAACTGCACGCCGAAGACCTTCCATTCTTCCCTGGGTAGTCCTGACATTGTTTGTGTGCGCTGTTCTTGTGTCGCTCTTGGTTGTGCGTGATGAACCAGGCGCTCGTGAGGCCAAGCGAAATGCAAGGGGCCTCTGGATACTGATGATGCACCAGTTAGCTTTTCGCGAAATGTTCCTCTCACAACGGACTCCTTGCGGTTTGGTACTGCTGGTATGCCCGTGCGCCTGAGTCGCGGCGTGCTCCCCTTTGGGGACGCTCTTGCGGTTCTGGTCACATACCACGGTAAGGTGAAGCGACTGCGCGGGCCTTGCCTGCGACTGGACGACATCTTTCCTGATGATTGCATCGGGAGTCATGATGTTGAGATCATGCGGCCATAGCCCGACTCGGTGACGCCGCGCGTCGGGCCGACGCGCGCCACGGATATCGCGGCTCACGGGATATCCCGGCTCACGGCACCGCGGACCGCGCCGCCAGGGCGCGGTCCACGTCCGGCACGGCCGCCACGAGCGCACGCGTGTGGGCATGCCGGGGGGCGCGCAGGACCTCGTCCGCCGTACCGGTCTCGACGATCTGTCCTTCCCACAGGACATAGACCCGGTCGCACACCGCCCGCACCACGGCCAGGTCGTGCGCGATCAGTAACACCGTCAACCCCAGCGAGGCTCGCAGCCCAGCCAGCAGTTTCAAGATGCGCGCCTGCACCGACACGTCCAGCGCCGAAACGGGTTCGTCCGCAATCAGCACCGCCGGCTCGACCGCCAGGGCGCGCGCAATGCTGACCCGCTGGCATTGCCCGCCGCTGAGTTCGCGCGGATACTGATCAGCCGTCTCGGTCGAAAGTCCCACCCGCCGCAGCAACTCCGCGACCCGCTCCGCGCAGGCCTCCCGCGCCACACAGCCATGCACCGTCAGGGCTTCGGCCAGCGTGGCCCGCACCGTGAAACGCGGATTGAGCGAGCCGACCGCGTCCTGGAACACCAGCTGCACGCGCCGCCGGAACGCGCGGGCCGCGCGGGGCGCCATCGCATACACGTCCACCCCGGCCGCGTGCACCGAGCCGCTCGCGGGCCGCTGCAGCCCCAGCAGTACACGCGCCAGCGTGCTCTTGCCGCTGCCGCTCTCGCCGATCAGCCCGACGATCTCACCCCGGCGGACCTGCAGCGACACCTGCGACAACGCCACGCGCGGAGGGTGCCCGGCCCGACGGTAGCGCACCGTCACATCCTGGGCGTCCAGTTCGATCATCTACTTGTTGACCCGTTCGCGCAGCTTATCCAACAGCTCCCCTGCCCGCTCGGCCATGGCTTGCTGGGCCGCCTCGCCGACCAGACGGCGGATCTCGGACTTCAGCGCATTGCGGTCGATGGCCGGGCGGTAGAGGGTGCCGGTCACCGGGATCGTCACGCGCATACCCTTGAGGTACTTCCAGGCCTCCTGCCCCACCACCTCCTCCGTAAGCGGCAGCTCCACCCGGTAGGCGACAGTGCCGTCCAGCCCGACCGTGCCCGAGAACGTGATCGGATAGCCCTTGATCGTCGCGCGCTGCGTGCCCGGACGCACGCGACCGTCGGTGCAGGTGACGTCGATCAACTCATGAGCCAGCTTAACCTTCTGCCCGGAGACGCCGGCCATTGCCAGGATTTCGGCCAGCACACCCGCGGGTTCGAGCTCGATGTCGATCAGCTCCAACTGGGCGCTGAAGTCCGTGGCCTTCTTGAGGGTCTGGTCCAGCGGCAGATGGAGCGCGCTGCAGGTCAGACTGATCTGGCCGCCGGTCGTGCCGCACTCCCGCAGCAGGGGGTTGACGTACCCGAGCACCTCGCGCAACATCTCGTCGGTGAGGCGGACCTTGTCGAGCACGCGGGTTTCCCTGGGCACGGTCAGGACCCAGGGCTTGGCGGTCAGCGCAAGGTCGGCCAGCAGTCGCGCGCGGCCTTCGTTCAAGGGTGGCGCATACTCGAGCTTGAGCACGCCGTCGGCCAGCGCGGCCTTCAAGTCGGCCGGGCCGGCCGACAACCCAAATGCCGTCAGCGATTCGATGTACCACGCCGCCTGGCCGCGCCCGTAGGCAAAGACCGCCGCCGGCCCGGCCGCCAGCGGCGCCTGCAACTCGAACGGACGGGAGGCCCGTCCGGCGAGCGCCGGATAGCGAACCCCCTCGGCCCGCAGCAGCCGGTCCAATTGGCCGAAATCGAGCGCCATCTGGCCGGCCAGCGAGGCGCGCACCTGCTTCTGCAGATCCGCCACGGCCCCATCCGCCTCCAAACCCAGGAGCGAACTGCGCATCTCCAACTTGCGGAACGTGAGACTCTGGCCGTCGTGCGCCTGAAACAGGTCGAGTGCCAACGTCGCCTTGGGCTCCAGCCAGGGGCGGCTCCCGGGGGTCGTCAAGCTCAGGTCGGTCACGGCGATCGAGAGGGTCAGGTCGGTCCCGCCCGTGGCTGATGCGGCGGCAGCTTCGAATCCAACCGTGCCGCCAAGGGCGCGTTTGGCGCCTTCGCGGGGCGGCTTGCGCCAGGCATTCAGGGCCTGCAGGTCGACCGACCCATCGGACTTCCCGCGGAAGACGGGCGCACCCGTGCCCTTGGGCAGCGTCAGCGTCCACTCGGGTATGCGCAGCCGCCCGACCGAGGCGCGGCCTTCCACGTCGGCCAGCTTCAGGCGACGCTCGGCCGGAACCAGTTCAGCGGAACCCGAGAGGCGCGCGTCCGGCTCCGTGATCTTCCAATTCGAGGTTTCCCACACCACGCGGCGCACGGCGGCCTGGTAGCGTGTCTTGAAGATCCCGGCCCCGCCCTCGCAGGTCAGGCCCGCCAGCAGTTGCCCGGTCGGCAGCGTGCGCGCCGGCAGTTTCAGCCAAGGCGCTGCCAACCGCGCAGTGCGCCCCAGATCGAGGTCGCACTGCACCGCGCCGCCGCGCACGCTCCAGGGCTGGGCGTTGGTTCCCACAGGCCAGGAGACCCGTGCGCAACCGCCCGAAACCGTTCCGGGGCTCCCGGCGAAGCCCCACGTCAGGTTCTCGAGTTCGGGGGTCAGCCGACCCGCGCGCAACGGCAGGTCGGCCGCGGCGGCCAATCCGGCCTGCTCCAGCACCAGCCGCCGGTCCGCTGTCAGGGCGACCGCGACGTCGGCAGCCGCCAGTTGCACGTCGGCCCGGACCGTCTCGGCATTCCGCACCAGCCGCCCCTTCAGGTCGATCCGCCCCACCATAGGCGGCAGCCATCCCAAAACCTTGCCGAAGTCGCGCGACAACGCCGTCAGGTCCAGGTAGCCCGCCGCCTGGGCGCGCGCGTAGCTGCCCGCGCCGGACAGCTGTGCGAACGAGGCCCGCAGATCGAAGGCTTCGACCTCCAGCGGTTGCCCGTAGGCGCGGCTCATGCGCAGATTGAGCGTCGGCGGCGGCTCGATCGCCAACCGCTTGCCGGCAGCGTGCAGCACCAGATTGGTCGACTCGAGCGAGGCCTGCAGCCGCAACCCGCTGCGTTCGCCCGCCACCGCCACCCGCGCCAGCAGGCGGCCGCTGTCAACCCCGACACCCGGCTGTAACCCCAGGAGCGGGCCGAAATCGCGCGCCGCCGCAGGCAGGTCCACGCGTACGTCGGCCTGGATCCGTCCGGTCGGCACGCCGCCGCTGGATGCCGGATCAAACTGCCCGTCGGCACTGGCCGTGACCCAAGGCGAGCGCAGGGCGCCTTCCTGCACCGCCAGGTGTCCGTCAGCATAGACCGCATGCACCGCCAGACGCACGTCGGCCGCCGGCATGGGCGCGGCCGCGGCATCGGGCGCCTGGAGCACCAACCCGGTTACACCAACCTCGGTCTCGGACGTAACCTGCCGGGGCCAGTCCAATCGCATGTCGAGCGTCGTGTCCAGCTGACCGGCCCCCACCCGCCAACCGCGCAGGCGCACGCCGGCCAGCGCGTTGAGCGGCGTCAGATCGACGCCTGCCACGTGCAGGCGCAGGCTGGCTGCGAGCCCGCCGGGTTCGCCGGCCAGCGCGGCCGCGGGCCGGTCAAGTGTCAACGCCACCGAGACATCGCCGTGTCCGGTGGCCGATTGCACCTGGAAGTCGGCCCCGACCGTTAGAGGTTTCGCCAGCGAGGACAAAACCACCGCGCTCCGCAAGTCGGTCAGCACGATCTCCGCACCATCGGCAGCCACGGCCTGGAGCCGCCCATTGGTGATCGCCAGCCGAAAGGCCAGATCGGCCACGGGAAGCCGAACCCGGGGGCGGGGGGGCGGCGGCTCGGCCTTGCCCGAAGGCGGCGGCGGCTCGGCCGCGGGCGTCGCGCCGGCCTCGCGGGTCAAGTCCGGCAGCCGCAGGGCAATCTGGGGTGACTGCACGGCGACCTCACCCAAGTCAAGGCGTCCGATCGGCAGGACGCGCAGCAGGCCGCGCGAAACCGTGACCTCGCTCGCGGCCGCTTCCCAACCCACCGTAGCATCGGTTACCCGGACGCCCCGGAAGACCAGCGGCCCCCACCAGCGCAGACGCCAGGACTCCACGGCCAGCAGGCGCGGGGCCAGCCGCGCGTTGGCTTGGGCCAGCAGGCGCGCGCGGACAGGCGGAAGCGACGCAATCTGAGGCAGCAGCGCGAGCGCCAGCAGCAGCGGCAGCAGGATGGCGCCGGCCACCAGCCAGCGCGTGCGGCGGCGACGGCGAGCAAATTCCTGCTCATGTTCCGCCATCGGATCGGCCACCGGGTCACGCGGTTCGGGAGCAAGCGGTTCCATCGGCATGCAAGTATCTCCAGCCGCACCCAGGGCGGCATACGGCAATTGGTATCATGGTAGTGCACCCTGCCGCTGGAGTCCAGAGCTGGCCGCAGCCCTCAAACTGCGAGAGTTGCCGCCGAATCTGCCGCCCCGACGTGCGCATGCCC
>CAZZCT010000061.1:0-25655 GCA_964652365.1 uncultured Lentisphaerales bacterium
CACAAACTCCAGCCGTCCCGGCCGCTACACCATCAACTATCTTGGATCACACCCTCGGGAACTCCGCAGTCCTTTCTAAGGTTGCTGCCCGCCGGTGGCTGTGGCATCCTGACGGCGTGACCCTTGCTTGACGCGTCCGCAAGCGTGCGGGCTCGTCCGGCCGGCGTCCGTTGAGGAGACCTCTCATGCGCAAAATGACATTAGCCGCGGCGGGCGTGCTGTCTGCCGCACTGCTATCGGGTTGTGCCACGTCCTATCCGGTCGGCGGAATCATAACGCAGCTCAAGCTGCCGGTCACGGTCGGCGACGGCGTCGTGCCCAAGGCTGGCCTGAAGAAGGGCGTGTCCGAGTGCAAGTCCTACCTGGCCATGGTCGCCATCGGCGATGCCAGCATCGAGACGGCCGCCCGCAACGGCGGCATCACCAAGATCCACTTCGTGGACTGGGACGTCGAGAACGTGCTGGGAATCATCGGCACCTACCGTTGCACGGTCTGGGGCGAGTAGGCGTAGCTCAGGACGCAGGTATCCCCTCGGAGCGTCATGTGCGCCGGTCGGCGCACATGACGCAAGTGGGTGGTTTTGTGCCGTGCCGGTTGGTGCGGATTCCCATTGGCCGCGGCCGCTCGATGCGGTAAGCTCCGCAGGATTACCTGCTCGATGTGTGGTTGGTAACCCCAAGGAGTTGACATGTTTCGACGGTTGACCGGATGGGCTCTGATGGCCCTGTGTGTGATTCAGTTCGGCTGCGGACGACCCAAGGCCTCCGACCGGGCCGAGCCCCAGCCGCCGCCGCCTGCCAGCGTGTCAACGGCCGCCGGTGCGACACCTGGCCAGACGCAGGCGACCGACCGTGTCGCGAGCCCCGAGCCGGAGGTCTCCGCCACGAACGCGTTTGCGGTAGCCCTGCAGGAGGTCCTGGCACTTGAACAGGCCGGTGAGTACAGCAAGGCGCTCCAGCTTGGACGTAAGATGCAGGAGCTTTTCGCCAACCACCCGGACGTCGAAACGCTGCTGCCCATGATACCCCGGCTGACCGACGGCAAGCGCGAGGCCGTGGAACTGGGGGTGGCCATCGACAATCTGGCCAACCGCACGACGATTGCCGAAGACGCCCTGCGCGGGGCCGGCCAGGTCGGCGTGCTGCTGCTGCGCAAGGCGGTGCGCGAACGCGACGGCGGCGTGCTGTTGGGCGCGGCCCGGCTGCTGGTCGACCGCAGCGACCCCGTGACGCCCGACCTGCTCGTGCAGCGGCTCCAGACCGCGAAGGACCCGGCAATCGTAGCGGCGCTGTTGACCGAACTGACGCGCTGCAAGCCGCTCGTGCCTCTGGCGCGCCTGGGTGACCTTCTGCAGATCTTCGGAGCCTTGCCGGTCGGCGTGCCACCGCCGGTGCCGCAGCAGCAAGCCGAGGCGATTCTCCAGGACCTGGCCCGGCGCCCGGAGCTGGCGAGCAACCTGGTGGCGGCGGTGCAGGTCTGCCGGGCAGGCGAGAGCTTCACCAACCGCCACGCCGTCGTCTTCCTGGGCATGGTTCGGCAGCGCCAGTTCGGCGGCGATGGTGCGGCGTTCACGGCCGCGGCGGGCGACCCGACCCTGATCGATGCGGTGCTGGCCTACCTGAAACCGCTTTCGGAGAGCAAGGATCCGGCCGCGAGCGACTTCGCCGTCCGCTGCTTCGATTACTTCCCCGAACTGGGTGTCGGCGTGGTGCCGCAGCTGGTGCTATGGCTGCGGTCCGACCAGCTCGCGAGCCTGACCATCACCAATGGGTTCGTGTCGGAGTGGCGCGACCAGAGCGGCCGGGGTTACCATGCGCGGCAGGCCACGGCCGCACAGAGCCCCGTCCTGCGCCCGGCCGAGAAGGGATTGGCCGGCAAGCCGGTGATCCAGTTCGACGGCGTGGACGACAACCTGCAGCTCGGAAACCTGGCGACGGTCACCACCAATGCCGCCACGCTCTTCATCGTGGCGGACATCCAGAGCCCGAACTACGATCTTTTCTCGACGCACGTCAGCGGCAGCATGGACCCCTGGTGGCGGCATGGGCCAAACGGCAAGAGTTATCCCGCCGTTTTCCGGAGCGTGCGAATCGAGACCTATACGGACATGCCGGAAAAGGGCCCACACATCTTCATGGTGGCGAGCAGCACCAACGGCTGGGAGATGGCCATCGACGGCGAATCGCGCGGCGGGGCGGCGCCGGCCTACAGCCCCGGCCTGGCCTGCAGTCTGGGCGCGGGCCACTGCCTGGGCGGCGGCATCGCCGAAGTGATCCTTTTCGGCCGGCCGCTGGCGCCAGCACAGCGCCAGGCCATTCACCGGTATTTGTCAAGCCGTTGGGGCGTCAAGCTGCCGAAACTGACGCCGTAAAAGGACCGGACGGGCCGCGGCGGTCTGCCGTGAACCCGCTCACCCGGACGAACCATCACGAATTTCGCTTTACTTGTCATGGCCGGGACAGCTATAGTCCCCGCCCGGAAGAAACCAAAGACAAGTCAAGCTGGACGAAGGATCCCGAGCGACATGAGCCAGATCGACAAACAGGTGATCAGGAAGCCGTTTCAGCGTCATGAACGTGACACTGGGTCGAGCGAAGTCCAGATCGCGGTGCTGACTAAAAAGATCGAGACGCTGACGGAGCATCTCAAGGGCAACAAGAAGGATCACAGCTCGCGTTACGGGCTGATCCGAATGGTGAGCTCCCGCCGCCGTCTGTTGGACTACCTGAAGCGCAAGGACGAACCGCGCTATCAAAGTCTGATCAAAGATCTCAGCATCCGTCGCTGACAAGCGGCGTATCCTGTTGTCACCCCCGTGTCGACACCCGCCACTGTGCGCGGGTGGATTTGCATGGGGGCGACCCGTCGATTGCCATACTTCCGCGGACGCACCCGGAGCGGGAGGCTTGGCCACCCGGCGCGGTTACGGTCCCCGGACGGAGCCGGCGCGACCACTCGGTCGCCAATCGGTTCCGGATGGCAACGGCACGCGCGCTCCGGTCCACGTCCTCTGAAAGGTAGACGATGAAAGACACCCGCGCGGTCGCCGTTGAAGTCGGCGGCAAGACCATCACCATCGAAACCGGCCTCCTGGCCCGCCAGGCCGCCGGATCCACCACGGTCCGACTGGGCGACACGATCCTGTTCTCGGCCGTCACGTGCACGGGCAAGCCCCGCGAGGGCATCGATTACTTTCCTCTGCAGGTCGAGTACCGCGAGAAGTACTATGCCGCCGGCCGTTTCCCGGGCGGCTATTTCAAGCGCGAGCAGCGTCCCAGTGAGAAAGAGATCCTCTGCGCGCGCATCGCCGACCGTCCGATCCGCCCGCTCTTCCCCGAGGGCTACCGCAACGACGTGCAGATCAACAGCATGTTGCTCTCGGCCGATGGCGAGAACGATCCCGACGTGCTGAGCGTCGTGGCCGCCAGCACGGCGCTGCACCTTTCCGAAATCCCCTTCATGGGGCCGATCGCCGCGGTGCGCATCGGCCGGATCGATGGGCAGTGGGTCATCAACCCGACCCAGGCTGAACGCGGCCGCAGCGATCTCGACCTGATCTATGCCGGTACCCGCGACCGCTTCCTGATGATGGAAGGCGCGGCCGATGAGATCAGCGAGTCCGACTTCCTGGCGGCCATGAAGTGTGCCCACGTGGAGGTCGCCAAGCTGGTCGACGCCCAGATCGAGCTGCGCCGAGCCCTGGGCAAGCCCGACAAGGTCATCACCGAAACCGCCCCCGACGCCGTCCGCCTCGCGTTCATGCGCCAGGTCGCGGGTCCCCAGTTGGCCGAAGCCCTGCTGGTTGCCGGCAAGCTCGATCGCGAGGGCCGCATCAAGGCCGTGCGCGCGGATCTGCGCACCCAGTGTGGCGCGCAGTGGCCGGACCTCACCGACAACCAGTTCGCAGCGCTGTTCGATGCCTTCGAGATCGAGCTGGTCCGGCACAACGTGCTGGCCAACGGCAAGCGCATTGACGGACGCCGCTCGGACGAGCTGCGGCCGCTTTACGCCCAGCTTTCGCTCCTGCCCCGCACGCATGGCTCGGCGGTCTTCAACCGCGGCGAGACCCAGGCCCTGGGTACCGTCACGCTGGGGACCAAGCAGGACGCGCAGGACCTGGACGCAATCGCCGGCGGCGACACGTCTAAGCGCTTCATGCTGCACTATAACTTCCCGCCCTACTCGGTCGGCGAAGTGGGCCGCCTTGGCGCCACCGGCCGGCGCGAAATCGGCCACGGCGCCCTGGCCGAACGGTCGCTGCGGCCGGTCATTCCGCAGGATTATCCCTATACGGTCCGGATCGTCTCGGACATCATGGGCTCGAACGGCTCCTCCTCCATGGCCAGCATCTGCGCCGGCACCCTCGCCATGATGGACGCGGGCGTGCCGATCACGGCGCCTGTGGCTGGCATCTCGATCGGTCTGTTCAGCTCGGCGGACGAGCAGAAGCGCATCCTCGTGACAGATATCCTGGGTGCCGAAGACCACTGCGGCGACATGGACTTCAAGGTCGCCGGAACGCGTAAGGGCATCACCGGCTTCCAGGTTGACCTGAAGCTGCGCGGCCTGCCGTGGGACCTGGTCGAGCAGTCGCTCGAGATGGCCCGCGTGGCGCGCCTGCAGATCCTGGACTTCATGGAGAGCGTGATCGCCACGCCGCGCGCCGAGATGTCGACCTTCGCCCCGCGGAACGTGACGCTGCGCATCCCGATCGACAAGATCGGCGAGCTGATCGGCCCCGGCGGCAAGAACATCCGCCGCATCACGGAGATCTCCGGCGCCCACATCGACATCGAGGACGACGGCAGCGTGTGCGTCTTCGCGAACAACGCCGAGTCGCTCGCCGTCGCCACCCGCGAAGTCAACATGATCACGGCTGAGGCCGAAGAGGGCCGGATCTACGAGGGCACCGTGACGGGCATCAAGGAGTTCGGCGCCTTTGTCGAGATCCTGCCCGGCAAGGAAGGCCTCTGCCACATCAGCGAGATCGCCGACCACCGCATCCGGGCGGTCGAAGACGTCTGCAAGGTCGGCGATCGGATCTGGGTGAAGTGCATCGCGGTCGACGACCGCGGCCGCATCAAGCTCAGCCGGCGCGAGGCCATGCGCGACCGCGACCAGCAGCAGGCCGCCGCGGAAGCCACGCCGGCTGCCGCCACCGAGGCGTAAGCGGCGCGGACAGGCGGGCCTGACAAACGCGACTCCAGTCGACGCCCGTCGACTGGAGTCGATGCGATTCCATGGGCATCGCCGGAAGGCGCCCCATTGGCGCCGGTGTAACCATGTTGCGCTCGATCCGCCAGTTGCATGCCATCGCCCGCACGACCCTGCTGGAAGCCGTGCAGCAACCGGCCGTGCTGCTGCTCCTGCTGGCCGGCACGCTCGCGACCGGCCTGATTCCCGTTTTCCAGTTCCACCGTTTCGGTGAGGCGGGCCGCCTGGCCCGCGACGGCGGCCTGGCTTACACCCTGTTGCTCGGCTTGATCCTGGCGGCTTCGGTCGCCGGTTCCGCCATCTCCCGTGAGTGTGCCAGCGGCACCGCCGCGGCCCTGCTCAGCAAGCCGGTGGCCCGCGGCCCCTTCGTGCTGGCCAAGTTCGGCGGCGTCCTGGCGGTCGTGACCCTCTTCTGGCTGGCCATGAGCGCCGCCACGCTGCTGGCCGAACGGGTGGCGGATCTGACCACCCCTGGCGGATTCGAGGGCGCCGATCCATCCGCCCGCCTGACCGGACAAATGCTGCTGCTGGCGCCGCCCGCGGCGCTGGCCCTGGCCGGCTGGCGCAACTTCCGTTACCGCCGGCGCTTTGGCGTGGCGGCCTTCCACGGGATCTGGATTGGCCTGCTTGCCGCCTGCGCCATCTGCGAAGGCCGCGCCTGGCTGGCTCCCGCGGCCCCGTATCACCCGGCCCTGAACTGGCGCGTGCTGCCCGCCGCCCTGTTGGTGCTGGCAGCGCTGGCCGTGTTTGCAGCCCTGGCCACGGCCCTGGCCACCCGCCTGAATCCCGCTCCCACGCTGATCGCCTGCCTGGTGGTACTGCTGCTCGGGATCGCCGCCGACCGCCTGGCATTCGCCACCGTCCTGCCGCTCTGGCTGATACCCAACCTTCAGCATTTCTGGCGCGCCGACGACCTCGCGGCCGGCGGCCGCGTGGCGATGCCGTATGTTCTGACCGTCCTGTTGTATGCGACCGCCTGGTGCAGCTTTGCCCTGTGTTGCGCCACCGCGCTGTTCCGCCGCCGCGATCTATCATGACAGCCACCAACCCAACACCCGCGCCGATCCTCCAGGTCCGCGGTCTGCGCAAGACCTTCCGTGATTTCTGGGGACGGCCCCGCATGACAGCCGTGGCCGACCTCGACCTGACGGTCCAGGCCGGCGAGATCTTCGGGCTGCTCGGGCCCAATGGCTCCGGCAAAAGCACCACGATCAAGATGCTTCTCGGTCTGCTGCGGCCCAGCAGCGGCACGCTGCGCGTCTTCGGCGGTTCGCCCCAGGACGTGCGCACCCGCGCCCGTCTCGGCTACCTCCCGGAGTTGACCAGCCTGCACCCCTTCCTGACCCCGCGCGAAACACTCGACTACTACGGCGCCCTCTTCGGGCTCGACCCGCGCACACGCGCGCAACGTACCGCCGAACTGCTGGCCATGGTCGACCTCGAGGCGGCGGCCGACCGCCCGATCGGCGAGTTCTCCAAGGGCATGGCGCGCCGCGTCGGCCTGGCCCAAGCGTTGGTCAATCGGCCTGACCTGGTCGTCCTCGACGAGCCCACCTCCGGGCTCGATCCGATCGGCTGCCGCGCCGTCAAGGACCTGCTGCTGGCCCTGGCCCGGAGTGGCACCACCGTGCTGATGTCCTCGCACCTGCTGGCCGACGTCGAGGATGTCTGCGACCGCGTCGCCATCCTGCACGCCGGGCGCGTGCGCGCCGAGGGCCGCGTGACGGAGCTGCTGCGCTGCGCCGAGGACGTCCGCTTCACGGTTCAGGGCCTCGACTCCAGCCGCATCGACGCGGCCCGACAGACACTTGCCGCGCAAACCGGCCGCGCCGTCGCGGTCGATCACCCCTCGCTGACACTCGAAACCTTCTTCCTGCGTGTGGTGGCCGCCTCATCGGATCGCGCGGAAGCCGTCGTTGCGGCCTTTCGTCCGGCGCCCTTCCTGGTCGCGGAGCAGCCCCCCACGTCCGACTCGGCCCCTCCCCCTCCCGCCGCCGGAGGCCCGCCATGATCCGCCGCGTGCTGGCGATCGCCGCGCTGACGGTCCGGACCGCGGTGCGCTCGCGCCTGGTGGCGGCCCTGCTGGCCCTGCTCGGCCTGATCGCCATCGGGTTGCCCCTGCTGGTCACCGGTGACGGGACCCCGGACGGCGAACTGCGCCTCTCGCTGAGCTACGCCTTGGGCGGGGCCGTGGGCGTGTTGGGGTTGGCCACGCTCTGGACCACCTGCGGCGCCGTGGCGCTCGAGATCGCCAACCGACGGTTGCAGCTCACCTGGACCCGGCCGGTGCGCGGGCTGGAACTGTGGTTTGGCAAGTGGATCGGAATCGTCCTGCTTGATGCGCTTCTACTGGTCGTGGTGGCGTCTGTGACCCGGGTGGCATTGGCCTGGCGCGCCACCGACACGTCGAGCGGCGCGCCGATCCAGCTTCTCAGCCGCAGCCGTCACCCCCCCCAACTGCCTTCCCTGCGGGCCGAGGCCGAAGCCCTGCTGGCCCGCAACCCGCCGCCTCCCGGCCTCAGCCGCCACGCCGCGCTCCAGCAGCTCCAACAGCGCTTGCCCGAGCGATACGTCGCGCTGGCGCCCGGCGGCGAGCTGCGGTGGACCTTCCGTCTCGACCGGCCCTTGGCGCCCGATACGCCGCTTTGGATCAAGCTGCGCTTCGAGACCGATGAGACCACCCGCATGCGCGTGCGCGGCGCGTGCCGGCTGACGAACCCCCAAGGCGCCAGCGTGGCCTTTGAGATCGACGACTTCACGGTCAACGAGCTCGAACTGCCGGTTCCGGCCGCGGCACTGGCCGGCAGCCGCGACCTGACGCTCCACTTCCGGCACGTGGGCGAGGCCGACACCGGCAGCCTGCTGATCCAGCCGCGCCGCGGACTGGCCCTGCTGGAACCCTGCGGGACATTCACCGGGAACCTCGCTCGCGGCCTGCTGGTGCAGCTGGCGTTGCTGGCGCTGCTGGCGGCCCTGGGGCTGACGCTCGGGACGCTCTTCTCCTTCCCCGTCGCCGCCTTCTGCGCCACCGGTCTGCTGCTGGCGACCCTTGTGAGCACCTTTGCCATGCATGACGCGCTGCTCGAGCCGGACGAGCCCCCCGGCGCCGGCCACGAAGCCGGCGCGACGCTGCGCACGCGCGTGTCGCGCGCCGTCGTGACCGGCCTGACCGCCGCCGCCCAGCCCATACTCGCACCGCGTCCCCTGGCGCACCTGGCGGCCGGTGAACGCGTGCCGGGCTCCGAGATCGCCCACGCCGTGTGGTGGAATCTGGTGTGCGGCCCGCTCGTGCTCGCCTGCGTCGGTGCGGGCGTGCTGTCCAGGAGGGAGCTGGCGCGGTAGTTTTCCCGTGCCGGGAAAACTAATGTTTTCTGGCCAGGCAAGGGCAAGGGGCAGGGCTGGACACGAGATGCAGACATCACGCAAAACGCTATTCCGCCGCGGCCTGTACCTGCTGGTGCTGGCGGTCCTGGGGCTGTCGATCAGCCGGCTGGACCGTCGCCTGCTGCAGGAGCGGACCCGCCAGGCGGCGCAGCGTCCCGGCGTCTCCGTCGGCGCGCCGCCGCTGGTGACCTATGTGACCGTCGGCCTGGCCGGCTTCCGCGGGATCGTGGCGGAGGCCTTGTGGCTGCGCGCCGCCTGGCTGCAGGAGCGCGGCCGCTACCTCGAACTGGTTCAGTTGGCCGACTGGATCAGCTTGCTCGATCCGCGCTCATCCGAGGCCTGGTCGTACCAAGCCTGGAACATGGCCTACAATGTCAGCGCCATGCTGCCGCGCGCCGAAGACCGCCTGCGCTGGGTATTGAACGGCATCGCCCTGCTGCGCGACCGCGCCATCCCGATGAATCCCGCCGACGCGCGCCTTTACCGCGAACTGGGGTGGCTCTACCAGCACAAGATCGGCGGCGACAGCGATGCGGCGCACTCCGTTTACAAGCTGGCCCTGGCCACTGCCATGGCGCCCTGGCTCGGGTCGAACGGCGCGGCCCCGGCGCCCGAACGTCACGAGGCGGCGCGGGAACTGGCCGAGCGACTGCGCCTCGATGCCCGCCAGATGCGCGCTCTGGAAGCCCGGTTCGGCCCGCTGGACTGGCGCATTCCCGAGACGCACGCGCTCTACTGGGGCTCGCTCGGACTGAACTGCGCCCAGGGATTTGACCGGGTCGCCTGCCGCCGTATGGTCTATCAGAGCCTCGCCGCGCTCGTCACCCACGGGCGTTTCACCGGCGATCTGCAACTGGGCACCCTGGGCACGGCGCCCAATCCCGCGCTCTTGCAGCCGACCCTCCGCTTTTTCGAGCGTACCCTGCGCGTCATGCCCAGTCGTGGCGCCACCACGGCCTACGCCTATTTTCTGATCCATGCGGCGAGGCTGCTGCACGCGCAGGGCGACGAGACCACCGCCCGGGCCTGCTACGCGCGCCTGCGGGCCATCGCCAACGCCGCCGCCGATGTGCTGGTGCCGCCGAGTTATGAAGCGCTCGTGGCCCCGAAGCCATGAGGCTGCATGAGGCTGCATGAGGCCGCGCGGGCACTTGCATTCCCCGTGCCGTCTGGCACGCTTCCAACATGTCGCTCTTGAACCTGAGAACGGGAGTTGGTCGCCTCCTTCTGACGTAAGTGACCGGTAATCAGTGATCGGCGCATGAAAGCCCGTGCCACGGTAGATAGCCGAGCTTGCCGATTTCGTCTTCGGGCATCCTCTGCGCCACAGCGCCTCTGCGGGAGTCATCCGAAAACCAGAAAAGGGCGCGCGGTTCACCGCACGCCGAGTGCGGCCACTTGCGGCTGGATCGCCGCCAGCTCGCGCTCGAGGCGCTGCAGTTCCGGGTCGGCCGCTGCTGGCGCAGCGGGCGTGCCCGATTTGGCCTTCCAGGAACGGTACTGCACCTGGACGGCATGGAAGGATTTCTCCAACCGGTTGCCCTCCGGCATCATGGCGCGCAGCTCATCGGCGTACTGCATGCGTTTGTCGCCGCTGGCCGCGTCCCGCTTGACCGTCAGGCTCTTGACCCGTTCGGTGAAGGCGCTGAAATCGCGGTAGGCACGGCGGTAGGCCTCGAAATGCGGATTGGCGCTGGCGGCCGCCTGCTGCTGGCTCTGGCGGCGCGTCTCCAGCTGCGCGCGCAGTTGGTAGTAGCGCTGCAGCAACTCCACGGTCTCGGCCGGCACCCCGGCGCGTGTGCCGGGCACGCGGAACAGATCGGAGAGGGCGATCAGCAGCGGCTCCGACCAGCCACCGTTCTGCGCCACGCGGCAGAGCGCCCGCTCCCCGGCCGCGGCGCTGACGGTGCCGATCTGCTCAACCACCTGCCCGGCCGGCACCTTGCGCTCCAGGCTGTTGCCGCCGGCGCCGCGGACGTCACATTCCGCGACGGTGATGCCCCAGAACTCGACGCCGTCGCCGGAGGCAGGGAGCTTCTCGGTCGACGGCGTGAACCCGGGCGCCGTGACGACGTGCAGATCCTGCGGCGGTTGGGCCGTGCGCGCCGGCGCGACGGGCGGCGGTGCGATCTCGGGTGATGGCGTCTGGAGTTGCTCCGGCGTGGCGGCCTCCTGCGAGGCGGGTGGCGCGGTGAAGGCCGGCGACGCGGGTTCGGTCCGCGCCTCCAGGCGCGGCTCAATGCGCATGGCCGCGGTCGTGACGGCGGGTGCCCGGGCCAGGAGCGGCCTCAACGCGGGCGCCCCCAGATAGATGAGCGCCGAGCCCAGCACGGCGACGGCGAGATAACGGAACCAGAAGTCCATGGCAGGCAGTCCTTCTCCGGCAGTGGCAGTCCGACGCCAGCACCGTTTAATAGGATAACGTCTTGGGGCGCGGCTGTGAAGCCGCACGACAAGGTTCAGGCCGCCCGCTCCGATGCTTGACCGCGCGCCGGCCTTGGCCTACGGTGCACACCTATGCCTGCCCTCCGCACGCTTGGATTTCTGGCGCTGGGACCGCTGGTCGCCGACATGCTGCTCTTCCTCCTGCTCTTCACGCTGAGCCTGGAGGCGGTGCGGCTGGGTGCGCCGCCGCGGTTGCTGGCGTTTCTGGGGGTGAGCTATAACCTGGTCTACGCCGTGAGTGCCCGGGTGGCCGGGCACTGGGTCACCCCGGCCCGCGCCGGCCGGCTGCTGTTACTGACACCGCTGGCCATGGTCCTGGTGGGTGCGGCCGGCCTGTTGTCGCAGGCCTGGTGCGGGCTGCTGGCAGCCGCGGTGGGCCTGGGTGTCGCGGCCGGCCACTACTTCACGCCCTTCCAGGTCAAGATGGGACACGTGCGGCCGTTTGCGCGCCTGAGCCACACGGTCGCGTTCTACAACCTCGGCTGGGGTACGGGCCTGGCACTGGGACCCTTTCTGGGTGGCTGGCTGCGCGGCACGGCGGCGGCGGTCGTGTTGGGCGCGGCTGCGTTCCTGGCCAGCCTGGCCGCGCTGTTGGCGTGGTGGCAGGGCCGCCCGGCGGGCGACGCGCGTAACTGCGGCGCGCCGGCCGGCTTGGTCGTGGCCGAGCCCGAAGGGGGCCGCCAGGCGCGCCACCGGCTGAGCGGCTGGATCGGGGTGGCCGTGGGCAACGCCCTGCTGGCCGCGACCCTGACCACCCTCTGGCCGTCGCTGGGCGGCTCCTGGCACCTCTCGAACCGGGCCCTGGCGCTGGGGTCGCTGGCCCTGTGCGGCATGCTGCCGCTGAGCCAGCTCCTTTGGGTCCGGCTGGGTCGCCGGCTGGAACGGCCGCGCGTCCTGCTCGGTACGCTGCTGGTGCTGGGCGCGGGTTACCTGCTGCTGCCGCACCTGCCCTGGCCCTGGACCCTGCTGCCCCTGGGCGTGACCGGCTGGTGCGCGGGCGGGCTCTTCTTCCACGCGATCTTCTATGCCAACGCCGACCCGCTGCAGCCCGCGCGCAGCGTGGGCGTGGGCGAGTGCGTCATCGGCCTCGGGTCGACCTTGGGCAACCTGCTGCTGGGCCTGGTGGCCTGGAACGATGCCGCCGCGCCGCGGGTCTACCTCACCGGGTGCCTGCTGGCCTGGGTCGGCGCCGCAACGGTGGCCTGGATCTGGCGGCGGAAGGTTGACACCTCCGAGACCCTTTGCCAGACTTGAAGCCACGCATGCACTCCTCCCGCAAGACCATTCTCTTCCTTGGCGACGGCATGGCCGATGAGCCGCTGCCCGAACTGGGCGGCCGGACGCCGCTGCAGGTGGCCGACAAACCGGCCATGGACCGGATCGCGCGCGAAGGGCGCTCCGGAACCCTGCTGACCCTGCCGCCGGGATTTCCAACCTCCAGCGACGTGGCCAACATGTCGGTGCTGGGGTGCGACCTGCGCCGCGAGCTGTGCGGCCGCGGCCCGCTGGAGGCCGCCAGCCAGGGCATCGTGCTCGGGCCGCACGACATCTGCTTTCGCGTGAACCTGGTCTCCGTGGACCCGGCCGGCATTCTGCGCGACTTCTCGGGCGGGCACATTGCGCAGGCCGAAGCGGTGGCCGCGATCGAGTTGCTGAACCGCCAACTGGGCCGCCAGGGGATCCGTTTTCACCCCGGCGTCAGCTACCGGAATCTGCTGGTACTCTCCGGCCCGGAGTTCAGTGCGGAGGTGGCCTACGACAAGCCAGACGACAACCACGGCAACCCGGTGTCGGAGCATCTGCCCCGCGCCGCCAGCGCCGCGGGAGCGCACACCGCGGCGGTCCTGCGCGACCTGATCGCCCGCAGCGCCGTGCTGCTGCAGGGCCGGCCGGCCAACGGCATCTGGCCCTGGAGCGGCGGCCGCGCCGGAGCGATCCACCAACTCACCGAACGCTACGGCGTGCGGGCGGCCGTCATCTCGGCTGTGGACGTGATCAACGGCCTGGGCCGCTGCCTGGGCATGGACGTGATCCGGGTGCCCGGCGCCACGGGTTACATCGACACCAACTACGAGGGCAAGGCCGATGCAGCCCTGGAGGCGATCCGCACCCATGACTTCGTGTATGTGCACGTCGAGGCTATGGACGAGGTCTCCCACGCGCAGGATCTGAAGCTCAAGCTGCAGACCATCGCTGATTTTGACCGGCGGCTGGTGGCACGCGTCCTGGCCGCGGCCGGCCCGGACATCACCTATGCTGTTCTGCCCGACCATCCGGTGCCGCTGGCCAGCGGCAAGCACACGCGCACGCCGGTGCCGGTGTCGGTGTGGCGGCCGGGCTGGCAGGCGGACGCGGTCACGACGTATGACGAGATCGCCTGCCCGCGCGGCGCGTTGGGCGCCATGGCCGGGCGCGCGTTAATGGATCTGCTGCTGGGCGGCGGGCTAACCTAGTCCTGTCAAAGAGGTTGGTTGCAGCATGCACATACTGGTCACAGGTGGCGCCGGGTACATCGGCAGTCACACGGCGCTTGAGTTGCTCGCGCGCGGTCATGACGTGACGGCGGTGGACAACCTCATGAACAGCAAGGAGGAGTCCCTGCGTCGGGTGCAGGCACTGGCCGGCCGCGAACTGCGTTTCGTGCGCGCTGATTTACTCGATCGGCCGGCCCTCGACCGCCTGTTCGCGGCCCGCGAGGTCGACGCCGTGATCCACTTCGCCGGGCTCAAGGCGGTGGGGGAGTCGGTCTCAATGCCCCTGGCCTACTTTCACAACAACCTGATCGGCACCATCAACCTGCTGGAGACCATGGCTGAGCGGGAGGTTCGACGGTTGGTTTTCAGTTCGTCGGCCACGGTTTACGGCGTGCCGCGCCAGGTGCCGATCGCCGAGGACGCGCCGCTCCAGGCGACCAACCCCTACGGTCGCACCAAGCTCATGATCGAGGAGATGCTGCGCGACCTCTACTGTGCCGACGCGCGCTGGTCGATCGCGATCCTGCGCTACTTCAACCCCGTCGGCGCCCACGCCAGCGGCCGAATCGGCGAGGATCCCAACGGCATTCCCAACAACCTGCTGCCGTTCGTGGCGCAGGTCGCGGTGGGGAAACGGCCACGCCTGCGCGTGTTCGGCGGCGACTACCCCACGCGCGACGGCACCGGCGTGCGCGACTACATCCATGTGGTGGACCTGGCGCTGGGCCACCTGGCTGCCTTGGACCGCCTGGCGCGCGGACACGGGTTGTGGACCTACAATCTCGGCACCGGTGTGGGTTGCAGCGTGCTGGAGATGGTGCGCGCCTTCGAACTGGCCAGCGGACGCCCCGTGCCGTTCGAGATCGTGGCGCGACGTCCCGGCGACGTGGCCGAGTGCTACGCCGATCCGGCGCATGCGGCCGCCGAACTGGGGTGGCGCGCCACGCGCGACGTGATGGCCATGTGCGCCGACGCCTGGCGCTGGCAGGCCCAGAACACGGACGGCTATGCCTGAGACGGTTCCTGGGCACCTGCCAACCGGAGGCGCTTGCAGAACCTCCGGTTTGTGCAAGCGGAGGGGTCAGGGTTCGGGGTTCAGGATGCGATATTCCGCCTGAACCCTGAACCCTGTTCTGCGAGAGTTGCCGCGAAGCCTGCCGCAGTTTCGTGCGCTTGACCCTGCGCTGGCGGCTCGGCAGGAGCCTCGCCCTCCCGGAGCCCAGGTCCATGCGCTGGTGAGGTCAGGGGCGGGAGGGCGAACGTCCTCGTGAGCCGTGAGTGCATGGGCATGCGCACGTCGGGGCGGCAGATTCGGCGGCAACTCTCGCAGTTTAAGACCTCAACTAGCCTATTGCAGCTGGCCGCCGCGTGTCCTATAGTTTCCCGGCGTGGGGGAGCTTGGTACCATCGGGTAACGGCGGGCGGGTGCACCCGCGAAGCGTTTCGGAAGGGAGTGCCCAGGGACCGAAACGGCGAGACGATCGCGCGCGCCCAGGCCACCACCCCACGGCGAGAGGGGGCGCGATGAAGGGTATCGTGCAGGCGGTCGACGAGCGCATCGGCCGGGTGGCAGTGAAGACCGGCGCGCAAGGTTACACGGTGTTCGAGCTAACCACGCTGGACGAACTCCATCCCGGCGACGCGGTGCGATGGAAGCACGACGAGATGCTCGGGGCCGAGGACATCACCAACGTCACGCGCGGGGCGACGTTCGAGGTCCAGATCCTCGGGCACCGCTATCCCGAGGCCGAGATGCAGAAGCTACTGCACCTGTAGTCCAGGCGGCGTGCCTCAGGGTTGCGTGGTCGCGGCCGGCGTGTCGGTTACATCAGCCGCGGCGGCGCTCGCCTCGAGGTCGCGACGCACGGTGCAAATTGCACGCCCCATGGCGCGATAGCGATGGCCGCCGAACAGCGCCACCAGGATGCCAGCCGGCAGGAACGTGAGTCCCAGACACAGCAGCATGTGCTGATCGTTGGCTTCCCGGCCGAAATGGACGAACGTGATGCCGGCCAGGATCAGGGTCAGCGCCGAGCGCAGGTAAGCGAGCAACGTGCGTTCATTGGCCAGGATCGTGCGGTCGATGGCCAGTTCGTCCCGCAGGATCAGTTCCTCGTTCTGAAAGCGCTGGTATGGGTTCAACGACTAGCTCCTTGCTCAGTGCTTCGGTGCGTCCTTGACCGGCTCTGCTTTCGCCGGGGCCTCTTTCGCCGGGGTCTCTTTGGCTCCCGGGGTCAACAGCTCGGCGATCTTGTCCTGCAGCTTGCCTGCCAGGCGTTCGGCCGCGGCCATGCGCGTCGCCTCACGTGCCAGCTTCTCCTTCTCCTGCGGCGAAGGATTCACCTTCTTGCCGTCCTTCTCCGGATCGGCGGCATCCATCTCGCGTTCTTCGAGACTCTCCACCTTCTTCTGCGCCATCTTGCGGTCGGTGAAGGTGCCCTTGATTTCCACCTTGCGCGGCGAGAGTCGGCTGCCGGGGAACGGCTCGCCCTTGTTCATCTCGTCCGCGTCCCACTCCTTCTTGAGCGCGGCCATGGCCTGCGAGTAGACGCGCGCCTCATCCTGGACCTTCTTCTGCAGTTCGCGCAACTCGGCCGACGTCGTCACCTGGTAGGTCGCACGTTTGAGCACGTCCGAGTCCTTCACCACCGAGACCATCTCGGCCTGGATCTTGGTGGCGCCCAAGAGCACCAGCCCAAACATCATCACGGCGAACATCTGTGTTGTCTGTTTCATCGAAAACCTCCCATGGCCGCAGTCTGCGCGAACCATGCGTTAACCATAGCACTGCGCGGCGCGCTTGGCAACGCAGCCGCAGGCGAGCAAAAGGCGAGTCACTCCCATCTGGCGCCGCGGCGCCGCTGAAACGGCGGACCTTGACTCACACAAGGGCGCATGGCAGAGTGCAACTTGCTTTGCTTGATCCGAAGGAGCCCCGTCCATGAAGCGCAATGCCGCCCTGCTGATTGTGAACAGCCTGACGTTCGGGCGCGTCCCGCTGGTCGTGCTGTTTATGATCGGCGCGCTGGTCCAGGCGCACGCGCCACAAGCCTGGCTGCCGGCCGCCAGCCTGGCCGCGCTGATCCTGGCCTCCGCCACCGACTGGTTCGACGGCTTGCTGGCGCGGCGCTGGCACGTGGTGACACCGTTTGGGGCCATGGCCGATCCGTTGATGGACAAGGTGTTCTACCTGGTGGTCTTTCCCACCCTGCTCTACCTGCTGGGACGCGCCGGACCGGACGAGGCCCGGCACGCCCTGCTGATGCTCTTCTTCGTGGTGCTCTACATCCTGCGCGACCAATGGGTCACCTTCCTGCGCTCGCTGGGCGCGATGTACCAGGCCGATGTGCGCGCCAACTGGATGGGCAAATTGCGCACCGCCATCAGCTTTCCGATCGGCTGCCTGATCTACCTCTATATCGCCATGGGCCCCGCCTGGCTGCCGCGCACGGCCCTCTACGCGGTCGAAATATTCGCCATTGCACTCAACCTGGTCTCGATCCAGGTGTATACGCGGCAGTACGCGCCGCACATCCGCCGGGCGCTGTCAGGCCCGCCACCGGATGGGCGCGGTTCCTGAGAATGACGTCGGAGCGGCGCGCGAGCGCATGAGGTCGATGGAAATGTCGGAGCAGCGAATCGTGTCGGCGGAAGCTCAGGCGGCAGGCGGGAAGCCGGAGGTCTCGGTCATCCTGCCGGTCTACAATGAAGAGGCCTGCGCGGCAGACGTGATCGAGGAACTGGTCCGGTCGCTGGATGCACACCTGGGCCGGGCCTACGAGATCATCGCCGTGGATGACGGCTCGACCGACGGCACGCCGGCCGTACTGCGCGCGGCGGCCGCACGCCATCGCAGCCTGCGGGTGTTGCGGCTGGAGCCGAACTGCGGGCAGAGCGTGGCGTTCTGCACCGGTTTCCGGGCCGCGCGGGGAGCCGTGATCGTGACCCTGGATGCGGACGGGCAGAACGATCCGGCCGACATTCCGACCGTCGTGGCCAAGCTGGACGCCTGCGACTGCTGCTGCGGCTACCGGGCGCGGCGTCAGGATACCCGCAGCCGGCGCTGGGCCAGCCGGATGGCCAACGGCGTGCGCAACCGGGCACTGGGAGAGGACATCATCGACACCGGTTGCTCCTTGAAGGCGTTCCGGGCCGAGTTCGTTCAGACGCTGTTTCCATGGGATGGACTGCATCGCTTCCTGGCGAGTTTTGTTCAGATGCAGGGCGGTCGGATCTGTCAGGTGCCGGTGAACCATCGGCCGCGCACGGCCGGCAACAGCAAGTACACCAACTGGAAGCGACTGCGCAAGACCGTGCGCGATCTGCGCGGGGTACGGTGGCTCAAGAGCAGGGTCCGCCAGGGTCGCGTGGAAGTGATCGGCGCATGAGCACCGAAACCGCCGCCGCGGCCGAGCAACAGGCGGATCGCCGCCGCATACTCCGTCGTCTGGTACTGTTCGGAATCGTCTCGCTGGGGCTGGCACTGCTAAGCCGACAGACCGATGTGCGCACATGGCTCAGCATTGAGAGCCTGCGGGACACGGCCCAGCGTCTGGGCTGGTGGGCGCCGCTGGCCATTGTTGTCGCCGGCGTCTGCCTGCCGCTGGCCCTGCTGCCCCGCTGGCCGATTGCCTTTCTCAGCGGGTTGCTGTATGGCGTCGCGCTGGGGTCGCTGCTGGCCAACGTGGCCTCGTTGCTGGGGGCCTGGCTCCAGTTTGCCCTGGCGCGCGACACGCTGGGCCAAGCCTCGCGTCGTCTGCCGGTGGCGGCAAAGTGGAAGGCCCTGTTGGAACGTCGCGACCGGGCGTTTCTGGTGCTACTCTTCCTGCGGGCTTTCCCGCTTTCGAGCTTCGTGGCCACCAACATTCTGGCGGGTACGCTGCGGCTGCCGCTGCGCACATACCTGGCGGCGACCTTCCTCGGCATGGTGCCGTCGACGCTGATCTATGCCACGTGGGGCAAAGTGGTGCAAAAACCTACCACCGGGTTCTATGTGCTGGTCGCAGCAGTGCTGCTCTTCGTGGCAGGCGGCACGGTGCTGGCGCAACGCTACCTGCTGGCGCGCCGGTCGGCCCTTGAGCCCGTGAACGACTAGAAAACACATGACCGACCCCCACCCCACCAACCGATGGCAGCGGCTGGCGGCACAGCCGCCGAGTCCGCTCCTGCTTGTGCTGATCGTGCTCGCGCTCTGGGGTCTGCAGAGCGTGCGGCGCGGGCTGTGGGAGCCCGACGAGGCGCGCTTTGCCTATGTCGCCGAGGAGATGCGGACCACGGGAAGCTGGCTCGTTCCGCACCGCCACGGCGAAATCTACGCCCACAAGCCGCCCCTGATGTTCTGGTTGATTGCCGCCGGTTCCACGCTGACCGGCGACAGCGAGGTCGGCCGCCGCGTGGCCTCGCGGCTGCCGAGCCTGCTGGGCGCGTTCCTGGCGCTGCTGGCAACCTCCCGCCTGGCAGCGCGCTGGATTTCGCCTCGGGCCGCGTGGCGCGTGCTGCCGGTGCTGTGCGGGGCCTGGCTCTTCTGGCATACCTGCGGCATGGGGCAGATCGACGCCCTGCTGACCGGGCTGGAGATGACGGCCCTCTGGCTGCTGTTCGACTGGAATGCGCGGGTGCATACTGTCGGTGTGACGCGGTCTGCCGCCCGGCGGGACTGGCGGCCGGCCCTGGCCGGCATCGTCATGGGGTTGGCCGTGCTTGCCAAGGGGCCGGTGGGGCTGCTCGTGCCGCTGGGGGCCTACGCGGCGGCCTCGCTGGCCGCCGGCGAGCGCCGCGCGCTGGCCGCCCTGCCCTGGCTGCGCATCGTGGGGCTGGCCCTTCTGCCGGTCCTGAGCTGGCTGGCCGCCTGCCGTCTGGTGGCCGGTGCGCCGGAGGCCTATTTCCGCGAGATCCTCTTCACCCAGAATGTCGCGCGGGCCGGCGGCGCATTGGGTCATATCCGCGGCGTCAGCTACTACGTGCTGCACGCGCCCGTCGAGTTCCTGCCGTGGACGCTCTTCGTGCCGGCGGCCTGGATCGCGCTCGGGCGTCAGCCGGAATGGCGGCCGTTGCGCCGCAGGCTGGCGGCGTGGGGCTTGTTCGTGCTGTTCTTCTTCAGCCTTTCAGCCAGCAAGCGCAACCTCTACGTGTTGCTGGCTTATCCGGCCGCGGCGCTGCTGATCGCCGCAGCCTGGGATGATCTGACACGGCGGCGCCATACGATCTGGATCTGCAGCGGGTTGCTCGCCCTGACGGCGATGGCCGTCATGACCGGCGTCGTGGCCGTGTCGTTGGTCCGTGAGCTCCCGGAAGGATTCCCGCGGGCGACCCTGCGGCGCGGGTTGATCGCGCTGGCGGTACCGGCGCTCATCGGGTGCTGGCAGGTGCCCCGGTTTCTCCGCGAGCCCGGGCAACGGGCACGCCTGCTGGGCGCCTTTGGCGTGCTGTGGATGTTTCTGCTGGCCATGGCTGGATCGATGCTGCTGCCGGCCCTGAACGCGCGCAAGACGCCTGCAGCGCTGGCCGCCGCCGCCCGCGCCCATCTACCGCCTGGAAAGCCCCTGCTGATCTACCGTGTGAACGGGGAGATTCTGGCGCTCTATGCGCGCGCCCGCGGCCACCGGGTCATGACCCGCGGAGAGCTCCTCGACGCCATGCGCAACCAGCGCCAGGGCGTCGCGGTAGTGCCGATCGGCGACTGGAAGCAAATGTCCGGACAGCGGCTAAGCCGTTACGTCACCGCCCACCCTTTCGCGATGGGGAGCAAGGTGTTCGTCTGGTTCGCCTTCGATCTCGACGGGGCGATGAAGGGTGCCCCCGCGCCAGTTTCCCCGACGATCTGAGAGCGAGCAGGAGCCGGTATGTGTATAGGGCATCTGGCAGGTCGCGGGGTGAATATGCCGCAAGCGAAAAGTAATGCGGCGTCTTCCATGTCATCCCGGGCCCTGCGCGAAGCGTCGTGTCGCGCCCCGCGTCTGTCCGCGCGGCCGTGACAAGCACGGCCCTCCATTGCCCTGTGCGACGCCTGGAGGGGCGCGCTCGTGTCGCCCACGTCTCGTCGGCGCGCCCGGTCCATCTACGGTCGCGCGCGCTTGAGCGCGTTGATGGCGCCGGTGATGCTATTGAGGAGGTCGCGGCTGGGTTTGCCAGTCTTCATCTCGCTGTCGAGGGCGTCTTGGAGCGCCGGGGCGGCACGGGCATCTGTGACGGTTCCGAGCGCGCGCGCGGCCGCCTGGCGGATGCCCTCGCTCTGGGTTGACTGGAGGGTGCGGATGAGCGCCGCGACCGCCGCCTCGCTGCCGATCTTGCCCAGCGCGCCCATGGTCTGGATACGGGCCTGCCAGTCGCTCTTAGGATCGTCGGCCAGGACCGCCAGGGGCTCAACCGCGTCCGCGGCGGCCAGGTCGCCCAAAACGGCGATGGCCGGCGCGGCCCTCCGTGGATCAGCCTTGATCGCGGCAATGAGCGCCGGGACTGACGCCGGACCAATCGCGCCCAGCGCCCGCGCGGCAATCCAGTCCATGTGACCCTTGGGATCGGCCATGACCTTGACCAGGGGCGCAACAGCGTTCGTATCACCTTGCTGGCCGAGCGCGACAACGGCCGCCTTCCGTACCACCCACTGCTCGTCTGCCAACATCGCGACAAGCCGCGTGGCGGCAGCGGGATCACGGTGCGTCGCCAAGGCCGCGGCGGCATGGAAACGGGTGGCGGGGTCCGCGTCGCTGGCGGCGGCGAGCAGCTTCGCCAGGTCCGCGCCGGCCTCCCGCACGACCGTCGGCGCGCCGCGGTCAAGCATGGCAGCCTCGCGACGGGCCTCGCTGATGCCGACCGAGTACCGCCCCACGCCGCTGTTGGCCATGATGATGTCGCCCGTCCGCGCGAGCTTGACCAGGATGTCGTGGTCGGCAATGGGATCGTCGTCCTCCAGCTGAAGGATGCTGCAGGCCTCCGGCCAGATGCGACGGATCATCTCGGGTGTCTCGCGGGCGCCCATGTCCAGCTCGCTGTAGGGGACCGTGTGGGCGTAGAGCTGTGTGTAGCCCAGCTCGGGGATCAGCAGCACGTCGGGATGCTTCTGGTTGAGCCGCCGCCAGGTGTCGGCGCTGATGTGGCCTTCGGTCCACTTGGCGTCCTTGCCTCGCGGCCGCCAGAAGATATTGGTGTCCACGTAGAAGAGGCTGACCTTCCAGCGGTCCTTGCAGTATTGGATCTTGGCGTCCAGTTCGAGGAAAGGGTCAACGGCATCGGCGTAGGAGTGCTTGACGGTGTCGAGGGCGGGGTCGTCGTTGCGGGCATAGATGACGCGCGAGGGCCGCAGGCACACGCCGGGCCGGAGGTCCGCGGCGCGGATCAGGCCGATCATCTCGTCGGCGACCAGGTCCATCTCGGGGTTGAGCCACTTCATACAACGGGGATCGCCGATGTAGGTCGTGGCGTGCGGGAAGGTCTCGCCCTCGAGGCTCCACATGATGATGCCCTGAGCGCCGGTGGCTTGGGCGACGGCGATGGCGCCCCGGAACTTGGCGGTCATGTTCTTGTGGAACTGGGGATCGGGCGCGGTGGGCAGCTTGGCATTTTGCGGGTCACGGCAGTTGGCGAGCACCTGCTCCTTGGGCAGCCCCGGGCCGAAGAACATCCGCGTGATTGGCCGGCGGTCGGGCCAAGCGAGCGTGCGCGGGAACGCCTTGGCGTAGGCCTTGCAGACGTCGTCGGCCACGTCCAGCGGATTGGCGCCGCCCGGGGCGAACCGCAATGAGATCGTGTACGTGTCGCTCGCGCCGGGAGCGATCGGGCGGCGGACGTAGACCTCGTCGAACGGCATCTGGTCGCCGCCCGCCCGCACGCTGACCCGGGCCGCGCCGTCGCGGCCCTCCCACGACAGGGTCAGCGGCGCCACGGGGTCGTCATTGCAGAGTACGACCAGGCCAGACCCGAAGTCGGCCGGCAGGATCGTGGGCGCCCCCAGGTTGTGGTGCGATCGCGGGGCGTACAGCCGGCCAAAGAAGTCCACATACAGCCGCGCGACCTTGGGCTCGGCCGGCAGCTTCAACTCCAGCGGCGAGAGCGTCAGCTCCGTGAGCGTATCGGCCGACGTGTTGGCGACGGTGATCCGCAGATCCAGGCGGTTGCCTTGGGCGGTGTAGCGGCACTGCACCGAGCCCCAGGCGGAGGTGGCGGTGGCGTCGGTCGTCGTGACGCGGGCGGACACGTTCGGATCGCCGAAGGTAGCGCGGGAAGCGGAGCCATCGACATAGGTCGTGCCATCGGACTTCGTGAGCGTCGCTTTGCCGACGGCGAGCGTTCCTGTCGCCAACAGCTCAACCTGGTTGAACGCGATCGACCGGCAGCCTTCGCGGTCAAAGCTGACGGCGAGTCTCGGACCGTTGGGATCGGCCACCGCAGGCGTTTGGGCGGCGCGGTCGGCGGGCGTCCGCCAGGCGCAGGACGGCGCGAACGAAACGAGCATGGCCATGCCGGCGAGCCCCTGGGCCAGCGGGAGCGCGCGCCGCCCGCCATTGTGCCGGCGGCCCCGCCCCGCCCTTTCGGAGCCTGAGGTCAACGCCAATGCCGTCACGCGTGTCGAAGTGCTTGCTTTCATCGGACCCTCGCCAGGCCTGGCTGGAACGCCACGTCGTTCGTGGCCCCTGCCAGTTCCAATTGGCATAGCAGTTTCACCTATGGGTGTCCAGAGCGACCTTGCCACTGGTTCTCTGTCCCCAGCCCGCTTCCAGCCCGCTTGGGGTTGCGTCTTCTGGTTGGGTGTACTTGTCCCCAGGTTCGACAACAATGTGAATCCGTTTGGCGGAATAGCGGTTAGTCACGGGACCATAGTGTTCCAGCAGGTGGCGGAGGAACTCGGCGAACGCCTCGACTTCGTCGTCTTCCCGCTCCTGATAGACGACCTCATCGAGCTGCGCGTCTGGAGCGTCGGTTTCGACCCGCAGAATGGCGCCGTTCGCTGCACGGTGGATTTCGAATTTCACGGTGGCTCCTTTCGGTTGCCCTCAGCGGGCTCGTAGCGCCCGCCGTACTCCGCCCGGCACAGCAGGCGCTACGAGCCTGCTGCTCTTCCCTCTTGTTGCTCCCGGAGCAGACGATCCAATTGCCCGGCCAGGTAGAGCGGTAGGGACAGGAGCGTGTACGTTACGGATTGCACTTCGGGCTTGCCGCCGAGTTCAACGGCGAACGTGCCAAGGGACGGGCGATCCAGGTTGAAGCGGACCGCAAAACGCCGTCCCTTCTCAGCCAGAAAGACGTGGGTGGATTTGAGGCTGCCCGAGGTGCCGGCCCGCACTTCCACGGGAATGACGGTTCCATCATGGGTCCAGAGATAGTCCACCTCCGCATTCGCGTTCTTGGCCTCCCGATGCCAATAGAACAAGGTGCGCTCGGCGAAGCAGGGGCCGATGGCGCGCAGCTCCTGGCCGACAAACTGCTCGGCCAGGCTCCCCTCCTGAACGGTCAACAACGCCGTGCCGTCCGTCAGGCTGAGCCCGCACAGATTGCCGCACAGCGCGATGTCCAGCAGGAGCGGCTTGAAGTGCCCATCCGAGGCTTCGGCCCCCAACGGAATCCCGTTGGCCGAACTGCGGCGGACCAAGGAAACAAACCCCGCAAGCTCAAGCAGCTCCAGCGCTGTCCGCAAGTCGGCCGCCCGGGTCTCTCGGTCTATGTTCACATAGCGCACTTTCCGTCCGATGGACAGCGGGATATGGCGCAAGACCCGGCTCATGTTGCGCTGCTGCGCGCGCGTGCCGTACTTGGCGAAATCGGCCTGCAACGACGTGATGATGGAAGACAGCACCCGCTGAACCTCAACCAAGTCCCGCCGCGCCCGGTAGGCCTCGACGGCCGCTGGCATGCCCCCGATGAAGTAGTAGAGACGGAGCAGTTCCCGCAACTTGATGTCGGCCGTTTCGCTGAACGGATCGCCGACATGGTAGTCGTCCAGCCACGTGGCCAGCCGGTCCTCTCCGAGCGCCGAGAGAAACTCGGAAAAGGTTAGCGGGTGCAGGTGCAAGAACTCGATCCGCCCCACCGGCATGGCATGCTTGAATTCCCGCAACGCGAACTCCAGCAGAGAACCGGCGGCAATGACGTGCAGGCCGGGAAGCTGCTCCTGGAAATAGCGCAGACAGGCGATCGCTTTCGGACAGGCCTGCACCTCGTCGAGAAACAGCAGCGTCTTGCCCGGCACAATCGACTGGTTGAAATAGAGCCCGAGTTCCTGCACGATCCGTTGCGGTTCCATGCCCTCGAACAACCGATGCAAGACCTCCTTCTGCTCGAGGTTGACCGTCAGGACCGAATCGAAGCACCGGCGACCGAACGCCTCCACGAGAAACGTCTTGCCCACCTGCCGTGCTCCCCGCAGGACCAACGGCTTCCGATCCACGCGGTCTCTCCACGCCTCAAGATCAGCTTCAAGCTGTCTTTTCATGCCAAATCACCATTGGATAATAGCTGATTCAGTGCTTGAACAGGCTTGGATTATATCAGATATCGTATCGTGTGCAAGCCATGGCGGAATGGCGGCTGGTGACGGGACCATGGTGTTCGAGCCGGTGGCGGAGGAACTCGGCGAACACCTAGACTTCGTCGTCTTCACGCTCCTGGTAGACGACCTCTTCAGGCGGCGCGTTCGGAGCGTCGGTCTCGACCCGCAGAATGGCGCCGTTCGCTGCGCGGCGGATTTCAAACCTCACGACTGCCCTTTCAGCATGGCGGGGATGGCGCGGATGACGTTGTAGTCGGCCAACTGCACGTCGCGCTGCAGTTCGCTCCAGGGCCGCAGGTTGGAGGTGGTCCGCGCCTTGGCGTCCTCGGGGCCCGGCGCATAGGTCCAGCCCGCAAGCCAACGCTCGGCGCACCAGCGCCTGTGCTCCATGAGGGCCAGGAACAACTCCTGCTCGGGCGCGAACGACTCCGGGAGGCTCGACCGGTCCTTCGCGGTGCTATAGACATGGTGCATGGCGCTGTCCGAAGGCTGGCTTGCCATACGTAGCCCGCAGCGCGATTCGTCAGGCGGCCCTGCTTCGCCCGCCCTTTGGGCGCGCTACGTAGGGCATCCTTCGCTTGTCGCTCCGCTCCAAGCGAAGGATGGTCGGGGCGGCGGGATTTGAACCCGCGACTTTCAGCGCCCAAGGCTGACG
>CAZZCT010000062.1:0-25608 GCA_964652365.1 uncultured Lentisphaerales bacterium
AATCGAGTACGAGGACGAGGACGACCGAACGCGCGAGTCGGCGGACGATTCGGAGCATCCCCTCGTAACCCGTAATCGTCGCCCGTAATCGTTAACCGAGGATATGGACGAGGTTATGGACAAGAAAGAATTAGATTTCTCGGAACGAGAAATCTAGCGGATGCCGAGCTTGCGCATGCGCGAGCGCAGCGTGCTGGGGTTGATGGCCAGTCGCTCGGCGGCGCCGCCCGGACCGGCGATGCGGCCGCGAGTGAGTTCCAGGGCGTGACGGATGTGCGCGGCGGCGGCTTCATCCAGCGTGGGCAGCGCCACGGGTGCCGCGGCGGCAGCGGGCGTGGTGACGCCAGCGGCGGTCAGCGGCGGCGGGACCGGCAGCGAGGTGCGGCTGATGGCGGGAAGCTCCGGGAAGCGCAGGGGACCCCCGCCGCCCAGGATCAGGGCCCGCTCGATCAGGTTCTGCAACTCGCGCACATTGCCGGGCCAGTCGTAGCCCTGGAGCTGCTGGAGGGTCTCGGCGTCGAGGGTCGGGGTCCGTTCCAGGCTCAGCTCGCGGGCCTTGCGCTCGACGAAATGCTGCGCCAGCGACGGAATATCCTCGCGCCGCAGCCGCAATGGCGGCAGGTAGATCGGAAAGACGTTGAGGCGGTACCAGAGATCCTCGCGGAAGCGGCCGGCGCGCACCATCTGGCCGAGGTCGCGGTGGGTCGCGGCGATTACGCGCACGTCCACGGTCACGGTCTGCGTGCCGCCAACCCGCTCGAACTCCTTCTCCTGCAGCACGCGCAGCAGTTTGACCTGTGCCTCGGGCGTGAGTTCGCCGATCTCGTCGAGGAAGAGGGTGCCGCCATCGGCGCGTTCGAAACGGCCGCGCTTGCGCTCGGTGGCGCCGGTGAAGGCGCCTTTCTCATGGCCGAAGAGCTCGCTGTCCAGCAGCGTCTCCGGAATGGCGCCGCAGGGCACCCGAATCATGGGGCCGTCGCGGCGCGGCGAGGCGAGGTGAATGGCATTGGCGACCACCTCCTTGCCGGTCCCGGTCTCACCCAGTAGCAGCACGGGGCTGGCCATCGGCGCGACGCGGCGCACGAGGTCCATCACCTGGCGCAGCCCGAACTCGGCGCCGACCACCTGGGTGCCGGTGGCCTGCTCCAGCTCGCGCGTCAGGGCGCGGTTGTCGTCGGACAGCAGCTCCTTGAGGCGCCGCAGCTCGCAATGTCGCCAGGCATTGCTCATGGCCATCGCAATCGGTTCCATCACCGAGTCGAGGAGCGCGGCGTGGTCGGGGGTATAGCGGTCATAGCCATGCACCGCCAGGGCCAGGCCGCCGACCTGCTCGCCCTGGAGGCGCAAGGGCAGCCCCAGCACCGAGCAGCCGATCAGTTCCGGGAAGCACTGGCGCAGGGCGGGCGGCAGCGTCTCGGGGCGGTTGTGGATGTTCGCCGTCCGGCCCGTGGCGGCGTTGGTCAGCCATTGCAGCAACTCGCCCCCAACCACCACGATGCCGCGGTCCTCCTGCACCAGCTTGACGCCGGTGTCGCGCGACACGCTGGCCACGGCATGGATGCCCATGCGTTCCCGGTCAATGCGGTGCAGCCCCATACGGTCCAGCGGCAGCAGCGTGTCGAGATAGTCGAACGCGGCGGAGAGCGCTTCGCCGATGTCGAGGCTGCCGCAGATCCGCAGGGTCAGCTCGCGGAAGAAGGCATCACGATGGGGAGTGTTCATTTTAACGCAGCCAAGGCCCGCAACCCGGATGAACCGCCAAGGCGCCAAGGACGCCAAGTAGTCACGATTGCCTTGGCGCTCTGGGCGTCTTAGCGGTTCGTCTTCTTGTACGGAGGGCGTGGTAACCCATTGAGGCTCTTGCAGAACCCCTGCAAGAGCCGGGAAACAGGGTTCAGGGTGTCAGGTGGAAATCGCTTCCTGAACCCCGAACCCTGAACCCTCCGCTTGCACAAACCGGAGGTCTTGCAGGCGCCTCCATTGCATGAATAGCAATCTACCCCTTAGCGGGCACACAGTCAACGCGACATCTCGCGAGCGACGCCGTATCTCGCGTCGTCGGACGTGACATGTCGCGTCGTGCCCTGTTTCGGAGCCACGAACGGACAGTTTCCGGCTTGGCACAGTGGTTGCGATTGGAAATCAGATGGGCTGAAAGCTCGGCGCAGCGGGGCAAAAGCGGGCTCGCGCGGGAGACCGCTTGCCGCCGCACTCCAAACGCTGCTGCCGGGGCGCAGGCAACTTGGAGGAGCCGACGATGAGATGGGTGGAGACGATTCGGGTCCGTTCATCGGCCTCCGGGCTGACGGTGCTTCGGCCGGACCTGAAGGTGCTCCTGGCGTCGCTGGGGGACGTCCCGGGCATGAAGCAACTCTTTGTGCTGGAGCACGCGCTTTACGATGGCGACCTGGCGGTCTCGCTGCTGTGGGATGATGGCGCCCGTGTTCCGGACCGCACGCGCGAAGGGTTGCTGGTTGCCGCCTGCCTCGAACGCTTCGGCAGTCTGGAGCACTCGGTTTGGCGGATGGTTGCGGAGTCTTGATCCAGTTGAGAGAGACGAGCATGAGTTTCGAGTTTGAGGTTCCGGGCCGTGTGCGCGGCTGGGGCGCCTTCGGCCGGGCATTTTCGGGTTGGGCCGCCGTCACAGGGCTGCTGTGCGTGGCGGCGGGATGCGCGCATTTCGAGCCGGCCGAGGCCCGTCGCGCGCAGACGGATGCATTCGACCGCGTCTTGGCGCGGCAGGCGGACACGCTCCTGGCGCGACCGCTTTCGTTGGACGCCTGCATCCGCATCGCGATGACGAACAACTACGCGGTCCGGCAGGCGGACTTGCGCACGGAGCTCAACCGCATCGGCAAGAATGTCGCCTTCACGGCCTTTCTGCCGACGGTGGCAGCCTCCGCGGGCTACAGCGCCTATGCGCGCGAACCCAACGCGATGACCGAGCGGCGTTCCGGCTCCGCCAGTCTCGATGCGGGTCTGCCGATCTTCATGCCGGCGAGCTGGTTTCTCTACGCGGCGGCCCGGCACGGCTACGCTTCGGCTGAGACGGCCGCCCTCTATGTCCGTCAGGGCATTGTCCTGCAGACCTCCATCAACTACTACCAGGTGCTGGTGCAGCAGGAGACCATCGCGGCGATCGAGGCGCAGCTGGCGGCCGCGCGCGAGAACGCGGGGCGCATCGAGAGTCTCGCGCAGGAGGGGTTCTTCGCCCGATGGGAGGGCGAGCAGGCGCGCTTCCAGGCCGAGGTTCGCGAGACCGAGTTGAGTCGGGCCCGGCGCCAGCTCGCGGTGGTGCGTGGCGAGTTGCTGATCGGACTGGGGCTTTCGCCTGCCGCGCCGCTCAAGCTCTCCGGCGAGACGGGCCCCGTGCGGGCGCTGGCGGGCAGCACCGAGGAGCGCGTGTTGCGCGCGCTGGAGGTTCATCCGGCCCTGGCCCTGGCGGACCGCCAGGTGGTCATTCGCGAGCATCAGGTGCGGCAGGCCTTCTGCAATTTTCTGCCGACGCTTTCGCTCTTCTCCTCCGGCACCTGGACCGGCAACGACCTGGCCGACCACTCCGCGAACTGGGTCTCCGGCTTTGCTGGTGTGTGGACGCTCTTCGACGGGCTCGCCAACGTCGCCCGCTATAGGGCAGCCAAGGTCGAACGCCGTTCGAGCGCGTTCGAGCGCGAGTCCACTTTCCTCTCGGTCATGATCCAGGTGATCGCGGCCGAGGCGGCCGTGCGCGACGCGGTCGAGGCGGCCCGCATCCGCCAGCGCGCCTATGCTATCGCCGTGGCCAAGCACGCCGATTACGAGGCGAAGAGTCGCGAGGGGCTCCTGCCGTTGGCCGATGCCCTCGATGCCCGCGCGCAGATGGACCTCGCGCAGGTCGCCCTGGTGCAAAGCCGGTATCAGGAGAAGATCGCCACGGCCAGTCTCGAACTGGCCATGGGCATCACGCTTGTCCCCGTCGAATCCCAACCCGAAGAGAAGCCATGAAGAACGCCCGCACCGCCCTGGCAGTCATCTCTCTCGCCGTCGCCGCCGGCCTGTCCGGCTGCCGGCCGTCGAAAGGCGCCGCCGCCCCGGCCGCCGCGCCAGCGCAGGCCCTGGCCGTTCGCGCGCAAGCCGTGGCGGCCCGGACCTTCGAACGGCGCCTGACCGTGCAGGGTACGCTTGAGTCCAAGCACGCTGCGACCGTCGGCGCGCGCATTGAGGGTACGCTGGATCGCATCTGGGTGGATGAAGGCGACCCGGTCCAGGCTGGCGAGACCCTGCTGTTCCAGATCGATCCGGTCAGCCGCAGCAACGCCGTGACCATCGCCGAGCAGGCGCTCGCCGTCAGCCAGGCCGGGCACGTCGTGAGCCAGGCCAACGCCGAGCGCACGCAGGCCGAGGCTCGCAAGGCGTTCCTTGATTTCGAGCGCTACGCCCGCCTGCACCAGGAGGGCAAGGTCAGCGACAACGAGTACGAGACCCGCCAGACCATCAATGCCCAAACCGAGGCCGGGGTGAAGGTCGCGACGGCCCAGGTGGATCTCGCGCACCGGCAGGTGCGGCAGGCCGAGGCGGCGCTCGCAATCGCGCGGAAGAACCTCGCGGACGCGCGGGTCGTTGCGCCAATCACCGGCGTGATCAGCGCGCGGACCGCCGAACCCGGCGAGCACATGGCCGTGGGGCGCGCCGTGTTGCGCATCGTGGACCTCGGGGTCATCGAAGCCGCCGCGTTTCTGCCGGCCCAGTACCATGCCGACGTTGTCGCCGGCACCACGCAGTTCCGCTTGACCGTGGGCGGCAAGGACGCCGGCACGCACACCGTCACCTACCGCAGCCCCACGATCAATCCGGTCCTGCGCACCTTCGAAATCAAGGGGCTGGTCGACGACGCCGGCGGCCTGGCCGTGCCCGGCAGCATGGCGAATGTTACGCTGATTTTCGAGTCCCGCACCGGCCCGGGCGTGCCGACCGCTTCGGTGCTGACGCGTGCTGGCAAGCCGGTCGTCTTCGTGGTTCGCGACGGCAAGGCCTGCCAGGTCGAGATCGCCGCCGGACTCGAGACCGACGCCTGGCTGGAGGTGCTTTCCGGGCTGGTCGGTGGCGAGCAGATTGTGACCGAAGGCCAGACGCAGCTTCAGGACGGCACCCCCGTCGAGGTTCTCTGACCCTTTCTGCGCTTTCTGCGACCGGAGACACGCCATGTTCCTTGCCACCGCCTCGACCAAGCGCCCGATCGCGATGGGCTGCCTGTTGATCGGCCTGATCGTCCTGGGGCTGAATGCCTACCGCAAGCTCTCCATTGAGAACATGCCCGCGGTGGACATCCCGAACATCGCCATCATCACCACCTGGGTGGGCGCGTCGCCCGAGGACGTCGAGAAGGACATCAGCAAGCACATCGAGGACGCCGTCTCCGGCATCGACGGTCTCAAGCACATCCAGTCCTCCAGCCTCGAGAACGTCAGCCAGGTCGTCCTGGAGTTCAAGCTCTCGGTGGACCTGGATGTCGCTGCGCAGGATGTGCGGGAGAAACTCGATACGGTGCTCTCCGAACTGCCCGAGGAAGCCGAGCGCCCGATCATCCAGAAGATCAACATCAACGCCGCCCCCATCGCCAACATCTTCCTGTCCGGCACGGCGCCGGTCGACGATCTGTACGACTATGCCGACAACACGATTGCCGACCGTTTCGCGACAGTTCCCGGCGTGGCCGAGGTGCAGGTCATCGGCGGCAATGAGCGCGAGGTGTGGATCGAACTGGACCGTGAGCTGCTCGCCGCCGCCGGGCTGACCACCCAGGACGTCACTGCGGCGTTGCAGGGCGGCATTCTCAGCCTTCCCGGCGGGCGCATCCGCGAACACGGCAACGAGTACACCGTCCGCTTTGACGCCGAGTATCAGGACATTCGGTCGATCACCGAGCTTGAAGTGGCCAACCGCGATGGCGCGCGCCGGCTGCTCGGGGATCTGGGCACCGTCCGGATGGCCACCGCGGAGGTCCGCCAGCGTGCGATCCTCGACGGCCGGCAGGGCATCGTCATCAAGATCGTCAAGAAGGCCGAGGGCAACATCGTCTCGGTCGTCAAGCAATCCCGCCAGCGTTTCGAGGAGATCCGCCAGGGGTTGCCGGGTGGCATGGACCTCACCTGGGTGTCGGACGAGTCCGAACACATCACGGCTTCGCTCGATTCGGCCGTGTCCGGCGTTTTCCAGGCCGTGCTGTTGTGCGCGTTCATCCTCTTCGTCTTTCTCGTCAACGTCCGCACGACGGTCATCGTGGCCATCACGATGCCGGTCACCGTCTGTATCAGCTTCTTCTTCATGCACCTGGCCGGGCAGACGCTCAACGTCGTGACCCTGCTGGCGATTGGGCTCTCCACGGGCGTGCTGGTATCGAACTCCATTGTCGTGCTGGAGAACATCGTCACCAAGTTCGAGACCATGGATGACCACTGGGAGGCTGCGCGCATCGGCACCTCGGAGATGACCGTGGCCGTGTTGGCCTCGGCCGGCACGAACGTGATCGTGATGTTCCCGATCGCCATGATGACCAGTCTGGTGGGCCGCATCCTGGCGCCCTTCGCCATCGTCACCCTGATCGTCAATGCCGCCTCGATCTTGATCAGCTTCACGCTCACGCCGATGCTCTGTGCGATGCTGATGCAACCGGCCAGCCGGCGCCGCGACAACGCGTTTGCCCGCTTCGGCCGGCGCTGGGACGCGGGCTTCCAGCGTCTGGCCTCGCGCTACACCGGCTTCCTCCGCTGGGTTGCCGGCCGCCGCCAGCTCAGCATCGCGGTCCTGCTCGGCTTCGTGCTGCTCTTCTTCGGAACGATGAAGTTCGGCGGTTCGCGCCTCGGCTTCAGCTTCTTCGAGAGCTCGGATCGCGGACGCATCTTCATTCGCGTCGAGACGCCGGCCTACTACGACCTTGAGAAGACCGTGGCCCGGCTGACGGGCATCCAGGCCCGGCTGCAGGGCTCCGCCGATCTCCTGCACGTCCTGACGACGGCCGGCAAGGCCGAATCCAGCAGCGGTCAGGCCAACGAAGGTGTTTACATGGGGCAGATCGAGATGTTCTTTACGCCGAAGACGGCGCGCCCGTGGCGCATGCTCGACCGCGTCTCCGAGATCCGCGCCCTGCTGCATGACGAGACCGACTGCATCATCTCCGTGGCGCTGCCCGGCAACATGGGCGGTCAGTCCTTTCAGATCGACAAGAACCTCTCGGGCGATGATCTGGCGACCCTCGACAACGCCGCCCTCGCCATCCAGTCGGCCGTTCGCGCCCTGCCGGGCGTCGATATGCTGGAGACCACGGTGCGCGACACCAAGCCCGAGATCCGCGTGCTGCCCAAGCGGCCGGTGCTCTCCGACCTCGGTCTGCCGCCGGCCCGGCTGGGCGCGATCGTTCGTGCCAACATTGAGGGCGTCGAGGCCGCCAGCTACAAGCGCGGTGCCCGTACTTACGACATTCGCGTCAAGCTCGCCGAACAGGCCGGCAAGGAGCAGATCCGCCAGTTCCTGCTGCCGGGAACCGATGGCCGCCCTATTTCGCTGGAGACCGTCGCCGACGTAGTCGACGCCCGCGCCAAGATCCAGATTTTCCGCGTGGACAAGCAGCGCACCGTCAAGATCCTGGGCGACATCGCGCCCGGCGCCACCATGAGCGCCGTCGGTGGGGCCATGAGCCGCACGATCCGGGAGCACGGCCTGTTGCCGGCCGGCTACACCCTTACGGACTCCGGCATGTCCGAGATGATGATTGAAGCCATGGCCGACTTTGGCGAAGCGATCCTGTTGGCCAGTTTCCTCACACTGCTGACCCTCGCGGCGATCCTGGAGTCGTGGAGCCGTCCGGGCGTGGTGCTGCTGACACTGCCGATGGGCCTGATCGGCGTCATCTGGGCGTTGGCGTTCAGCCACTCGGCCATCACCATCCTCGTGCTGCTGGGCATCCTGATGCTCATCGGGGTGGTCGTGAATGCCGCGATCCTGATCGTCGACCGGATGGCGCAGCATATCCAGCAGGGTATGTGCCGGCGCGAAGCCATGCTGGCCGCGATGCAGGACGAGTTCCGCCCCGTGCTGATGGTGGTGCTCGCCTCGGGCCTGGGCATGCTGCCGATCGCGATCGACACCGGTATCGGCTCCGAGAGCCGCGCCGGCATCGGCATCGCCTCGGTCGGCGGCATCATCGCCGCCGGAATCCTGACCATGACGGTTCTGCCGCTGATCTACCTGCTCTTCACCCGCCAGGGCGGGAAGCCGTCGCCGTGAGCGTGCCGGCGCCGACTGCGTTCCAGACCTCGGCGCTGGCGCCCGCCTGGGCTTGGCGGGCGCTGCGCCGGCTCGCTGCGCCGGAGTCGATTGGCGCGGGGGATGATGACCGGCCGCGCGCGCCGCGCGCCGGGGCTACCGTCACGCCTTTTCCGCGGTTGCAAGCTGACTACCGTCAGGGTACCATCATGGCAACCCCGAACGGACAAACGTGACGCATTCCTTCCAACAGCATGCGCAAGGCGAGGCGACCGCGGAAGCGGCTGTCGCGGACCCCCTCAGCCTGTTGCAGGCGCTCATCCAGCAGAGCCCGACCGTGGCGTTCCGGTGGCGCGCCGAACCGCAGTCCTGGCCGGTGGAGTTCGTGTTGCCCAATATTCAGGCGGTTTTTGGCTACCCGGCGGAGGATTTGATCGCCGGACACGTGAGCTGGCCGGCCATCACCCATCCCGAGGACGTGCCGCGCCTGGAAGCGGAGGTCTCCGACTACCTTGGCCGGGGCGTCAACACGTGGTCGCAGGAGTACCGGGGCATCACCCGTGCCGGTGAGACCTGCTGGTGCCGGGACTGGAACCAGGCAACGCGCGGCAGCGGCGGCGCTGTTACGCACGTGCAGGCCCTGGTCGCGGATATCACGGAGTTCCAGCGCGCGCAGGAGGAGCGGCAGCGCTATGCTCGCCAACTGGCGCAGTTGGCATCCGATCTGACCCTGGCGGAGCATCGTGAGCGACGGCGCATGGCCGCGCGGTTGCACGACTGCCTGCAACAGCCGCTGGTCGGCGCCCGGTTGCAGGTCGAGGCCCTGCTCGGCGTGCAGGTGCCCGAGAACCGGCCGCCCTTCGAGAACCTTCTGCGGGCCATCCGCGAGGCGTTGGACGTGACCCGTCACATGACCCAGGAGCTGGCGCCGCCGTTCCAGCTGCACCGGTCGCTGGCCGATGCGCTGCGGTGGTCGGCGCGCCAGTTCAGCACGCGCCATCAGCTCGATATCACCGTGTCCACCGGCCATCTCCCGGACGAGGTGCCCGAGAGTGTGGCCGTGTTGTTGCACACCGCCGCCCGCGAACTGCTTCTGAATGTGGCCAAGCACGCCGGGACCCGCCAGGTCGGGCTGCGGCTGCGGACCGACCGCGAGGCGCTGGTGCTCGAAGTCAGCGATTGCGGCACCGGATTTTCAGCCGAGACCTTGCTGCCAACCGGGACCCCCCGGGGGTTTGGCCTTTTCAGTATACGGGAGCGCGCTGAGTTGCTCGGTGGCACGCTGAAGGTGGAGTCGGTCCCCGGCCAGGGCGCGCAGGTCACCCTTACGCTGCCGTTGCGGCTGGCGGATGCAGCCGACTGCGACTGAGTGCGGGGGCCTCCCCCGGCTTCTGCCGGAACCTGGCAGGCGCTACTAACGACAACCAAACTTGCTTCTTTCGGCCGCAACCCCGATAATCATGACGCATGAGACCGGACGCGCCGCAACGGCGTCTTGTCACAAGGAGGATGGTGTCCATGAATGCCGAGAAGAAGAGCAAGCCCAAGACCAAACGCGTGACGTTCACGGTCCGGGCCGAGCCGGGCAGCAGCGTTTCGGTGGCCGGAGATTTCAACAGCTGGGATCCGCAGAACAAGGTGCTGGCGGACAAGGATGGTTCGGGACTGTTCAAGGCCGCCTTGAGCCTGGCACCCGGAACCTACGAATACAAGTTCGTTATCAACGGCACGTGGTGCGTCGATCCGGACTGCAAGGAGTGGGTTCAGAACACCCTGGGCACGCTCAACAGTGTCCTGCGCGTCGAGTAGCGCGGGGCGACCATCTGTCGACCCGATCGCACGGCCGGCGCCGCGTGATGGGCCACTCCGATCCGGGAAGGCGACGGCTGCGCGCAGGTGTGCGGGACCATGCCAGGCGACTCCAGACAGCGCAAGACCGACCGTCGCGGGGCCTTTGAGTCGGTGGCGGCGGCCTACGAAGCGCGGTTGTTGCGCTACGCCGCCCGCCTGACCGGCAATCCGACCGCGGCCCAGGATGTGGTTCAGAATGCGCTGATCAAGCTGATACAGCGTTGGCGCGAAGCCCTAGAGCCCTCGCCGCAGTTGGGTGCCTGGCTCTACCGGGTGGTGCACAACGAAGCCGTCGACCACGTCCGGCGCGAGGTGCGGCGCCAGGCCGCGCACGCCCGGCAGGCCTTGGAGCAGGAGCCCTTTGCCTCTGAACCGGAGGCAGATGCAGCCGGGCCCGATCGCGGTGTCGCGGCCGCCGAGGCGCTGCAAAGCCTCTCCGCGCGCGAGCGCGAGCTGGTGGTGCTCAAGGTCTACGAGCAAAAGAGCTACAAGGAGATCAGTGCGATCACGGGGCTGACGGTCGGTAACGTGGGGTACATCCTGCATCACGCCATGCGAAAACTGGCGGCGCGCCTGGGTACGGGAACGGGTCATGATGAATCCGAGTGACAACCCGGTCGGTTCCGACGCGCTGCGCGGCCCCCAGGCCGGGGCCAGCGGTCTGGTCGAATGCTGGCGCATCGAGGAGGTGCTGTTCGACTACCTGTCGCGCGAGCTCGGCGAACAGCAGTCGCTGCTGGTGCGCGAACACCTGCGGCACTGTGACCACTGCCGGCGCCAGGCCGCGGAACTCCAGACCACCGTGGATCTGCTGCGCGCGCAGGACCCTGCCGGCAACATGGCGGCGCGCCTGTCCGATCCGCGGCGGCGGCGGCTATTGCGCGTCCTGCTGCATCCGGTGCTGGACTGGATCATCCGGCATCACGTGGTGACGGCCTTGCTGGCGGCGGTGGTGGCGCTGGGCGTCGTCCTCCTGTTTCTGACCTGGTTGGGCGCCCCGCTGCCGTTGCACACGCTCTGGTTCCAGGTTCGCCCGGGAGGCTAAGGCGGGCGGGTCCCCTGCAAGAGCCGGGAAACAGGGTCCAGTGTGTCGGGTCCAGGGTGTCAGGGTTCAGTTTCCAGTTACGGACGAGCTCGCGACAAAGATACACGCAAGAACGTGTATCCCCATCGAAAAGGGGCTAATGTCTGCACCAGCAGGGCCAAGGCCCTGTTCGAAGAGGAGTCTCCGTCATGCCAACGCACCGGTTGCCACGCATCGGCATCACCTTGGGCGACCCGGCCGGCATCGGCCCGGAACTGGCCCTGCGCGTCTTGGCCGACCGGGGCCTGCGGCGCGTCGTCACGCCCGTGCTCTATGGCCATGCCGCGCTGCTGCGGCGCGTGTCCGTCGCTACCGGCATACCCTGGCCCGACGGCCTCGACGCCGTCGGCCTGCAAGAGGCTGGCGCCGCCGCCGATGTCGCCGGGATCGAGCCTGGACGGGCCGATGCGGCCGGTGGTCGTCTGGCGCTGGGTTGGATCCGTGCGGCGGTCTCGGACGCCATGGCCGGACGCCTCGAGGCCGTGGTCACGGGTCCGGTCAGCAAGAAGGCTCTCAGTCTGGCCGGTTGCCGGCACCCCGGGCACACCGAGCTGCTCGCCGAACTCACCGGCAGCCCCGAGGTGCGGATGCTGTTCTACAGCCCCGATCTGGTGGTCGGGCTGGTCACTATCCATCTGCCGCTGGCCGCCGTGCCGACGGCGCTGACGCTGGATCGGATTCTCACCACGATTCGAATGACCGCTGCGGCACGGCAGACTGCGGCGCAGCCCCGGCCGAGCGTGGGGGTGCTGGCGCTCAATCCGCATGCCGGCGAGGAGGGGCTCATCGGCGACGAGGAGTCGCGGATCATCGTGCCGGCGATCGCCGCCGCGCGCCGGGAGGGGCTCGACGTCCACGGGCCGTTGGTTCCCGACACCACCTTTGTGCCAGCCCACCGGGGGCGCTTCGCGGCCTATGTCGCGATGTACCACGATCAGGGGCTGATTCCCTTCAAAATGCTGGCTTTCGATACCGGCGTCAACGTGACTCTGGGCCTGCCGATTGTGCGGACCTCGCCGGACCATGGCACCGCCTACGACCTTGCCTGGCGCGGCATGGCATCGCCTGCCAGCCTGGCGGCCGCGATCGAGTGCGCGGCCCAACTGGCGGCCGTGCGAGGCGGGTGATTGCTGGTCGCTTGACGCGCGCGCTGCTGGCCGATAGAGTCAGAAGGCATCGGGTACGCCTATGATGACCAGGAGCGTAAGAATCGGGGGCCTTTCAGACCAGGACGGATTCCGGCGCGCGGACGTGCTGGCCATGTCGCCCAACGAACGCCTGATGTGTCTGATCCGGCTCCGCGACCGGCAGTTCGCGGGCGTGGCGCGGCCCATCCGTGGATCGGGCGTCGTGAGCCTGCGGTCGCTGGCGACCGCGGGCCCCAAGGATCGCCGTGCCCGCTGACCGGGTAGCGCGGTTGCGGACGGCGGCTCAGCCGGCCATGCAGGACGTCTCGCCGGACATGCGGGATCTGCTGGGGCTCCTCGTGCGCCATCGGGTGCGGTTCGCAATCTGCGGCGGCTTCGCCGTGACCTACCACGGGTTCATCCGCACGACCCTTGACCTGGACCTGCTGATCTACCCGTCTCTCGGGAACGCCCGGCGGGTCATGCGTGCACTGGCAGACTTCGGGTTCGGCGACGCCGGGATACCGGAAGACGCGTTCACGCGCGCGGGAGCGGCTGTGACGCTCGGTGTGCAACCCAACCAGATCGACCTCCTGACGTCGATTTCATCCGAGCCGGCCGCGTCGGTCTTTCGCGACCTGGTGCGGGCCCGCCTGTGGGGGCATACGATCCGGGTTGTCAGCCGGCGCGCCCTGCTCCGCGCCAAGCGGGAGGCTGGACGCCCCAAGGATCGCATCGATGTCGAAGAGTTGCTGCGTGTGGGCCGAACGCGCCGGCGGGTTCGGTGACGCATCGGGCGCGCGCCATCTCCCGCTCTCTGGGGACACAAGGTCGCCCCTGCGCGCTTCATGCCTGGCATATGGAGGGCCGGGCTTGCCTATAACTTGAACGTTGAACGTTGAACGTTGAGCTTTGAACGTTCAACTTCCAACGTTCAACTCTCAACTCTCAACTTGAGGAGTTACCCCCTTCGTTTGTTCCCGCTCCGCGGGCGGCAGGCTCGTCCATAACTTGGACATTTTGTCGCAGTTCGACTGGAGGCAGGCACGAGACAAAGACCGGAGCCGAAGATTGAAGACAACGACGGAGTGCGGAATCTTTGTCGTGTGTCGTTGTCTTTGGTCTTTGTCTGTAAATCCGTCAATCAAACCGCAGAATGTCCTGCAGCGAAAGAGAGTTACCCCCTCGTTTGTTCACGGCGCAGCCGCGCGGCCGGTTCGGCCGCGCGTTGCGCGTTGACACGCGCGGCCCGACACCTGAAACTGCCCCCCGTTCCGCTTCGCCAAGGCGTGCGGAGGGCGCGGGCGGGTGCCTGCGCACACACGGGTCTTCCTGGTCTCACGAGGTTGCCATGCAGATCAAGCCGTTTGCTGCTCTACGTCCCACCCCGTCGCGCGCCGCCCAGGTGGCGGCCGTGCCCTACGACGTGGTCGACACCGCCGAGGCCAGGGTCCTGGCAGCCGGCAACCCCGAGAGTTTCCTGCACGTGTCGCGGCCGGAGATCGACCTGCCCGACGGTACGCCGCCCTATGCCGATGAAGTCTATGCCCAGGGCGCCCGGGCGCTGGCAGCACTTCAGTCGCGCGGCGTGCTGATCCGCGAGACCGGCGAGCGCCTCTACCTGTACCGTCAGGTCATGGGCCAGCACGCGCAGGTCGGGCTGGTCGCCTGCTGCCATATCGACGACTACCAGGCCGACGTGATCCGCAAGCATGAGAAGACGCGCCAGGACAAGGAGGACGACCGCACCCGCCACGTGCTCGAACTGCGCGCCAACTCTGGTCCGGTCTTCTTGACCTACCGTGACGCCCCCGCCATCGACCGCCAGGTGGCGGCGGTGCTGGCCACGGCGCCGCTCTACGATTTCACGGCCCCCGACGGGATCCGGCATACGGTCTGGACCGTGACCGGTGATCCGGCCACGTGGACCGCCGCCTTCCGGGCCGTGCCCGTGGCCTACGTGGCGGACGGCCACCACCGGGCGGCTGCCGCCGCGCGGGCCGGCCAGACGCTGCGGCGCGCCAACCCGCACCACACCGGTCAGGAGGAGTACAACTGGTTTCTGGCCGTCCTCTTTCCGGCCACGCAGTTGCGCATTCTGCCCTACAACCGCTGCGTGCACGACTTGAACGGCCGGACCGCGGAAGGCTTCCTCGATCAGGTGGCCGCGCGCTTCGAGGTCACCCCCGTAACCGCACCCGGAGCCGCAACCTCACGCCAGGCATACATGTACCTGGCCGGGCGTTGGTACCGCCTGGCCTGGGCGGCCCAGGCCGCCGATCCGGTTGGACGCCTGGACGTCAGTGTGCTGCAACAGAGCTTGCTGGCGCCGCTGCTGGGAATCGACGATCCCCGCACCAGTACGCGCATCTCCTTCGTGGGTGGCATTCGCGGCACGGACGATCTGGTCGTCCGCGTCGACCGCGGCCAGGTGGCCGTGGCCTTTGCCATGAGCCCCGTGACCGTGGCGCAGATGATGGAGATTGCCGACGCCGGCCAGATCATGCCGCCCAAGAGCACCTGGTTCGAACCCAAGCTGCGCTCGGGCCTGCTGGTGCACACGCTCTAGATTTCTCGTTCCGAGAAATCTGAGGCGGGCTGTGCCCGCAACCGAAATGAGGACTCTTGGCATTCCGATGCCCATCCGACAGCACATCCACGTGTTCGGCCAGGTGCAGGGCGTGGGCTTCCGCTACGCCTGTTGCCGCCAGGCCCGCGCCCTGGGCCTGACCGGCTGGGTGCGCAACTGCGCCGATGGCAGCGTCGAACTGATGGCCGAGGGGCCGGAGGATGCCGTAGCGGCGCTGCGTGCCTGGTGTGCCAGGGGGCCGGACTGGGCTCGTGTCAGCCGCGTGACCGCTGCCACCGAACCCGGCGGCAGTCCGTTCCGGGACTTTACGATCCGGTAGGTTGCGCCCAGTGAGCCAATCGACGAGACCCTTGCAGACTCCCCATTCGGCTCGTGGGGACGCTCGCCCTCCAGGGGTTTCCGCGTCCGCTTGCCTCACCATGGGAGGGTGAGCGTCCCCGCGAGCCGTCAATGCGACCGGATGCCGGCCGGCGCGTCCGGCGAACAGAGTCGCCGGGCGCCTGCTGCGCTTTTCGCCCCGCCGCCTGCCAGCAGCGTCCACAGGCGCTGGCCCTGCGAGAAGTCCGGCACGATCAGGTCGGCACCGGCGCGGATCAGGCGGGCGCGTCTACTGGCATCGAGACCGAAGCGCCGCACCTCGTCGCTGGCGACACCCACTGCCAGTCCGCCCACCTTGTGGGTCTCGCGGATCTCCACCGGACCGTCGCCGAAGGCCACGACCTGCCCGCCTGCGGCCGGACCGATCGAGGCCAGGATGCGTTCGAGCACGCGCTTCTTGGCTTCGGTCCGGACCCCGGCCTCGGCGCCGTGGATGCGATCCTCGAACAGGTGCGCATACCCCAGCGCGGCGGCTTCGGCGCGCACGTCCGCCTGGTCGGTGCCGCTGGCCAGGCAGAGCCGGACGCCGGCGGCGTGCAGGCGGTGCAGAAAGGGTACCGCGCCCTTCACGGTGAAGTCGTCCGTCGCCAACTCGCCGCGCGCCAGCTTGGCCAGACGCTGGCGCACCCGGGTCATCAGGGCCTGCAGATAAATGGCCTTGTAGCCGGCCGCGTCGCAGATCTCCTCCGCCGGCACGCAACCGCCCGCCTGCACCATCGCCACCAGGCCCTCCATCTGCGTCAGGGTCTGGAGTCCGGTGGTCTTGTCGATAAACTCACGCACGCGGGCGACGGTCCGGTGGTAAAGGGACTCGTCCGCGTCGGCATAGCGCGGGCCGAGCATGGCGTGGACCATGACCGGCTCCATGACCTGCTCCCAGCCCTGGCGCAGGGTCGAAATCGTGCCGTCATGGTCGAAGATCGCGTGCGTCAGGCGGCGTGCGGCCGGCCAATCGGAGACGACTTCGATGTCGGAATCCTCCGCGAAGCGCGCCTGGCGCGGATCCTCGGCGAGTTCCGGACGGTAGACGTAATCCGGGTCGCGGCCGATCGCGAGCACTTCGTCGGGCGAGGCGGTGCCGGTCTGGAAGAGCTTCTGCACGGTGACGCCGGCCACGAAGTTGCCCAGCGTGGCCGCCTGGAGCCTGTCGCCGCCGGCGGCCAGGCCCACGGCCAGCCCGGCCAGCAGGCTGTCGCCGGCGCCCACGGGATCGACGCGGCCCACGATCTGCAGCCCGGGCACCTCCTGGATGCCGGTGGCATCGCACAGCAGCAAGCCGCGCGCCCCGCGGGTCACGAACACCGGCTGGCGCCAGCGCGCCTGGAGGGTCGTAGCGGCCTGGCGCGCCTCGCCGAGCAGCACGAGTTCGCCGGCCGGGCGCTCGACTCCGCACAGGCGCAGGGCCTCGTGACCATTGATCTTGCGGATGGTTCCGTCGTAGCAGTCGCTGAGGTGGCGGCTGTCGAGCAGGAAGGGGGTGGCTGGATGGCGGGCGATGAGCGTGGCCAGGCCGGCCTGCAGGCGCGTGCAGGCGTGCAGGCCGTGGAGCACCTGTTCGTTCAGGATCACGGCGTGGACATGTGCCAGCTCGCGCGCCAGCCACGCGATCAGCGCGTCGGCGGTCGCCGCGGCCAGCACGTTGAAGTTGCCACAGTCGAAGCGCGATCCTTCGGACTGGTCGTGCAACGGCTTGAGGTAGACGTGGGTCGACCAGTCGGCCGGCTGGCACAGCAGTCCCGCGGTGTCGATCTCGGTGGCGCGCAGCAGCGACTGCATCTGGGTGCCGAAGGGATCCGGGCCGATCACGCCGCCGGCGGACACGTGGCCCACGCCCAGGGTGCGCAGATTCATGACCACGTTGCCGGCGCCGCCCAGTGCATACCGTTGGTGACGCACGGCGTTCGTCGGCAGCCCGGTTTCGACGGAGCGTTCGGAGCGGGTGGCGTCGAGGTCCCAGTAGGCGTCCAGGCAAAAGTCGCCCAGCACGGCGAGTCGCAGCGACGGGGCCTTGGACAGCAGGCGCTCCAGTTCGGTTCGCGACATGTGGCTTGGCTCCCGGCGTGTGATCGAACGCCGGCATGTTACGCCAAGGCGCGCATGTTCGCAATGCTGCCGAGGTCTCCTTCCGCAATCCCCATCGGCTATCGCCTCGATTCTCTTGACCTCATCCGATCGGGAGGCGTACGCTGCCCTCATATCGGACAAGTAGGTTGATGAACGGCTGCAAGGCAGGAGCGCCGGCGGCACGTGTTGCCGACTGCCGTCCGCGGAGCGCTTCAGGATCCATTCCATGACGTCACGAGGACCTACGGTTCTGCTTGTGGCGGCTCTGTTCCTGGCCGCCGGCTGCCTGACGCGGCCACCGGCGCCGGCTCCGAAGGCACGTAAGCTGGTATCGGCGTGGTACGACTACCAGCCGGGCCGTTCGGCCGACGACCTGCGGCCCGTGGCCGACCTGCTCACTTCCATCAGCGTGTGCGGTGCGTTGCCGCCGCCGGAGTTCGTCGCAGACTGTCGGCGGATGGGGCTGACGGTCTACCGGCTGGTGCCGGGCGCGCAGGGGCAGTTCGACACGCCGGCCAGCCGCGATGCGACCGTCGCCGCGTGCCGGCAGGTCTGCCGCGAAGCGGGCTTCGACGGCGTGGACCTGGACTTCATGGCCCTGCCGGCCACGTGGCGCGAGCCCTTCAACGAGCTGCTGCGGATGCTCGCCGACGCCCTGCACCGCGACGGTAAGCGTCTGGCCACGACCGCCTTTGCGCCGCCTCGGCCCGAGGCGCTGGCGGACTTCTTCTACGACCCGGAGGTGATGGGTCGGGTCTGCGACCAGATCGAGGTCATGTGCTATGACCTCCACATGGCGCTTGGCCTGCACGCCGAGTGGTCCGCGATCGCCCCGCACGTGGGCCTGGGGCCGGCCAGCACGGCGCCCTGGGCGCGCGACTCCATGCGTTACTGGCTGGCGCGGGCGCCGCGGGCGAAACTGCGCATGGCGTTGCCGGCGTATGGCAACGACTATGAGATGACCCCGAACGGCAAGGGCTCCCAGATTTACGCCCCGCTGCCGCCGGTTCCCGCGGGTCAGCCCCCCGAGTGCCTCTGGCTGCCGTATGAGGAGGTGCACGCCTACCGGTATGCGGACGCCGGCAACCGGCCGCATCTCTTCTTCGCGTCGGACGAGCGCAGCACGACCGCGCACCTGGCGACCGTCGACGCACTCGGTGTGCCGGGTCTGGTCTTCTGGAACTTCCAGGCCGTCACGCCCGCCACGTGGGACGCGGTCCGGCGTTGGCTGGCGGAACCGGCTTGCGACTGACCGCGCGCCCGCACTTGCGTACCCGTGTGCGCTGGTGCCCGGCGGGCCGCCCGCGCGGACAACCCCGCCTCAGTGTGCGACGCACGTCGGGCCGACGTGCGCCACCACAGCGTCTGCATCTGTGGTGCGTCTTACCGCCTGTCCGGTGCGGCTGGGGACATCCCGCCATTGGAGGATACTGTATGAGTGTGTATGACACGGCAGTGAGAATGGGGTTTACTGTGGGCGCGGTCATGCTGTTGGCGGTGGTTGTGCTTCCTTTTACAAGGACAGTTCAGTCTGTCGGTCACATTGCGAAGTGCAGGTCCAATCTCTGGAACATTGGGCGACTCGCTCAGACCTATGCCGACACGCATCAAGGGTGCTTTCCGACGAACTTCAACTCGATGCGCGATCTTTCCGGCTTCAAGGCGGAGTTGTTCAGGTGTCCGGGTGCAGGGGTTCGATCGCTGCCCAATACGCCGGTCGACGCCTGGACAGCCTATGGCTTAGTGCGCGGCCGCACGACAAATGATCCAGCCGACACAGTCCTTGCTGTTTGCAGTCCCAAGCATCATCGGGGGCCTGGCAGAGGAGGGTATGGTCTCTTGCTGTATGTTGATGGAAGAGTGCTCGAACAAAGCCGGGACAACTATGACCGCATCGTCCTCCGAGGAAGAGGAGGCGGCGGTGTTTTGCCTCGGCCCTCGGTCGGACCTGAAGGTGCAAATAGCCTCGTGGAAGACCTGGACGTTGCGGATCGGGTTGACGCCAGCGACAGTACGGAGCAGTAGGGGCGTGGCCAGACCCTTGACCCGCCCGTGTGTGAGCGGGGGTCAAGGGTCTGACCCCCGCCTACCGGACCACGACAGGTGCGCTCACTCCTCCGGCTTGGCGGGTGGCGGCTCGCGCGGCGCATCGGGCTTGGCGGCGGTGCGCAGCCCGAGCCGTTCCACCAGCTGGTCGAAGTCCGTGAACTGGTCGCGGTAGCGCAGGATCATCTTCTTGAGGGCCGCGCGCTGGCGCGGCGAGAGGGCGCCCTTGCGTTCGAACTGGGTGGCCACGCTGGTGAAGAACTTGCTGTCGTCGAAGACCATCTTGCCGCGCTTGGTCGGAGCGCGCCACTGGGTGACACGCCGCAGGACCTCCAGCAACCCGGCGCTCTCGGTGTCGGGCTCGGTGGCCTCCGGCGGCAACGACTCCAGCTCCAGTTCGGCGCGCAGTTTCTCGAAGTCGGGGATCTGCGCGGCCTGCGAGGCCACGATCCGGTCCAGGGCCCGGACCTGGGCTTCGCTCAGACGGCGGCCAGCCGCCGCCTGCTCGGCCAGCGAGTCGATGAACCGGCGCGGCGACTCGTCGAGCGCCAGGGGGCGCAGCACCTCGAACTTGCGCAGGGTGCTGGGCCGCGGCGGCAGGGTGGTGTGGCTGTCGATCAGCTCGCCAAAGCCCTGAGCCCGGGCCAACTCCTCGATCTCGGGCAGTTGGGCGCGGTAGCGCAGGGCCATCTTGACGAGCGTCTCGAGCTGGCGCTCGCTTACGGGCCGCTCGCCGGTCGCGATCTGCTCGCGCATCGAGACCACGAAGTCGGCATCGCTGAAGGTGCGCTTGCCGCGTTTGAAGCCCGGCGACCACTGCTGCACCCGCTCCAATTGCGCGAGCACCGCTTCGACCTTGACCATGTCGGCGGCCGGCTCCTTGGCCTGTTCCATCCAGGTCTGGAAGCGGCCGTAGAAGTCGCGCAGCATGGCGGTCCACTCGACGCCCCCCGCCTCGATCGTGTCGAGCGACTCCTCCATGGCGGCCGTGAAGCCCACGTCGAAGAGGGCGCTGAGCTTGGCCACCAGCAGGTCGCACACCTGCAAGCCCAGGTCCGTGGGCATGAGCGTGCGCTTCTCGCGCGTGACGTACTCGCGCTGCAGCAGCGTGTCCAGGATCGCCGCGTAGGTGCTGGGGCGTCCGACGCCGTTGGCCTCGAGTTCGCGTACCAGCGCGGCTTCGCTGAAGCGCGCCGGCGGCTTGGTTTCCTTGCGTTCGCTGGTCCACTCGACCAGGCTCAGCGGTTCGCCCTTGACCAGCGGTGGCAGGCGTTCGACCTCGTCGGTTTCGTCGGCCTCGCCGGGCTCGGTCTCGCGGGGCCGCTTGAGCTCCAGCGCCATGACCTTGAGAAAGCCGGGGAAGAGGACCTGGGACGCCGAGGCGCTGAACTCGTAGGCGTGCTCCTGGGGCGGCGGCGGCACGGACTCGATCACGGCCGTCAGTTGCTCAATGCGGGCCGGCACCATCTGGCTGGACAGGAAGCGGCGCCAGATCAGGTCATAGAGCTTGAGCGCTGGCGGGTCCAACACGCCGGACAGGCTCTCGGGGGTCCGCTCCACGTCTGTGGGCCGCACCGCCTCATGGGCCTCCTGGGCGCCTGAGCGGCTGCGGTAGATGGTCGGCGTTTCGGGGTAGTAGTCGGCGCCGTACTGGGCGATAATGAAGTCGCGCGCGGCGGTTTGGGCGTCGCGCGAGACCGACACGGAATCGGTACGCATGTAGGTGATCAAACCGATGGGGCCGCCCTGGCCGAGGTCGACGCCTTCGTAGAGCTTCTGCGCCAGGCTCATGGTGCGGTTGGGCGCAAAGCCGCAGAAGGTCGAGGCGGCCTGCTGCAGCGTGCTGGTGATGAAGGGCGCCAGCGCGCGCCGGGTGACCGTGCGCGTGCGCAGGTCGGCCACGCGCAGTTCGCGGCCTTCCAGATCGGCCAGCGCGGCGCGGGTCACGTCGCCCGAACGCAGGTCGGCCTTCTTGCCGTCGATGCGCACCAGGCGCACGGTGAACGGGTCGGTGGGGGCGACCTGCTTGCGGACCGCGGCCCCCAGCACCCAGTACTCCTCGGGCACGAAGGCACGGATCAGGCGCTCGCGCTCGCACACCAGCCGCAGGGCCACCGACTGCACTCGGCCGGCGCTCAGGCCGCGCTTGACGCGCCGCCATAGCATCGGGCTGACGGTGTAACCCACGATGCGGTCGAGCACGCGGCGCGCCTGCTGGGCGTCGACGCGGTGCTGGTTGATCTCGCCGGGATGCTCAAAGGCTTCCCGCACGGCCCGGGGCGTGATCTCGTTGTACTGCACCCGGTGCACCGGCTTGCCGCGGATGGCGCTGGCCAGCAGTTCGCGCAGGTGCCAGGCGATCGCCTCACCCTCGCGGTCCGGATCGGGCGCGAGGTAGATCGCCTCGCAGTTTTTGGCGGCCTGCCGCAGTTCATCGATCACCTTGCCCTTGCCGGGCACCTGCACGTACTTGGGGGCGAAGTCGTGCTCGACGTCAACGCCCAACGACTTTTGCGGCAGGTCGCGCACATGCCCCACGGAGGACTTGACCTCAAAGTCGGCGCCCAGGATCTTGCCGATGGTCTTGGCCTTGGCCGGGGATTCCACAATCACCAGATTCTTCGCCATGCTCGTCTTTCCTTCGGTCTGCGCCGCGCGGCGCGCGCCTACTTCATTTTCTTCACCAGTCCGCCCGGCAACAGCCGCACGCGGCGCTTGATCTGCAGACCCACCAGCAGCGCATTGACGCGGCCGGCCGGCAGCCCGGTCGCCCGGACCAGGCTGTCCACGTGGACCGGCTCGTCGCTCAACTCCGCGAGCAGGCGCTGCTCCTCCGGCCCGGCCGGCGGCATTGCCACGGCCACCGGTTCGGTTTCGACCGGCGCCGCGTCGCGCGGCACGGGCCGCGTCGGCAGCAGCTCCTGCAGCTCCTCGATCACCTGCTCGGCATCGACCACCAGTCGCGCGCCGGCGCGGATCAGGTCGTGACACCCGCACGAGGCGGGCGAATCGACCCGGCCCGGCAGCGCCATCACGCTGCGGCCCTGATCCAGGGCCTGGCTGACCGTGATCAGCGTGCCGCTGTGAACCGGCGCTTCGATCACCAACACCCCGCGCGACAGCCCGCTGACCACCCGGTTCCGCATCGGAAACGTCTGGCGGTCCGGCGCCCGGCCGAACGGAAACTCGCTCACCACGGCGCCGCCGGCCGCGGTCATCTCGGCCGCCAGCCCCTCGTTGTCGGCCGGGTACAGGCGGTCCAGCGCGCCTCCCAGCACCGCCACGGTGCGTCCCTTGGCCTGCACCGCACCGCGATGGGCCTCGGTGTCGATGCCATGCGCCAGGCCGCTGACCACCACATAGCCGGCCGCGGCCAACTGATAGGCCATACGCCGCGACGCCTCGCGGCCGTACACGGTCGGGTGGCGCGTGCCGACTACCGCCACCCCCGGTCCGCGCAACGCCGTCGCGTCGCCGCGCACGTAGAGCACCAGCGGCGGATCGGCGATCGCCTTGAGCTGGGCCGGGTAGGCGGCGTCCGCCCAGGTCAGCAGCGTGACACCCAGTTCAGCCGCCCGCGCCAGTTCGGCCGCGGGATCGGCTGCCTCCAGCTCGCGCCGGATCTGCGCGGCGCGGTCGCGGCCCACGCCGCGCACGGCCTGCAGGTCCGCGGCTGCGGCCTGCCGGATCGCGCTGGCTGAACCCATGGCTTCAACCAGTCGCGACACCGTGATCGGCCCCAGCCCCGCAACCTGGTTCAGGGCAATGAAGGACTCCCGTTCGCTCACGTTCGCGGCCCTACTCTCCGCCTGCACCATCGGGCTGCAAGCAGGTGCGGTGAATAGCACAGACTCGGCCGGGGCGCAAGCCCGACGGCTCGCACCCCGCGGCGCTTGACGCACGCCCACTCCATGGGAGGCTCGGCGTACTAAGCATGTTCGCGGGCCGGACTGGGGTTTGACCGGATGGGCTGTGGCGTCCCGGCGGGGCAGTATAGCTCGGTCTGAAACGACTGTTCGCTGTCACGGAGCGACTCGGTCCTGTGGTCTCGCGTTACCGCGGTGGCCGGCGCGATCTCGGGCTGTGCCTGCTGGCCCTGCTCGGCCTGTGCGGGCGGACGTTGGCGGCTACTGGCTGGAGCGGTGTGAGATCCAGCCGGCAGGGGGGCCTCCCGGTCGGCGGCCGAGGTGACGGCCGCCATTGACGCCGCCGCCGCACCTCTCCTATGCTTCGGTCATGACTGAGAGCGCACCTGCTGACGCTCCGCGTTTTCGCGAGACCGCGGATATCGAGACTTCCAATGATGACTACGCCACACGCTTCGCCGGCGCCACCGGCGCCTGGATGCTGGCGGTGCAGACGCGCCTCACGCGCAATCTTCTGCGGGCGCGGTCGGGCGACCGGGTGCTGGACGTGGGCGGCGGCCACGGCCAACTGGCCGCGCCGCTGTGCGCAGACGGCTGCCAGGTGACCGTGCTGGGCAGTGCGCCAATCTGCCGGCACCGCCTCGAGGGGTTGCTGGAGGGTGGGCGCTGCCAGTTTGCGGTGGGCGACGTGCTGGCGCTGCCGTTCGAGCCACGGAGCTTCGACGCCGCGATCTGCTTCCGCCTGCTGACCCATTGCGGCCATTGGCGCGACCTGGTCTCCGAGCTCTGTCGCGTCAGCCGCGGCCCGGTGGTGGTGGATTACCCCACCAGTCAGAGCGTGAATGCGATTGCGCCGGCGCTCTTCGGGGCCAAAAAACGTCTGGAGAAAAACACCCGCACCTGGACGCTCTTTACACACCGACAGGTGGCCGAAGCCTTCACCGCTGCCGGCTACCGGATCGTGCGGCGCCAGTCCCAATTCTGCCTGCCAATGGCCCTGCACCGCGGCCTGAAATGCGCGCCCCTGTCGCGCGTCCTGGAGGCAGCCGGCCGCGGTATCGGTCTCACGGCCCTGGCCGGCTCGCCCGTGATCCTGCGCGCCGAGCGCATCGGGTGAAACGGGCGCGCGCGAGCGGACAGTGAATCTGCGAGTCGCGATACGCTCGCCCTGTGGCGCACGTCGGCCCGACGTGCGTCCCGATGGGTAGGGGTGCCCCAGGCCCTTGGGGCACCCGGTTGGCCAACGCCCAACCGCAGGCTGAAGCGTAATCTGCGAAATCTGCGGACAACAACTTCAAGTTACGGACGAGCCTTCCGCGCGGTGGCGCCGCGAACAAACGAGGGGGTAACTTTTTTCGCCGTTGGAGCACCTGAACCGCAGATTGACGAATCATGAGGTCCGAATCATGAAGGGATGGGATTGACTTCGACATTCTGAGGTTTGATTGACGTATTCACAGACAAAGACCAAGACAACGACACACGACAAAGATTCCGCACTCCGTCGTTGTCTTCAATCTTCGTCTCCGGTCTTTATCTCTTTCCCGTTTCCAGGTTCAAGTTACGGACGAGCTCTGCTTTCACATTGACTCCGCCACCACCTCGCCCTACCGTCAAAACACAACGCGGTGTCATTCCATAACCACGCCGGCGGTGCGGCCGGAGATGGAGGTTCCCATGAAACGCATGCAACCATTCCTGCTGCTCCTGCTGATGGCTGCCGGCGGCGGTGCGCACCTGGCTGCGGCGCAGACCGAGGCCGCTTCCGACGTGCCGCTCGAGACGCGGGGGTACTTCTTGCCGCGGAGCTTCCTCCCGCACCTCGGCGCACTCGCCGCCGATGTGGCGAACACCACGAACGTCGTTCGCGCGCGCGCAACTGTTCCGAACTGCGCCACCCGCGTCGAGCGGACCATGGTCGATTTCCTCTCGGACTTGGGCATAGCCTGGCCGTCCGGGTCGTCAGTCCGGTACAGCAGCGCCGTCGAGAGGCTGGTTGTCTGCAACACCCGCAAGAACCTCGACGACATTGGGCAGATCATGACAAACGGCGGTTGCGTGACGCCGGAAATTCAGATCGATCTGCAGTTCGTCTCCTTCGATCTGACCAACATTGCCCGCGTGGCGGTCAGCGGGATCACCATCGAGAAGCTGACCGCGCTCTGGACCAACGGTTGCGGCGAACTGTTGGCGGCGCCCTCGGTCATCACCAAGACGGGCCAGGAGGCCGTCGTGAAGGGGGCGACCGAGCTCATCTACCCGACGGAGTTTAACCTGCCTCAGGCTGACGCGGCCAGCGCGACGAACGGCCCCTAAACTGCGAGAGTTGATGAGCGAGGGGGAGCGGAAGGCCCCCGCAGA